>CAKOOJ010000001.1 GCA_934098385.1 uncultured Bacilli bacterium
TTTTTTTTATTACATTTTTTTAAACTTTTTTTATAAAAATTACAAATAAAAAATATCTGTATATAAAATCTTACAGATACTAAATTTTTATTGTAAAACAAATGTAAATACAAAAAATTATAATTTGTAATTTATAAATCTAACAAACCTAAGAATTTTTTTAAACTATCACTTTTAGGATTAAGAAAAATATCATCAACACTACCTGTTTCTATTATTTCACCACTATTCATGTAAATTATTTTAGTAGCAACATTCTTAATAAATTTCATCTCGTGAGAAACAATAATCATAGTCATACCATCATCTGCAATAGATTTAATAACATCTTCCACTTCATGTACCATCTCAGGATCTAGTGCGCTTGTTGGTTCATCAAATAAAATTATATCAGGCTTCATAATAAGAGTCCTAATAATAGCAACTCTTTGTTTTTCACCACCAGATAATTCTTTAGGATAATTATTTATTTTATTTATTAAATTAAATCTTTTAAGTAATACTTTAGCTTCACTAATTGCTTTATCTCTACTCATAATGTTTAATTTATTAGGTGCTAATATAATATTTTCTAAAACAGTTAAATTATCAAATAAATTAAAAGATTGAAACACCATACCTATATGTCTTCTTACTTCTTCTAAATTATTCTTATTTTTTAATATATCTTTATCTTTAAAAATTATTTCTCCATTAGTAGGTTTTTCTAATAAATTCAAACATCTAAGACAAGTACTTTTACCACAACCACTAGGTCCTATAATAGCAAGTCTATCACCAGTTTCAACATTAAAATTAATTTTCTTTAATACTTTTTTATTACCAAAACTTTTATTTAAATTTTTAACTTCTAACATTATTAAACTTCCTTTCTAACTTAGTTATAAGTTTAGCAAGTGTTAAAGTCATAGATAAATATATTAATGCTACAATAATAAGTGGAAAAAAATAATCATATGTACGAGATGCAATAATATCACTAGCCTTAGTAAGTTCTATTATACCTATATATGCACCAACGCTAGTTTCTTTTAATAATGTTATAAATTCATTACCTAAAGCAGGTAGTATATTCTTAATTGCTTGAGGTAATATAATACTTTTCATAATAGTACCATATTTTAATCCAAGACTTAATCCTGCTTCCATCTGTCCCTTGTCTATGCTATTTATACCACTCCTAATAATTTCAGAAACATAAGCACCACTATTTATTCCAAAAGCAAGTACTCCAACAATCAATATATTTATACTAACACTTTTAAATATAACATAATATATAATCATCAATTGTAATATAACAGGTGTACCCCTAATAATATTTACATAACATATAGAAATAAAATTTAATAATTTTAATTTTTTATTATTATCATAATAATTCCTTATTAACGAAACTATTATACCTATAACTATACCCAATATAACAGCAAAGAAAGCTATTAAAATAGTATTAAATAATCCCTCAATTATATATTTATATCTATCATCATATATTAAACTATAATATAATGTATCTTTAATCCAACTTAACATAATTCACCTACTTAGTATATTTTAAAACATATTCATCTATTTTCCCAGAACTCTTTAATTCTTCTATTACTTCATTTACTACATTCATTAATTCTTTATTATTTTTCTTTACTACCATACCATAATTCTCAGTAGATAATACATTACTTAATATTTTTAAATTACTATTTTTTTCTAATATTTCTTTAGCAGGTAATTCATCCATTACAACACATTCTACTTTATCATTTTTTAAATCTTCTATAGCAGTTAAATATTTCTTTTGTCTAGTAATTGTAGCATTTTTATAGTTATTTGTAACATATGTATCTGCTGTACTACCTAGTTGTACTGCAATGGTTTTGTTATTTAAATCTTTAAAATCTGCTTCATTTTCATTATCTTTAACTATTACAACTATTTTAGAAGTAAAATAATCATTAGAGAAATCTACTTGTTTACTTCTTTCTTCAGTATAACTTATTCCCGCAGCACCTATATCTGCTTTACCACTTTTAACTTCATTTATTATTGAGTCAAAAGCAACATCTTTTATAACTAATTTTTTACCCATTCTATTAGCTATTTCTTTTGCAACTTCTACATCTACTCCTACAATATCATTATTTTCATAGTATTCAAATGGTGCAAAACCTGCTTCTGTTACCATTACAAGTTCATCTTTATTTCTACCACACCCACATAAAGTAATTAAACATAAACATAATAAAATAATTTTTTTCATATCATCAACACTCCTATATTACAAATTATATCACATACAAAAACGAATTAATAATATTTTTACTAATTCGTTTACATTTATTTAACCTTCTTGACATTTATCCATGTCTTAACTTATCTTTACAGTATACGGATTTGAACTAGTTCCATCTCCTCCACCTACCAGCAATTCAGCCTTTAGATTGATACTAGGACGCAAAACGATAGCGATGTAGACAGTGTTGTTGTAGATGCCCCCATACGAACCATTAACGCGCCACTCGCCCGCATTCGAACCATCAAAGTAGTACGGAGACGAAAGCCACCAAGAAGAAGTTATAGATGAATTATATAAATAATATGATTTGTTTGTTTGATTATATTTATAAGCTCCTGCAAATGATGCTTCATCCGCAGATAGTAGTCCTATTGGATATTTTAAATTACCATTTGTTTTATTTCCATTTGAAAGTGTTGTAACATTTACTGTAAATCTTGAATAATCATTTGTTGCACTTTCTGCACATTTGAATGTTGGTTTACTTGTAGTAATACTTGTTGTTCCTGTACTATATTGTAATCTTTCAATAGATGCATAATATGTTGTATTTGTTCCATAACCTAATGCAGTATTATTAGATCCTATAGAACTTGATGCTAAAGTTTTATCATTACAGAATAATGTGTCTGATAAATAGTTTGCATAATTTGTTTTTAAATTATCTTCATACCATTTATCTACTGCTACTTTTATTGTACTATCATTAATATTCTTGTGTGTTGCGTCATATGTTGTACTCCCTGGTGTTCCATACATATATCCTACATATGCATTATCATTAGAATTAGTATTGAATTTAGTTGTTATTGCACTTCCGCTTGTATCTTTTGCAACATCATCTAATACAAGTCTAACACTTCCATCTCCATTTATTCTTACAATTCTCCATGTTTTATCTGCAAATGATACATAATTATCTAATACATTTCCTCTATAATAATAACTTGTACCATAATCATCTGGTGCATTATTAAGTACATGTTCATTTGCTCCACTTATACTTGTAAATTCTGTTACTGTTGAACCCATTGTTGTTCTTGTTGTATCACTATTTGTTGTAGCGATTTCTGCACTTTTATATATTGCACTGGCAAGTGTTCCACTTCCAAATGCTCCAAATGTATTTGGATCTACTATATTTGCTTTTGCACTAAATGTTTTATTCATATCTACACTTTGATCTGTATTTGTTTCTTTATATGTTACTACTAATGTATATACTTGTGCTTTATCATCTTCTATACTATTTTGTACTAATATTGTTCCTATTGATGGGAATGTTGTTTCTGCACTTACTCCATTACATGTTCCAGATATAGTTCCAGCAACAGTTTTATTTGTTTTATCTATACTAAATCCCGTTTTAGAATATTGTTTACATTCTAATGTATATACTAAATCTTCTTTTCTTTCTAATGTATTTACTACATTTTCTAGTGCTACTCCATATGTAACAGTTTTATTTCCTTTATTAGTTGCTACAAATGTTTTTGTCCATGTTTTTCCTGGTTCTACTGCACTATCTGTTATTAGTTCATCATTTACATCTGCATATTCAAGTAAAAGATTTGCTGTTGTAACACTAATAGATTTATTATTTTCATTTCCTTTTATCTTTGTTAAAAAGTATGCATATGTAAGTCCTACTAATATTAATAATACTAAAAATATACCAGTTACACTTACTATTATTCTTTGTTTACGACTCATTCTATCCACTCCTTTTTTCTCACGAAAAAACATATTTCTTCATATTCCTCCCCCAACGTTTTGGGGGTTGGGAAAGAGACATGTTTTTATAGCTTTTTCATGAATCATAAAAATTTAAGTTTATAATTTATGGTATTTCTACCTTAATAAAATATTAGCATTTTTTGATTTTTTTGTAAATATATTTATTTAAAATTTATTTTATATCATCTAACTTTACACTAACTAATTTAGATATACCACTTTCTTGCATTGTTATACCATATAAAGTATTAGCATATTCCATTGTACGTTTCTTATGTGTAATTATTATAAATTCAGTCTTATTTTCATACTCTTTTATATAATTACCAAACATATCAACATTTGCTTCATCAAGTGCTGCTTCTACTTCGTCTAATATACAAAATGGTACATATCTAATATTAAGTATTGCAAATAAAAGTGCTATTGCTGTTAAAGTTTTTTCTCCACCAGAAAGTAAATTAATACTCTTTAAAGTCTTTCCTGGAGGACATGCAGTAATATCAACACCAGTATTAAGTAAATCATCAGGATCTGTTAAATGTAATTCACCAATACCACCTTTAAATAATTTTTTAAATACTTTATTAAATTCTATATTAACTTTATTAAATGTATCTATAAATTTTTCTTTCATAGTTTCATCTAATTCATTAATTACTTCTAATAAATTATTAATAGATTCTACCAAGTCTAATTTTTGATTAGTTAAAAATTCAAATCTTTCATTAATTCTATCAAACTCTTCTATACTACCTAAATTAATATTTGGTAAAAGTGATAATTCTTTTTTTATAGTATTTAATTTATTATTACTAGATTTAATATCTATATCTAAATCATAATTTTTTAATATATAATCATAAGTTATATGATATTCTTCATTTAATTTAATTAAATTATTATCCATTTTAATTTCATATTTACTTAATTCTATTTCTTTATCTTTTAAACTATTTATTAATTTATTATAATTACTACTTATTTTTTTATTATTAATTTCTATTTCACTTATATTAGCAAGTATATCATTTTTATCTATTTTTAATTTATTTATATCGCTTTCTAATATTTCTTTATCACTATTTAATTTATAATATTTATTTAATAATTCATCTAATGTAGAATCTATACTATTATCAAGTAAATTTTTATTACCATTTATTTCATTAATAATATTATTATGTTCTCTATTCTTTATTTCTTTATCTTTATTTTTTATATCTATTTTATTTAAAGCATTATTATAATTATCTGTTATTATTAATTTATTATTATATAATTCGTTTATTTTTATATCAATATTATTTATTTTATCTTCATATATTTTTATATCATTTTCTATTTCTTTTAATTCATTTTTATTTGTTTCTAATTCATATCTATCTAATAATAAATTATTATTTGTTTTTATACTACCACCAGTTATACTACCACCAGTATGTAATATATCTCCGGATAATGTAACAATTCTATATGAATAATTTATTTTTTTACCAATAATATTCATATTATCTATATTATCTACAACTATTATATTTCCTAATAAATTTCTTATTATATTATTATATTTATCATCATATTCTATTAAATTATCTAATGTATTTATAAAACCTTTCATATTTTTTATTTCATTTAATATATTTTCATTAACATATTTAGGTTTTATTATATTAAGTGGATAAAAAGTACATCTACCTAATTTGTTATCTTTTAAATATCCTATTGCTCTTTTAGCACATTCTTCATTATCTACTATAACAACATTAGAATTATAACCTAATGCAATATTAAGAGCATCTTTATATAATTCATTAGATTTTATAATATTTAATACTATATCATGTATACCTTTTAAACTTTTACTACTTAATATATTTCTTACACTACTAGGTAAATAACTATTATTATTAATATTATTTTCTAATATATTTATTTTGTTTTTGGTTTTTAATAAATTTAAATTTTTTATATTTAATTTATTATTTAATTCTTCTTTTTCTTTTTCTATTATACTTAGACTTTCTTTTATATTATTTAACTTATCTAATATATTATCTTTATCTTTATTTAATGTATCAATTTCATGATTAATTACATCTATATCTTTTTTTATATTTAATTCTTTTTCTTTTAAAGAAATTATATTATTTTGTAAACGTACATCATCTACTTCAAATTTTTTTCTTTCTATAGTAACTTGTCTATCTCTTTCTACTTCACTTATTTCTTTATTTAAATTAATTAATTTTTCTTGTAATTCATTTATTTTATTATCTATATTTATATTATTTAATTTTAATTTTTCTATAATACTAGAATCACTTAAATTAGTACTATCAATATTATTTATTTCTTCATTTAATTTAGTTATATCATTTTTTAAATTTTTTACTACTTCTTCACTTGTTTTTAAATCTATACCAGTTAAAATTATATCTAATTCATCATGTTCACTTTTTAATCTTTTATATTTTATTGCATCATCTTTTTCTTGTTTTAATGGCTCTAATTGAGTGACTAATTCTTTGATAACCAAATCTACTTTTTCTATGTTATCGTTTGCTTTATCTATTTTTCTTAATGTTTCTTCTTTATGTTTTTTATATTTTAAAACACCAGCAGCTTCCTCTATAATGCTTCTTCTATCACTTACTTTACCACTTAGTATTTCACTAATTTTACCTTGAGATATTATACTAAATGAATTAGTACTACTACCACTATCTATAAATAATTCAGTTATATCTTTAAGTCTTACTTTTGTATTATTTATATAGTATTCATTCTCACCAGTACTATATACTACTCTTTTTATTTCTAATATATCAAAATCACTTTTCAAATAGTGATCGGTATTATCAAATGTTAAACTAACCCAAGCTCGAGTCATATTACGTCTAGATTTACTACCGCTAAATATAACATCAGTCATATGTTCTTGTCCACGTAAATTTTTTATTGATTGTTCTCCTAAAACCCATTTTACAGCATCAACTATATTTGATTTACCACTACCATTAGGTCCAACAATTCCTGTTATTCCACCCGTCAAGTTGATTTCAATTTTATCTGCAAATGATTTAAAACCATGTGCTTTAATACTTAATAACTTCATTTATTTTGCCACCTTTTTTATTGCATCTTTTGCCGCATTTTGTTCAGCTTGTTTTTTATTTTTTCCAATTCCAGTACCAAAAACTATTCCGTCTACCAAAACATTAACTTTAAATGTTTTATCATGTGCTGGACCTTTCTCACTAACTAATTCATATTCTAAGGATTTCTTTTCTGTTTGCACCATTTCTTGTAAATGAGATTTATAATCACTTAAAAATACCTTCTTTTCTTCCACATATGGTATAACGACTTTATAAATATAATCTTTAGCAGCAAGATAACCTTTATCTAAATATATAACGGCAAGAACCGCTTCAAATATATCAGCAATAATAGTTTCATTTTCAGTATGTATTCCATGTCCTACTCTTATATAAGGTATTAAATTTATTTGCTTTGCATATTCATATAATGCTGCCTCACATACATAACTTGCTCTTATTTTACTCATATCACCTTCACTTAAATTAGTATTCAAATAAAAATATTCACTCATTATAAGTTCTAAAACAGCATCACCTAAATATTCTAATCTTTCATAACTCTCTATATTATTTTCATTAGCATAACTAGTATGTGTTAATGCTCTATATAAAAGTTCTTTATTTTTTATATCTATTCCAAGTTCTCTTAAAAATTTCATACTTTATTCACCATATAAATAGTACCAAATTTATTATTAAAAATCTAGTTATTAATTGTTTTTATATAAAATATTTGCAAATTTATATATATTTGATATAATATATAGCACTTAAGGGGTGTTTTTCATGAATAATCTATTAGATGTAGAATATTTTCACTTTGGTACAAATAATATTAGAAAAGAATTATGGTTAAATTTATATATGATAAATGAAAAATATAATTACTCTAAACCTTTAGGAGGTTTATGGTGTAGTAACCAAAACGCATATAACTTCTGTGATTGGCTAACTTATAAAGAAGAAGAAGAAGAAAAGCCTTATGATTATGATATATATGTAGGTAATAAAACTTCTTCATTAGTAAAATTTAGGGATAATGTAAAACTATTATCAATTAATAACAAAAACGATTTTAAAAATTTAAAAGATTCAGGTATGACAGTAAAATTAGATACTCCTATAAAAAAGTATGGTTTATTGGATTATGAATATATATATGAATTACCAGATTATAATAAAATAAAAAAATTATATGATTTATTATATATAAATTCTTATGCGGATAAATCTTTAAATCAATATTCGGTAAATACTATGCTTGCAATAAATCCAAATACTATAGAATATTTTAAACCAATAAATTGTGATTATTATACTAAAGAAATAATATCTATTGGAGAAAAAGAATATATTAAAGATCTAGATTCAAATTATTTAGAATTATTAAAATATTTAAAAGAATATTTATTAAAATTGAATTATGATACTAAAAATAATTTATTAAACGCAAAAGAAATTGCTGACAAATTATTAGACAATAAAGATATAACAGATTGTCTACCAAATGATATTGATAAAAAACATGCATTAGGTGTTGCAATAACAAACATCAACAACGATTTACAAGAAGAAAAAAAATTAGTTTTACATAATTAAAAAAGTATAGTAAAATAATAATATGAAGAAAATAGCAATAAAGTTAATTAATTTATATCAATCTACTCCACTTCATTCACACAAAATGTGTAGGTTTGTTCCAACTTGTAGTGAATACATGAAAATTAAAATAACGGAAAAAGGTTTTATAAAAGGTACTTTACTTGGTATAAGAAGAATATTAAGATGTCATCCATTTGGAAAAAGTGGATTTGATTTATGAAAGGAATTTTAATTATGAAAAATTTAAAAAAAATATTATTTGTAAGTATTCTAAGTTTATTATTAACAGGATGTTTTAAATCAGAAGAACTCGATAATGCATCTATTGTAACTACAACATATCCTATAGAATATGTGATGAATGAGTTATATGGATATAATAGTGAGATTAAATCTATATATCCAGATGGAACAGATATTAAAACATATAAGTTGTCAAATAAGAAAGCTAGAAAATATTCTAAACAAGATTTATTTGTATATAATGGTTTAACAGATGAAAAGCAAATTGCAGCTGATTTTGTAAATAAAAATAGCAGATTAAAAATAATAGACGTATCTGAAGGTTTATCAATTAAATATTCTTATGAAGAATTATGGTTAAATCCTACTAATTATTTAATGATAGCGCAAAATGTAAAAAATGGTTTACATCAATATATAAAAAGTACAATAATAAAAAAAGATATAGATGCAAATTATGACAAATTAAAAGTTACTTTATCAGAATTTGAAACTACACTAAAATTAATAAGTCAAAATGGTAAATATAATACGTTAATAGTATCAAAAGATTATTTTAAATTTTTAGAAAATTTTGGATTTGAAGTTATTAGTTTAGAAGATACAGAAAATTTAAATAATGACACAATAAATAGAGCAAAAAACTTAATATCTTCTAAAGAAAATAGTTATATTTTTATTACTCCAGAAGAAGAAAATAATTTACCAGAAACTATAAAATCTATAGTTGATGCTGGAGCAGAAACAAAAGTATTTAATACTTTAACAACTTTAACTAATGAAGAAAGAAATAATAAAGATGATTATACAACTTTAATGAAAGCAAATATAGAATTAATTAAAGAAGAAGCATATAAATAAGAGAATTAGATTTAACTAACTCTCTTATTTTTTTACCAAAACTTTATCACTTTTATTATTAAATAATGAACATATTATAGGACTATCATAATATTCTGCACTTATAACATCAATAATAGAATATTTACCAATAATATTATTTACTAATTTAAAATTATATATCCCACTATTAGATGATATTAAATTAGAATACAAATATGCAAAAACTATATTATTTGATTTTAAACTATTTAATAAATACTTAAATTTATATAAATAGACTCTCTCATCATTAGTATCATATACTTTCTCTAAATAACTAGATATATTAGAAAGAAATATTAAATCATATTGTTTTTTCATATTAGATATTTCTTTTATATCTAAATCATAATAATTTATATTAACATCATCTATTATATTTTTTAATTTATTATAATTTTTACTATTTAAATAATAATTAACTTTTTTTAAAGTTTTTAAATTTAAAAAATCATCTGTAAATATAAAAGATTTATATAACTCTTTGGAAGTATAAGTAGAAAAAACATTATCCCAAAATAAACAAACATCTTTTTTCAAAACATTCCTTATTATTTTATAATAATCTTTATTATAATAATTATTTGAAATAGAAAATTGACATTTATTATAGAAAAAATTAATAAATTCTTCTAATGATAAAGTTTTTATTGCACCAATTTTTAATTCAGTATAATATTTTGATAAAATATTTTGATCAAACGCATCTATATTTTTTGCACCTTTAAATATACTATTTATCACATGATCACCACTAGAAGTAACACATAAAATATCTTTATCTTCAAAATCAAATAATTCATAATATCCTTTTATATTTTCATTTGTAAATGGATATATCCAACAAAAATAATTATTATATAAATCTTTTTTACTATTAAACGACATTATTTTTTTGAAATAATCAAATTCTTTCATAGAATACACTCCTTAAGAAAAAAAGAATTAAAATGAATCTATATTAATTTTAACTCTTTTTATTCCTTTATTATATGCGGTTGCTTGGATTAAAGTTCTAAGTGCTTTAGCAGTTTTACCACTTTTACCTATTACTTTTCCCATATCTACATCGCTAACCATAATTTCAATTATTGGATTTTCTTCTTCATCTTGAAAATCTTGTACTTTAACTAAATCAGGTTCACTAGTTAAACTTTTTACTAATTCTAGAGTAAATGTTTTTAATTCTTCAATCATATTTATTTACCTTCTTTTTTAGTATTCTTAATCTTAGCCCATACACCAACTTTAGTTAATAAGTTTTTAACTGTATCAGTGGGTTGAGCACCATTATTTATCCATTTAGATACTTTTTCTTCATCTACAGTAATATTATTATCTTTTAAAATTGGATTGTAAGTACCAACTGTTTCAATAAATCTACCATCTCTTGGACTTCTTGAATCAGCAGCAACTATTCTATAAAAAGGTTTTTGTTTAGAACCCATTCTTTTAAGTCTTAATTTAACAGCCATTTTCGTTCCTCCTTAACTAAATACTATTATACTATAAATTATTACTATGTCAACCTTTTTTTGTTAACTTAATATTGTTTACCAAAATATATTTTAGTAACTGCCTCCTTACCACAAACAACACAACATCCATCAGTATCTGTCATACCTTCTGGCATACAACGTGACTTTAACCCTAGATCATCCTTTATTTTATCTTCACATTCTGTTTTACCACACCAATTAACAAGTGCAAATCCAGGTTTATTCTTAGCAATATCACTAAGTTCTTCATAAGTACTAACGTTATTATATAACATACTATTACGTCTTTCTAAAGCCCTATTATATAAATTATGTTGTATTTCGATTAATAATTCTTTTATTTTATTTATAGCATCACTTTTTTCTACAACAATTTTTTCTCTTGTATCACGTCTTACTAATGTCACTAAATTATTTTCTAAATCCCTAGGTCCAATTTCTATTCTAATTGGATATCCTTTTACTTCACTATTAGCAAATTTAAATCCTGGAGATTTATCACTATTATCAGTAACATAAGTTATATCATTAGATTTTAATCCGTCTTCAAAATATTTTACTGTTGTTAATACTTCTTCAGTTTCTTTAATAGGTATAATTGATATTTTAACAGGAGCAATGTTTGGAGGTAAAACAAGCCCA
Source organism: uncultured Bacilli bacterium (assembly GCA_934098385.1). GTDB lineage: Bacteria > Bacillota_I > Bacilli_A > RF39 > UBA660 > UMGS1124. The sequence goes on from CAKOOJ010000001.1 coordinate 12,006, forward strand.
TAATCATCACTATGTGTCATTATCAAACCACCTATCATACGTGTTGATACTCCCCAACTAGTTTGATATGGATTTTCTAATTTATTTTCTTTATTTAAAAATTTAATATCAAAAGCTTTCGCAAAACCTTGTCCAAAATAATGACTAGTTCCATTTTGAAGTGCTACTCCATTATACATCATTGCTTCAATAGTATAAGTTTCTTCTGCTCCAGCAAATTTTTCTTTCTCACTTTTTTTACCAACTATAACAGGCATCGCTAAATAATTTTTTTGAAAATCTTCATATACTTTTAACATACGAATAGTTTCTTCTCTAGCTTCTTTTTCAGTAGCATGCATAGTATGACCTTCTTGCCATAATATTTCACGACTTCTTAAAAATGGTCTAGTTTCTTTTTCCCATCTTACTATTGTACACCATTGATTATATAAAACTGGCAAATCCCTATAACTTTTTATAATTTTTTTATAATGGTCGCAAAATAATACTTCACTTGTAGGTCTAACGCACATTCTTTCATCTAATTTATTAATTCCACCATGAGTCACCCAAGCAACCTCAGGAGCAAATCCTTCTACATGATCTTTTTCTATATTCAATAAAGATTCAGGTATAAACATTGGCATCTGTACATTAACGTGACCAGTTTCTTTAAATTTTTTGTCTAATACTTCAACCATTTTTTCCCAAATAGCATAACCATAAGGTCTTATAATCATACTTCCTTTAACACTTGAATAATCTACTAAATCAGCTTCTCTAATTACATCATTATACCATTTAGCAAAATCTACATCTCTACTTGTTATATTTTTATTATCTTTCATAAACATTCTCCTCGATACAAACAATTATACCATATATTTTTATAATATCGTTATTAAATTAAGAAAAAAAGTATATTTTACATCATTTATTATATTCTAGACATTTATCTTCTAACAATTTAAAATTACAAATATTCCAATAAATGGTCTTAATTCTTTAGAATATTTATTATATGCTACCCTTTTATCAAACTTTCTCAAATAATCACAATATTTAGTTTCAACTTTTACTAATTTTAAATTTTTTATCATTACAAACCCTCCATTTTTAAATTTTTGTTTTTTCCCTAAAAACAACAAAAGATTAGAGCTAAATCTCTAATCACTTTTTCAACTCCCAATTTAATGGCTGGGTACACCGCTTTTTCAACTCCCATTTATTGGCTGGGTACACCGCTTTTTCAACTCCCAATTTATTGGCTGGGTACACCGCTTTTTATGCACAAGTAATCTCATGCAATTAAATACTAACATATCAAATTATATTTTGTCAACACTTTTTTCTATATTATTATACATATATAATTTCTTAAAAATTGTAAAAAAATATACTAACTTTCTTTAGTATATTTTATTTTTCATAATTATAAGTCATTTTAATTTGATTTAAAGCTTTTTTATTATTCTTTAAATAAAAGTAAGCGCCAGTACCAAGACCAGCCATAACACCCATTGTAATCATAGTTTTTCCAAATGCTTTCATATATAAATCTCTCCTTTAGTAGTATTATGTTTAGTTATTTATTTTTTATTCATAAACATATCAACTAAAGAAGTTTTTCTTACTTCACTATAATCATTATTAACAGAATAATTAAAAGCTTCACTACTACCTATAATAACTAAACTATTTTTAGCACGAGATACTCCAGTATATATTAATTTATTATATAGCATCTTATTATACGTTTTACTAATAGGCATAATAACGTTATCAAATTCACTACCCTGTGCTTTATGTATAGTGATAGCATAAGCATGCTTTATACTTATTAATTCTTCTCTTTTAAAAGAAACTATATTATTATCAAAATTAACTTTAATAAAATCACTCTTACTATTAATATCTATATCATATATAAAACCAATATCTCCATTATATATTCCTTTATCTACATCATTTGCTAAATTTAATACTTTATCATTAACTCTATAAATTATAGTACCAATTACAACCTCTTTTAAATGATTACTATGTGGATTAAATATATTTTGAAGTATAACATTTAAATTATCTATACCAATCTCACCTTTATACATAGGAGCAAGTATCTGTAAACTATTTTCATCTAATCCCTTTTTCAAAGACTTATTAGCAATATCAACTATTAAATCTTTTATACTTCTAGTATTACATTCTATAAAATTATAATCATCTTTTTTATCTAAATAATCTGTTAAACTTTTACTTTTAATTTCTTTAGCAAGTATAGGTATATAAGAATTATTACTTTGTCTATAAATATTATTTAATTTTATATGTTTAAATTTATTAGTATTTATTAAATCATTTAATATAAGTCCAGGTGAAACACTAGGTAATTGATGCTCATCACCTACTAAAACTAATTTAACATTCTTTCTAATAGCTTTCAGTAAACTATCAAAAAGTACTGTATCTATCATACTAGTTTCATCTACTATAATTAATTCTTCATTAGTTTTATTAAATTCATTCATACTAAATGTATTAGTTTCTTTATTCCATTTTAAATATCTATGTATTGTACTAGCACCATATTTAGTAGTCTCACTCATTCTTTTGCTAGCTCTACCAGTAGGTGCTATTAATGAAACTCTCATATTCATTCCATCATTAGAATACTTAAATACTCTTTTATATAGTTCTAATATTCCTTTTATAATAGTTGTTTTACCTGTACCAGGTCCACCAGTAATAATTACTATATTGCTATCAAAAATACTTTTAATAGCATTCTTTTGTTCCTCATTATATTTTATTTCAAAATCATTCTCTATTTTTTCTAAATACTTAGTTAAATTCTTTTCTATATTTATTTTATTATTATTTATTTCATTTAATTTCTTAACTATATCACATTCTGCATCATAATACTCTTTTAAATAATATTTATTATCAATAATAACTATCTTATTTTCATTAGATAACATACTAAAATATTCATCACTATTTATGTTAATATTAAATTCATCATATAAACTTTTTATAATTTCATCTTTATAAGAATATGTATCTCCACTATTAAATGTAATTCTTTTCATTACTTCAACAATACAAGCTAAAATTCTTAAATTAGTAGTTTCTTTATGTATTCCTAAATATATTTTATCTAATGTTTTAAAATCTATATCACTAATTAAACTATATATATTATTTTCTACTATATTAAGTATTCCATTACCATATATATTAATTAACTTCATACTATCTTTTATACTAAAACCATATTCTTTTAATTTAATTATTGTTTCATTAGATTGATAATATTTAAGTATTGAATTATATATACTCGTTTTTTTAGTGTCTGATAATTTAGGTATTAAGTCTAGTGATGTTTTATCTTCTTTTATTTTTTCTATTGCATTATCTCCTAATATATCAACTATCTTCTCTGCAGTTTTTTCTCCACAACCTTTTATTAAAGAACTAGTTAAAAATTCAATAATAGCATCTTTTCCAGTAGGAACTACTTTTTCATAAGATGCAACACTATATTGATATCCATATCTATCATGATATACTAAACTACCATACATTACATAAACATCATCTGTATTTAATGTATCAAAATATCCAGTAAAAGTAATAGTTTTTTTTATAAAGTCTTCCATTTCTGGATCATTAGTTTCACTTATTTTAAATAATCCAACATTATATCCAACATCACTTTTATATATAGATTGTTTATATTTTCCTTTTATATAATTCATATTATCACCACTACTTACTATAGTATCAAATAATAAAATAATTTTAAATAATAAATTATTTTATAAACTATAATACTATATATTAATTGTTTTTAAAATGCTTTCGACAAAATATATTAATTATTTTATCTTATACTCTATACCATTATTTATTATTTCATTTATATAATCTACAAATTTTAAATTATATGGAATATTTTTATATTCATAAACTTTTAAATATTTGATTTCTTCTTTTTTTAATCCTTTTAATTTATTATCTTTTATATGTTCTCTAATTCTATATTTTATTATGTCATTTATATTATTATACTTATAAATACCTCTATTTTTAAAATCAGCATTTTCAAAATAATACCAATATCCATTATCCTCATAAACTAAAAAAGTATGTGTACTATAATTATTAATATAAGGTAATTCAAAAATAATAAAATACGTTTTAAATACATAATTATTATTTTTAAACCAATTACTCTCTAACAAAACTTGATCAAAACAAATACCATATTTATTGTCAATTATATATTTTGGTTCCCTATATATCCATTTATTTATTAAATCATTTTCAAATGTTTTAAGTGAAGTATCATAAATATAACCATTATTATCTACAAAACCATATTTAATATTTTTATTCATATAATTATATAATTCATTAGGACTCTTTATATTATCTATACCCATATTAACTCCAATATTAATAAAACATAAACTTATTCGTTTATGTCTAATCTATCTATATCATCAACTAAATTCATTTGATTTTCTAATATATCTCTTAATCTTCTTTTAAATATAATTATATTTCTTTTTAATCTTTCAGCATCTCTTTTAGTATTATCAGCTTGCATTAAAGCATTATTAATTATTCTATCAGCGTTACGTCTAGCATCTTCTATTATATGTTGTGATTCATTTCTTGCTGTATTTCTTATTTGTTGTCCAGAATCTTCCGCTAGTAAAAGTGCTCTATTAAATGTGCTTTCTAAATTTTTATAATGTTCTAATTCACTCTTTAATTTTTCTATCTCTAAATCTTTAGATTTCATGTTATTAATCATATTTTCTACTTCTTTAATAACATCATCTATAAATTTATTAACTTCTTCTTTTTTATATCCACTAAAAGAAGTACTAAATTTTTCCATATAATCACACCCTAATTATTTTTTAGAAATCTATTTCACTATCATATTTAGTCTTAGCTTTTTCTTCTTTATCATTATCACTCATTTTACCTTGTACATTTACATTATTTGGTGTACAAAGATATATTCCATTACCTAATTTTTGTAACGATCCACCTATCGCATAAATACATCCAGTTAAAAAATCTATTAATCTCTTAGCTTGATCTGATGTTACTCTTTTAAGATTAACTACAACAGTATTTCTAGATTTTAAATAATCTGCTATTTGTTGACTTTCTGAATATGCTCTAGGTTCAACAAGTATCATTTTACTTCCATTTTTACTTTCTTCTTCTTTTAATTGTTTATTGCTAACTGCATAGAAATTATCTTCTACAGCGTTTTTTGTATTATCTCCATCATCAAATAAAGCTTTTTTTATTCCTTCAAATGCCATAACTTTTATCCTCCTATGATTTTACTATTTAAGTATATCACAAGTTATTTAGGATAGCAAACAAAATAATTTATATTTAAAAGAAATAACTATATAAAGTTATTCTTACTCATAATTATCATTTAATTTAGGCATTTCTATTCTACTATTTACAAATGATTTAATTAAATAAGTTAATAAATTAAATATAATCCATATCATAAATATTATACTACTTACTTGAAATATACTTAATAATAAATCATTTTCATATATAGAAGTTATACTATTTAAATCAATATTTATATTTTTTAATGCAATAACATTTATAACAAACAGTACTTCTATAATAAAACTTACCCATATATTTATATTCTTTTGTACTTTACTTAATTTTTTTATAGAATATATCTCAATAAATATTGTAATAAATATCATACTCATATAATCTATTATTGATGGAAAATAAGTTAATTTAAATAAATATGTTATGTAAGTATCAAATATATTTAATAATGGTTTATAATATTCAAATAATCCATATATTAATATTAAAGATAATATTATAATATACATAATTTTAGTTTGTTTATTATTATTTCCATATGTAAAATCTAATAATATTACTATTATTAATAATATTATTAACGTAATAATTGATTTATCAGATAAGAATTTATATATTAAATTTAATTTATCTAATAAAGTAGTATCAACCATAAAACCACCTCTTATTCTTTACTTATAAGTTCACCTAAGTATACAGTTTGAGTAGTATTATCATTCTTAGTACAAGTTATTAGCGTTATATTGGATTTATCTTTATTACTTCTAACTTCTACTGTACCACTTTTATTAACTGTATAAATATCAGTTATTCTATAAGTATAATTTACATTATCATATGTAATGTAAACAAGTGCACCTTTATTTAATAAATATAATTTATTAAAGTATGATACACTAGAATTTCCCGAATGAGCAGCAAATATAACATTTCCATTTTCTTTATCAGGATAATCTGATGCAGATAATATTTCTATATTTTTACTTATATTATTATATTTGCTCTCTTTCGTAGTAAATCCTTTTTTTAAATTTATATCAGGTATTGATAAATAACCTATATATATACTTTCTTCTTCTTTTATATCAAACTTATAACTAGTTTCTTCACTATCTTTTTCCTCATTATTCTCTTCTATATCATTATTAATTTCTTCTGGATTAGCATCACTCACATTATAATATAATTCATTCATATAATCATATACAGCAATTTTTTTTGAATTAAAATATTCAGATGCTAAAACAATTATACCGATTATTACAATTATAATACTAATTGTTATTTTTAGTTCTCTTGACATTTTTTATTAAGAAATATGAACCTAATGCAATAATACATGCACCAACAACATATTTAATAGTTTCATTTAAACTAGTTATAGGACAATCTATAATATTACTTAACCACTCTATTTCAGTATCTACATTTTGTTCTACTATTATTTCATCAACACCATCAACATAATAAGTATCACTATCTTCATCATATATTACTTCATCTTTATCAGTTAAACTATCATTATAATCATTTCTATCTAAAGTAATATAATCTGCAAAAACATAATCATTGTTATATTTAACTTGTAATCTACCATCACTAGTTATTTTAAAATATAATTTATCTAATTTATTTTTAGAATCAACAATATAATAAGTACCTTCAGTTAAATATATAGACTTATTTGTTTCACTACTTCTATAAGATGTTTGTAAATAATTAGATGTAGTATATATCTTTATTTCGTTATTATAATCATTTAATTTATTAACTATATTAATTTTTCTACTTGAATCATTTAATATATCTCCATCATAATCCATACCTTCTTTAACAGTTACGTCTTGTACACTAGTAACATTTTCTATAGTAAATTTAGTTTTATTTGGTAAATTATAATTATTATTACTAGATTTATTTACCAATGTATATGTACCTGCATTTAATGTATTATTTAATGATATATAATTATTATTTGTTGTAAATGAAGTAATTAAATTATCAGTATAACATGTACTTTTTGTACAATCTCCACTATATATATAATATTTTAAATTTCTTAAATATTCTTCATCACTATTTAATATATGAATTCTGACATTAGTTCTATCGATACCAGATATATGTATTGGTATACTAGCTTCTACATTTTCATAATTACTACTTACACTTCTTGAATATATAACAGGTGTATAACCATAATTAGTATATTTGTATAATTTAGTATTATTTGTTGAACCAGTTATATATAATTCAAAATCTTTTTCAGTAATACTATTAAAACTTGATGATGGTATTCTTATTTGGAATGAACCAGTACCATTACTAACTACAGTATTATTTACTATTGTAGCATTTGTTGGAGCATTATATAATCTAACACTTGGTGTACTTCTTAAATTATATGTTTCAACATTTATTACATTTGAATAATAATAATTATCATTTCTAGTAAATGTAACATTTTTGTCTATAAATTTTATAACTTCATTATTACTATAAGATTTAGCGTTATTAACTAATTTATTGATATTAGTTTTAACCGTATCTCCTATTGCATTATTTATAATATCATTTTTTATATTTGATGATATATTGGCGTCATTGCCATTTAAATAATCTTGATACCAAAGTACAGCAACTTGAGCAATATAATAATTTCTATAACTACTACTAGTTACGTTATTATTATTAATTATATAACTAAATCCATCATTCACTTCTACTGGATCAGTTAAACTAGTATATGTATCAAAATATGTGTCACTATTTAATACATAAATATTATATCCGTTAGCAGTATTATAATAAATTGGTAATCCACTAACATATTCATACTTATCACCACTTCTATTAGCAGTAATAGATGAATAACTATATGCTTCTACATTAGATGTAAATCCTAAAATAGTTAGGATAGTTAAAATAAATAAACTTATTTTTTTCATAATATATCTCCTTTTTTGGTTACTATTATACACACTTTTTTAAAAAATGCAAGTCTTTTATATACAACGAAAAAGAAGCACTAAGCTTCTTCAATATTTATATTAGTTTCTACTTCTGCATCAACTAATTCGTTTTCTAAATCATTAGAATTATTATCTAAAAATTCATTTTCTAATATTTCACTGGGTTCATCATCCATAAGATTTTTTTCAAGTTCTATTGTAATATCACTATATTGTTTAGCACCAGTACCTGCAGGTATTAATTTACCAATTATAACATTTTCTTTTAAACCAGTTAAATGATCAATTTTACCTTTTATGGCAGCATCTGTTAAAACTCTTGTAGTTTCTTGGAATGATGCAGCTGATAAGAATGAATCAGTTTCTAGAGAAGATTTTGTAATACCAAGTATTATTGGTCTTCCAGTAGCTGGAACTCCACCTTCAAGTAATACTTTTTTATTTCTTTCAGTGAATTCTCTAATACTTACTGTTAAACCAGCAACTAAGTCAGTATCACCTTCGTCTACAACTTTCATTTTATTTATCATACGACTAGCAATAATTTCAACATGTTTATCTGAAATATCAACACCTTGTGATTTATAAGCTTTTTGAATTTCAGTTAATATATATTCTTGTGTAGTTATAGGATCTGTTACAGCAAGTAATTCTTTTGGAGAAATAGTACCTTGAGTAAGTTTATCTCCAGCACTTACTTCATCCCCTACTTCTACATTAAGTTTAGCTCCATAACTTGTTATATGGTCTCTAGCTTCTGTTTTATTTTCAACAACAACTTTCCATTTACCATTAACATCTTCTATTAATGAAACTGTACCAGTTATTTCGGATATTGTTGCTTTACCTTTTGGATTACGTGCTTCAAATAATTCTTCAACACGTGGAAGACCTTGAGTAATGTCTTCTCCACCAGCAACACCACCAGAGTGGAATGTACGCATTGTAAGCTGTGTACCTGGTTCACCAATTGATTGGGCAGCCATTATACCAACAGCCTCACCAGTTTCAACTAAGTTTCCAGTAGCTAAGTTTCTACCATAACATTTTTGACAAACTCCATTAGGGCTCTTACATGTTAAGATACTTCTAATTTCTACTTCTTTAACACCAGCTTTTTCTATTTTAGAAACCATACTTTCATTTAATAAAACATCTTTATCAACAATAATTTCTTTGGTTTCTGGATTTAATATAGGTTTAGCAGTAAATCTACCTAATAATCTTTCAGCAAGCGGTTCAACTACGCTACCATCTTTATCATTTATTAAATCTTTAACAACTAATCCAGATACACAACCACAATCTTCATCTTTAACAATTATATCTTGTGAAACGTCAACCAAACGACGAGTTAAGTATCCAGAGTCTGCTGTACGTAATGCTGTATCTGTATCACCTTTTCTGGCACCATGTGTACCTAAGAAGAATTCGTTAACAGAAAGTCCATCACGTAAACTTGATAATATTGGAATTTCCACAGAAGATCCATCTGGTTTAGCCATCAATCCACGCATACCAGCCATTTGACAGAACTGATCGGCACTACCACGAGCACCAGAATTCATCATCATAAATACTGGATTATGTAAATCAGCTTTAGCAATATCACTTAATTTATTTTTAACTTGATCTTTAACATTATTCCATACAGTACATACACTTGTATATCTTTCTTCTTCAGTAATTAAACCACGAGAGAATTGTTTATTAATTTTATCTACCTTAGCATGGCCTGCATCAATAAATTCTTGTTTAGAACTATCTACAACTATATCAGATAATGATACAGTAATACCAGCTAAAGTACTATATTTAAATCCTAAATCTTTTAACTTATCAAGCATAATACTTGTTTCAGTAGTTTTATATAATTTAAATATTTGAGCAATTATATTTTGTAAAATCTTTTTATCAAAAGGTTTTACTAAAGGCATTTCTTTAATTACTTCTGGAATATTTTCACCCATATTTATAAAGTATTTCATTGGGGTAATACCACTAATATTTTCTTTAGTAGGTTCGTTCATATATGGGAAAGTATCTGGTAATATTTCATTGAATATTAATTTACCAGCAGTAGTAACTAAATATTTGTCTTTTACATCATCTATAAATATTCTATGTTTAAATGAATTAACAGGAACTGCTATTCTTGTGTGTAAAGTAATTTCTCTTCTTTCATAGGCCATAATTGCTTCATTACTATTTTTATATACTTTACCTTCATTAGGAAGTCCAGCCTCTTCAATGGTAATATAATAATTTCCTAAAACCATATCTTGACTTGGTGTAACAATAGGTTTTCCATCTTTTGGGGATAAAATATTATTAGCGCCTAACATAAGAATTCTAGCTTCTGCTTTTGCCTCTTCACTTAAAGGTACGTGTACTGCCATTTGGTCTCCATCGAAGTCAGCATTGAATGCTGCACAAACGAGTGGATGAAGTCTAATAGCCTTACCACCAACTAATTTAGGTTCAAACGCTTGAATACCTAATCTATGTAGTGTTGGGGCACGGTTTAACATTACAGGATGTTCTGTTATAACATCTTCTACTATATCCCAAACACATTCATTTCTAGTATCGATTAACTTTTTAGCACCTTTAATATTATGAGCTAATCCACGAGATACTAATCCATTAATTACATGTGGTTTAAATAATTCAAGAGCCATTTCTTTTGGAATACCACATTGATACATTTTTAAATTTGGTCCAACAACAATAACTGAACGCCCAGAATAATCAACACGTTTACCTAATAAGTTTTGACGGAAACGTCCTTGTTTACCCTTTAACATACTAGATAAAGATTTTAAAGGTCTATTACCAGCAGCAGTAACACTTCTTCCACGTCTACCGTTATCAAATAATGTATCAACTGCTTCTTGAAGCATACGTTTTTCATTTTGAACAATAATTGATGGAGCACCAAGTTCTAATAATTTCTTTAAACGATTATTTCTATTAATAATTCTTCTATATAAATCATTTAAATCACTTGTAGCAAAACGTCCACCATCAAGTTGAATCATAGGACGAAGTTCAGGAGGTATTACAGGTATAACATCTAATACCATCCATTCAGGACGATTACCACTTTCTTGGAATGATACTAAACAATCTAAACGTTTAACAAGTCTTATACGTTTTTGTCCAGTAGCGCCATCCAATTCTTTACGTAAATCTTCAACTTCTTTATCGATATCAACTTCTTTTAATAATTTTTGGATAGCCTCAGCACCCATCCCAACTTCAAAGTCACTACCATATTTTTCATAATAAGCTCTGTATTCTTTATCAGATAATGTTTGTTTTTTTTCTAAAGGTGCATTCCCCGGATTAATTACAACGTAACTAACAAAATATAATACTTCTTCCAAATCTCTTGGACTCATATCAAGTACAAGTCCCATTTTAGAAGGAACACCTTTAAAGAACCAAATATGTGAGCATGGAGAAGCAAGCTCAATGTGACCCATACGTTCACGACGTACTTTAGAACGAGTTACTTCTACACCACATCTATCACATATAACATTTTTATATCTTAATCTTTTATATTTACCACAACTACATTCATAGTCTTTTGTTGGTCCAAAGATTTTTTCACAATATAAACCATCTCTTTCAGGTTTAAGGGTACGATAATTTATTGTTTCTGGTTTAGTTACTTCACCATGTGACCAACTTCTAATTTTATCAGGACTAGCAATACCTATTCTTATTCCTTTAAAATTATTTACTTCTAACATTAAATTTCATCCCCTTCTATTTTACCTTCGGATATAGCTTCTAATTCCTCATCAGTAGGATTTCCTTCAAAAACTTCATCTGTAGTTTCTATTTCTTCATTCTCTTCATCAGGTATATTTTCTTTATCATCAACGTCACTAGTAACGTTTGTAATAATTTCTTTATTAACATCTATTTCATCAATTGTTATAGGAGTGTCGTCATCATCCTCTTCAAGTTCATTCATATCACGTATTTGATCATTATTATCAATAAATGATATATCTAATCCTAAAGCTTGGAATTCTTTAATTAAAACCCTAAAACTTTCTGGAACACCAGCTTGGCTAATATTTTTGCCTTTGACTAATGCTTCATAAACTTTAACACGTCCAACAACATCATCAGATTTAATGGTTAATATTTCTTGTAAAACATGAGCTGCACCATATGCATATAATGCCCAAACTTCCATTTCTCCGAAACGTTGTCCACCAAATTGTGCTTTACCACCTAATGGTTGTTGTGTAACTAGTGAGTAAGGTCCAGTTGAACGAGCATGTAACTTATCATCTACCATATGATGTAATTTAATCATATACATGACACCAACTGCTACTCTATTTTCAAATGGTTCACCAGTACGTCCATTATAAAGAACAGTCTTACCATCTTTATCAAGTCCAGCTTCATCCATCATTTCTTGAATATCTTCTACTGTAGCTCCATCGAATACTGGAGTTGCACAATAAACACCTAATTTTTTAGCAGCCATTCCTAAATGTAACTCTAATATTTGTCCTAAATTCATACGTGATGGAACACCTTGTGGATTAAGTACAATATCTACTGGAGTTCCATCTGGCAAATATGGCATATCTTCTTCTGGAAGAATAAGTGATATAACACCTTTATTTCCGTGACGTCCAGACATTTTATCTCCAACTTGGATTTTACGTTTTTGAATTATATAAACTCTTATAACTTTTGAAACACCTGCAGCTAGTTCATCACTATTTTCTTTAGTATATATTTTAACGTCATGAACTATACCATCTGCGCCATGTGCTACACGAAGTGATGTATCTCTAACTTCACGAGTCTTTTCACCAAATATGGCATGTAATAATTTTTCTTCACTAGTTAATTCTTGTACACCTTTTGGAGTAACTTTACCAACTAGTATATCACCTTCATGAACTTCTGTACCAATACGTATAATACCATTAGCATCTAAATTCTTACGAGCTTCTTCACTTACATTTGGAATATCACGAGTAATTTCTTCAGGTCCTAATTTAGTATCACGACAATCAATATCATAATGTTCTATATGAAGTGATGTATAAACATCATCTTTAACTAATCTTTCATTTAATACAACAGCATCTTCATAGTTATAACCATTAAATGTCATAAATGCAACAGTCATATTTTTACCTAATGCAAGTTCTCCTTTATTAGTACTTGTACCGTCTGCAAGAACTTCACCACGATGAACCTTATCACCTTTATTAACAATAGGACTATGATTCAAACATGTTTCTGCATTACTTCTTTCAAAATTATCTAAATAATAAACATCTTTATCTTTAGCATTTTTAATAACAATTTTTTTAGAATCAGCATATTCAACTACACCATCAGCTTTCGCTACTATAGTTGAACCTGAATCTCTAGCAGCAATATATTCTACACCAGTTCCAACAAATGGAGCTTGACTTTGTAAAAGTGGTACTGCTTGACGTTGCATGTTAGATCCCATTAATGCTCTATGAGCATCATCATGATCTAAGAAAGGTATGCAACTTGTTGTAATAGATACAACTTGACTTGGAGCAACGTCTATAAAATTGACTAATTCTTTCTTAACAATAACGTTTTCTCCATTTAAACGGGCAACAACTTCTTCATCAGTTAAATTGTTGTCATCATCCATTCCAATTGTAGCTTGACTTATATAATAATCACTTTCTTCATCAGCAGTTAAATATAAAACTTCATCGGTTACATGACAATCAACAACTTTTCTATATGGTGTCATTAAGAAACCATATTCATTAACTTTTGCATAACTTGCTATAGAAGTAATAAGTCCGATATTTGCACCTTCTGGAGATTCAATAGGACAAATTCTGCCATAATGTGATACGTTAACGTCACGAACTTCCATACCAGCTCTATCTCTTGACAAACCACCAGGTCCAAGACTTGATAAACGTCTCTTATCAGTTAATTCAGCAATTGGATTAACTTGATCCATGAACTTAGATAACTGACTTGATCCAAAGAATTCTTTCATAGCAGCTGTTACTGGACGTATATTGATTAATGTCTTAGGAGTTACCATATCTAATTCTTGAGTTGTCATTCTTTCGCGTATAACTCTTTCCATACGAACCATACCAGTTCTAAATTGATTTTGGATTAATTCTCCAACTTGTCTAACACGACGATTAGCTAAATGATCTATTTCATCTATATTTCCAATATCATCTAATAAGTTCAAATAATATGAAATTGCACCATATACATCAGAAATAGTTAAACGTCTAGAATCAATACTTTGATCATTACCGATTATTTTAATTATTTCTTTTTCATTATTCTTATTATATACAAGAATTTCTTGAACTTTATTATACTCATCTAATTCTTCATTTATAGTAACTGTTTTTAAATTATAACCATTAAGAAATATAGGTCTAATTTTTTCTAATATAGCTTTATCAATTACTGTACCTTTTTTTACTATAACTTCTTTACCATCTTTAATGTTTTCAGCTATTTTTTGTCCAAGCAAACGATCTAATACATTTAATTTCTTATTAAATTTATAACGTCCCACACGTGCCAAATCATAACGAAACTTATCAAAGAAACGTGTAATTAATTGGTTTTTAGCAGAATCAAGAGTTGCAGGTTCACCTGGTCTTAATTTTTCATAAATTTCAATTAATGCTTCATCAGTATTTCTAGTGCTATCCTTTTCTAAAGTATTTTTAATAAATCTATTATCCCCAAACACTTCTAAAATTTCTTCATCACTAGATAATCCTAACGCACGTAAAAGTGTTGTAACAGTTACTTTTCTAGTTCTATCAATTCTTACATAAATAACATCTCTTGCGTCAAGTTCAAACTCTAACCATGTACCTTTATTAGGTATCATTTCTCCGCTTACTACAGGTCGTCCATTTTTATCTATTTCACGTTTAAAATATATTGATGGACTTCTTACTAATTGTGAAACAATAACACGTTCAACACCATTAATTATAAAAGTTCCTGCATCTGTCATCATAGGCATGTCACCTAGGAAGACTTCTTGTTCTTTAACTTCACCTGTTTCATTAATGAAAACACGTGCATTAACTTTTAATGGAGCACTATATGTTACCATTCTTTCTTTTGATTCTTTTACCCCATATCTAGGTTCATCAAAACAATAATCACTAAAACTTAGAGATATATTACCAGTGAAACTTTCTACAGGAAATAAATCATCAAATACTTCTTTAATTCCTTCTGTCAAGAACCATTTATAAGATTCTTTTTGAATATCCAATAAATCTTTTAATTCATATTTATTAGATGTTTTTGAGAAAGATCTTCTTTCTCTATGGTCACCAAATTTTTCTACTTTGTATGCCACTCAAGTTCACCCCAATACTAGTATTTTTTTCGAGAGTAATCTCCCCAAAAAGAGACTACGCCACCAATTTAAAATTTTATCAATAAAAAACGAATATGTCAACGCTTTTTACAAAGAATTACAAAAAATCCTTTATTTTTATCTAATACGTTTATATCGTAAACGTTTTTTATTTTTTCTATTACATTTTTTGCCCCATGATCTTTATTCATAACAAAATAAAACTCTCCATCATCATTCAAATGATTTGCTGCATTATTAATTATATTCATATATACTTTCTTACCTGCTCTAATAGGTGGGTTAGATATTATAACATCGTACTTTTTATCTATATTACTATAAATATCGCTAATAAAAGAAATAGCATTAACATTCATATTTTTTATATTTAAATTAGACAAATGAACTGCTCTCTTATTAACATCTATCATATCAACTTTACTATTCATTATTTTAGATATAGTTATTCCTATAAAACCATAACCACAACCAACATCTAAAACATTAACATTTTTTCTACCTACTTTAAAATAATTTTCTACAAGTAATTTGCTAGCATAATCTACTCTATCTTTTGAAAATACACCTAAATCACTAGTAAAATTAAATACATAATCTTTATATTTATAAATTATATTTCTATATTCGCTTTTTAAGTTCTCATCATTAGTGAAATATTGACTCATTAACATTCCCCTTTTTTAAATGTATTTTAATTATAGCACATTAACTTTTAAAAAAAAAGAAAAATTTTGTAACTTTTCTTCAATTTTTAAGATTCATTTTGTTTATTATCAATCTTATCTACTTTATTCATAACATTTCCATTTAATGAATTATATAAGTAATTAAAGTAATTATTTTTAATTGCCAAACTACTCATTTTAATTTTTAAATCAATTTTATTATTAATATTTTGTAATTCTTCAATTGTATAAGTTTTATCAGTATAATATTCTATATTACTTCTACTTGCGTTATAGTATGCATATTCATTTTTCCAACTTCCGTCAGCAAAAACAACAATAGATTCATAGTCCTTACTTAATAAGTCACTCCCCATATAAAGCCTTGGATCATAATCTAAATCAAATAGATTTGCAACAGTAGGAAGTATATTAATATATGATGTGTAACTTTCAAATTCTTTACTATCAATATCAGTATTATATATAACAAATGGAACTCTTTCATTTTCATAGTCTACATTTGTATCATAATCTAAAACAGTATTAATTGTATCTGTTGATAATCCATAAGGATAATGATCCCCATACATTACTATAACAGTATCATCTAATATACCCTTTTCCTCTAATCCATCAAGTAATATTCCAAGTGCATTATCTAATATTTTTAATTTAGATTTGTATCTTTTTAAATCTGTTCTTATATCCATATCTTCATACAAACTTAGATATTTATCACCTTCAATTGAAGAATAATAATAAGGTTGATGACTTGATACAGTTGTTAACCATGCCATAAAATTTTTATTATCAACATTATCTATAGGTTCTAATACTTTATTCATAAAATCTTCATCACTAGCCCAATTTTTATAAATACTAGAATATTCTATACCAAGTTTTTCAACTCCATAATAAGCATTACTTCCCATATTAGTATGAATTTCATTTCTATAATAATAATGTTCTGTATAATCATGCGCACTAAATGTATTATATCCTTTATTATTAAATAAATTAAATATTGCTTCAAAATAAGTATTCTTTCTATAATTGTTTGCAGTACAAGTATTATATATAGAAAACAAACTTGTCATACCACTCATCTCATTATTACCTGTACTACAACTATTTCTAGGACTATAATTATTTTTCCAATGCCAACCTTCACTATACATTTTATAAAAGTTAGGATAATCTTCTTTATTTATAATAATATCATTAACGCTTTCTAACATAATAACTATTAAATTTTTATCTTTAAACATACCAGTATAATTATTAGTATCAGTAACATCATTATTTATAAAATATTTATTTAAAGTATTTAATGTCTCATTAGTTTCATTATCTATTAAATTATTCCAATTAGTATCATCAAATTTTCTTGTACTATTTTCTTTAGCATATTTATTACTCTCATTTTCTATCTTATATTCTTCACTTACTTTAGCTGGAAAAAAATAATTATTTACATCTAATATTCCAAATGTTATTATACCAAATTGTTTTACAGCGATACTAGGAACACTAGGACTTTTAAATAACTTTTTATTACTCACTGTCTGCAATTTATTTTGCATAAATGGAACATATATTGTTAATAAATATAAATTAGAGAACATACATAAAATTAAAATACTTAAAGATAATTTCTTAACATATAATCTTTTATTCAATAATTTATAATTATTTTTGCTCATACTTATATTATATTTATTAATTATTTTTTCATTTATAAAGATATAATATAAAACCATAAGTATAAATGGTAATATAAGAAAATAATAATACCATTTAAAACTTAATATAAATTCTCTAATATAATCTATAACAGCACCTAATTGACTAGATGTTCCTAGTGACATATACACACCAATAAAATTATTAAATCCTGTTTCTGCTAAAGCATATATTGATGATATAAATATCAAAGTTACATTAATATATTTATGTAATTTTTTATTTATAAAATATTCTAAATTACCAATAATAAAACTTAACAAAAAACTAGAAATTAAAATTCTAATACTTGAATAATCTATTAAATTATAAAAATTAACAATTTTAAATATTATTTCAATTAATATTAAGAATGTAAAATTAATTATAGTATTTAATAATATATTCTTATTTATATATTTTTTCATATCTTTATTTACTCCTTTTAAGACACATTAAATATAATATAACATAATACATTATAAGTCCATATATCAATTTCATTTTATTAAATATTTTTGAAATATTTATGAAATTATATTATATTTTATACTAAAATCAACTCTTTGTATGTTGATATTATCCATCTATAAATGTATAATTAATTTAAGAAATTGAATATAATAAATTGGTGATATTATGAAAGTCGTAGTTGCTAAAAGTTTTAAAGATAAATTAATAGGATTAATGAATAAAAGAAATATTGATTATGGTTTATTAATAGAAGATTGTAAAAGTATACATACATTTTTTATGTTAGAGAATATTGATGTTTTATTATTAGATAAGAATAATAGAATACTGATGATTAATAGAAATATAAAACCCAATAAAATAATTATATTTAATAATAAAAATAAAACTAATATATTAGAATTACCAAATAACTCTAGTATAAATTTAAAAGTTAATGATATTTTGGATTTAGATAATTTAGAATTATAAAGTTTTCTATTATTAGAAAATTTTTATATTATATTTTCATTATTTTATTATTTATTAAACTTTGTATAAGATAAAAACTACTAAAAAGTAGTAAATTATAGCATCATAATTTTACTTTTTGGTAGTTTTGTAAGTTTAAGAATTTTATTCATTGGATATCCTTCTGCTTTTAATGCTTTTGCAAATTCTATTTTTTCTTCTTCAAACTTTTTAACTTTAGCATCAACTTGTTGTTCTTTTGCAGAAACTTCTTGAACTTTAGCATCAACTTCTCGAGTCTTGGCATCAGCTTCTCGAGTCTTGGCATCAGCTTCTCGAGTCTTAGCATGAGCTTCTTGAACTTTGGCATCAGCTTCTTGCACTTTTTTCGTAGCCCATCTTACTTTTTCTTCAGATTTTCTTACATCTTCTTTAGCCTTTCTTGCGTCTTCTTTAGCCTTTCTCGCATCTTCTTTAGCTTTTCTTGCATCTTCTAAAGCCATTTCTTCTAGGATCTTAAGTTCTTCTTCACGATTATAAGTAACCGGGTCTCCTTCTCTAAAATCCATTCTGGCTATATAATCCATAATATCAATCACTTCCTTCTCTACATTTTTATTTACAAGATTACGCCTATCCTGTTCAATGAATATTATTAATAATCTTTCCAAATCATTTAATTCAATATTATTATACATTTTATTTCTTAACGAGTCAATATTAATATGTATAATATTTATTAAATTATATATATTTGCATAATATTTTGTATCAAGTATTTTAGATGTATATACTATTTCATTTCTTTTATTTACATCATAATCATCAATATTTATTAATATTGTTTTCTTATTATAATTATTCTTATTATTTAGTCTACTACTATGTTGTTTAAATAAATAATAATAATTCTTATTAATATGATGTTTCATATTATTGCTATTCATTTCAAATATTATATAAATATCTTTATATTCATAAATAACATCACTTCTATTTATATTATTAAATACACTATTACTAGGATGTTCATTATTAACTATTTTTAAATTATTTTTTAAATCATTTAAATCATACCCTAATAAATAATGTAATAATTTACAAACATAATTTAATGAACATTTATTTAAAAATACATTTCTAAATATTAAATCATTTTTAATATCAAATAATAGATTTTTATTATTAATAATATCTTCGAACTTTCTAAATTTTTTCACGAGGTTTACCTCCTTTCTAAAAGGCTATAAATTTTATACCCTTCACTTATATATATAGTGAAAAAATTTGTATTTCCTTTTTTTTATTACATTTTTTTTAACTTTTTTTATAAAAACTACAAATAAAAAATATCTGTATATAAAATCTTACAGATACTAAATTTTTGTTGTAAAGCAAATGTAAATACAGAATATTATAATTTGTTATTTTATCTCGCTATCTATTTTTTTATTTTACAAAACAATCAATAAAAAATACAAGATAATATATCTCATATTTTATTCTTCATTATCATCTAACTTAACTAAAACTTCTCTAGGTTTAGATCCATTTTGTGGACCTATTATTCCTCTCTCTTCTAATAAATCAATTATTCTAGCAGCACGATTATATCCTACTTTAAATCTTCTTTGTACTAAAGATGCACTTATTTTACCAGTTTCAATTGCAAAGTCTACAATATCATTATAAAGAGGATCATCATATTCTTCTTTCTCAAAATCATCGCCCGCAGCCATATGATTTGGTGCTGCTTCAGTTAATGTATTATCATATTGTGCAACCTGTTCTTTTGATACATAATCTATTAATCTTTGAGTTTCTTCATCGCTTATAAAATTACCTTGAATACGTAAAGGAGCATTTTCTCCCATTGGTAAATATAACATATCTCCTTTTCCAAGTAATTTTTCTGCACCACCCATATCAAGTATAGTTCTTGAATCTATTTGACTAGCAACTGCAAAAGATATACGACTAGGAATGTTTGCTTTAACAACACCAGTAATAACATCTGTTGATGGTCTTTGAGTTGCAACAATCAAATGTATACCAGCGGCACGAGCCATTTGAGTAATACGCATAATAGAATCTTCAACTTCTTTAGCAGCAACTAACATTAAATCAGCCAACTCATCTATTATAACTACTATAAAGGGCATTTTCTTTTCTATTTCAGCATTAGCTTGGTTATTAGTTTTTTCTACCCATTCATTATATCCACTTATATTTTTTACATTTTTTTCACTAAATAAATCATATCTGTGTTCCATCTCTGCAACAATTTTTTGTAATGCTATACTTGCTTTCTTAGGATCACTTACAACAGGACACATTAAGTGTGGTATACCATTGTAATTAGAAAGTTCAACCTTTTTAGGATCTACTAAAACAAGTTTACATTCATCTGGTCGCATACGTATCAATATACTTGCAATAAAACTATTAATACAAACTGATTTACCGCTACCGGTAGAACCAGCAACTAATAAGTGTGGCATTTTAGCCATATCAGCGCAACAATTTCTTCCCATTATATCTTTACCTAATGAAAATAATATTTTTGCATTAGCCATATTACTAGGAACATTTGATAGTACTTCACGAATTGGAACACTACTAGTAATCTTATTAGGTATTTCCACTCCAACCGTACTTTTACCTGGTATAGGAGCTTGTATACGAACATCTTTAGCAGCAAGTGCAAGTGCAATTTCTTTATTAATACTAGTTATTCTACTAACCTTAGTACCACTTGCAATCTCAACTTCAAATTGAGTTACAGTTGGACCCTCATGTATCTCAACGACTTTACCATGAATTTGAAAATCAGCTAAAACTTTTTCTAAAGCGGTTTTTGTTTTATTTAAAAATTCAGTAGTATTCGCTTGTTTCTTTTTCTTAATAGGATCTAAAATATCTAATGAAGGTAACTTATAATTACTATTAGACGTATTATTTATATTATCAACACTAACAGTCTCCGCTACAACATTCTTTCCTATATTATGTGCATCTTCATGAGAAGTAATGATTACTCTATTATCAACAACTTCTGTTTCTTCTTCATCTTCCTCCTCTTCATCATCATCTTCTTCTTTATTATGTTTTTCTTTCTTTGGTCTATTTTTTATTTTTTCTTTTCCATCTTTAATCTTATCTAAAATATCACCTATAGATAAATTAAACAATAATATTACACCAAAGAATATTAAAACATAGTAAACTATCATTGCCCCCCTACTATCAAATAAGGCTTTTAAACTCCATCCACTAATGGCACCAATTATTCCTCCACCAGCATTAGACAAATTAGTAAATTCTGGTCCTTTAATACTCATTAGTTTTTCTATACTTAGTTCCATAAAGTCTTTAAATTTTAAGCCTTTATCAACATATTTCATATGTGATAAACCAAGTATTGAAAATGTTAAAATATATATTCCAATAAATCTAGACGAATAAAACTTAGGACTTTCTCTTTTTATTATAAAGACAGACCCTAAAAAAATTAAAAATAATATTAAAACATTAACATATGTACCAACTAAAAATACTCCAAATTGTTTTATAATAGAACCTACAGGGCCAAACACACCAATACCAATAACACCAATTAAAATTAGTATTAATCCTATAAATTCTATACTTATTTTATTTTTTGAACTAGTTGTATTTTTTCTTTTTTTCTTCTTAGCCATAATATCTTCACCATAATTAAATTATATAATATATATTTCTTTTAAACAAGAAAAAAGACATATATTTGTCTTTTATTTGTCATTATCTCTTACATAATATTTTTTCTTTATTATTAAAAGCATTTATAATATCATTTTCATTTATATTTAAAATATTTAACATATCTCTTAGAAAAAAATTGCTATAATTACAAATTATATCTACAGCATACTTTATATTTCTAAAATCATATCCATAATTATTTATAAAAGATAATGCAACGATAGTACCTATAAAATATTCTAAATTCATTTGTAATATTTCTTTATCTTCTACATCACTATTTAAATAGGAACTGCCATATTGACATAGAATATCTATCCTATCATGTTTATCACCTAATTTATAATATGATTCCATCCCCAATTCCATCATTATAGATGGTGTTTCAATATACTTATTATTTAAATCCTTTGTATATACATGAGTTAATTCATGAATATAATCTATCAAACTATTATTATTTAATATTAAAAAATCATTATTATCATAAAAATTATTATTATCATAAAAATCAACTGTACATGACGTTTTAAAATGTTTATCCTTTATAATTCTATTTTTCATATAATTAATTAATCTATTATAACATTCATCATAATTAATATAACTATATAATAAATCAGGATTAAATATATCATAATTATTTAATTTATTTCTATTATAATTATTTATATAATTTTTAATATAATTCCTATTAAGTTTATTTAATAATTCTTTTAAAAAATTTATATCATTAACGCTCATGAATCTATTTTCATTTAATTTCTTATAATAATTACATAATTCATTTTCTACACTAGGATTATTATTAATAAAATTATTATATTTTGTATTTATTAAATATACATATTTATTATTAAAGTCATTATAATTCTTTGATAATTTATATATAACACTAATGGACTTAAATATTAATACTTTATTATTAAAATCATTAGTTTTATAATATAAATCCATATAATATTCCATCCAACTTAATAATGTTTCCATAATTTACTCCCCTATATATTTTAATACTTCATTTATTGTATTATTAAAGTCATTAAAATCTACATTAAACCATTTAACATTCATTTGATTATTAAACCAAGTATATTGTCTTTTAGCATAATGTCTACTTCTTTTCTTTATTAATTCTATAGCACTATCTAAACTAATTTTACCATCATAATAATCATATAATTCTTTATATCCTATACCAGTCATTATAGCTTTACTTCTAATATTCTTATCATAAAATGATTTAACTTCTTCTAATAAACCATCTTTTATCATAATATCTACTCTTTTATTAATTCTATCATATAATATTTCTCTATTAGTAGTTAAACCAATAAACTTAACATCATATAATAATTTATCTTTATCTTTAATAGTTTCTTTTTTATTTAAAAATCTTATTAATCTTTTCCTATTATTTATATGTATATCACTATTTTTATCTTTTTTTAATACTAATTTATATAATTCTTCATTTGTCAAATTATCATAATTATTATTAATATTATTTTCAGTTTCAAATACATAGTTATATAGTCCTGCTTTTATATATAATCCAGTACCACCTACTATGATTATATTTTTATCTTTATTATTATCTAGTATATTTCTTAAATCTTTTTGATAATCGTATACTGTATACATTTCATTAACATCTTTAATATCAAATAATTTATGTTCTATACCTTTTTTTTCTTCTTCTGTTACTTTTGCAGTACCAATATCTAATCCTTTATATATTTGCATAGAATCTGCATTTACTATTATACCATTATAATGTTTAGCAAGTGCTATACTTAATTTTGTTTTTCCAACTCCAGTTGGACCAAGAACACATAATATCACATTAATCACCTAAAACATATTTTATAAAATAAATTAATTTTTATCAAGAAAAAAAGAATTATAGAATAATATATTTTATATTACTCGGTTCTATTACAGTATTAACTTTAACAGATCCATTTAAATTTATATTATTTAATAATTCTTTAGTATCAATATTTTCTTCTATTTCTTCATCTAATATATAATATATAGTTGCTCCAACTTCTAACTTACCAGTAGAACTTATATATTCTGTTTTTATCTCTTCACCATTATAGCTTTCTATAACACCAATTTTTCTAATCAACTTACCTTTTCTTACATCAATATAATCAGCTACATCATTAACCTTTCTTAACGGTTCATTCAAATATAAAGCCACTCCATCATTAACTTCTTCTCCAAGTACAAATTCTCCTTCTCCACTATTTGTATAAAATTTATTTTCTACTTTATCATACAATCCTTTTACACCATCACTATTTCTATAACACGGTACAAAATTTCTTACCAACTCACGATTATCATAAAATTTACAACTATATATCTTAGCTGCACTGGCATTAGCGAAAGTTCCAGATGTATTTCTCCCAAATAAATATATAGGTAATTGAGATGTTATTATCTTATTATCAAAAGTAATTTTAGTAACACCATTAGATTTGAGTTGCTTTTTATCCATTTCAACAGTATTTTTACTATTTAACGTATTAATGTTAGAAGTAGCACTTTTTTCTGCAGCACCAAAGCCAGCATACATTTGATTAATAGCATTTGTTGTAAAAGAGAATTGATCAACAGATGTGTAACTTGTTCTACTCCCCAAAATATTATACCAAGTGGTAGCATTCGTACCTCTTTGCCAAGAGGTAAAACTAAAAGTAATCACCGCTTTAGTTTCTGTATTTGGTATATATTCTGTATTAATCCATTGTATTCCAGTACTTTCTAAATATTTTACCTCTTGATATTCTACTGGTACTTTTGTAACTATAACTGGTATTTTATATTTTCCATAGTTTACATTATTAGTATCTTTTACAAATTCTCCAACACCTTTTATATCTAGTTTATTTACATCTGCACCTTTTATAAAATTACCAGTTCCACCGTTTGTATAGAATTTATTTTCTACTTTATCATATAATCCTATAACACCATCGCTTTTTCTATAACATGGTACAAAATTTCTTACTAATTTATCATTATCATATATTTTTGTAAAATATATTTTAGCATGACTTATATAAGTTTTTGCAACTCCATTAGTACCATATGTTGCAACTAACAAGTGCAGTGGATATTGTATATTTAAATTTGAATTATCTACAGCATCTTTAGAAGTATGAATTAAATCTCCATCTATTGTAAGCTTTTTTTCTTTACCATCAACTATATATAAATTACGTGTCCCAATAGTAGGAAAAAACTTTTTACTTTCTACTCTATTTGCTTTATTAATATCACCGGAATTGAAAACTATATTTGAGCCATCTGTAGTATTTAATTTAATCAAATCAAATCTATTAAATGCGTCATTATTATTATTCCTAGTCCCCATTAAAAACACATAATTTGTACTTATACTAGTAAATTCTGCTTCCATTTCTACTTTTGTCTTAGAATTTGGTATATATTCCGTATTAATCCATTGTGTTCCAGTACCTTCTATATATTCTACTTCTTGATATTCACTAGAAAAAGTTTCTAACTTGTTATTACCATATATTTTAAAAGTAGATAAATAATTTTCTTCATTTTTTAAATTAACTTTAGCGCTTACTAATTTGTTCATATCTATACTTTGATCTATATTAGTTTCATCATAAGATATTTTTAAAGTATATGTTTGAACCTCATTAACTTTTATAGAATTATTAATAACAATACTATCTTGCTTTGGGAAAGTATTAGTTGTTCCGTTACAATCGCCCATATTACTTGAACAAGATAAATTATATTTTAAATCTTCATATTTATTTAATTCATTAGTAACATCTTCTAGTATAACTTCATATTTATCAACATTATTTTTTCCAGTATTAGTAACTGTAAATGTTTTTTCAGGTATATTATCACCAGGTTCAATATTATTCAACTGTATTAAACCATTCCCATCACCATACGTTATTTCTAACTTACCAGCAGTTACATTAGCACTTTTATCGTCTTCGTTTCCTTTTGCTTTCGTAGTAAAATATGCATATGTTATTCCAAATAATGCCATTATTAAAATTAAAATAGATATCAAACTAATTATAATTCTTTTTTTTACATGATCCATACCTTGCATATGCTTTCCTACTTTCTTATATAATTTTATAATAAAATAAAAATTTTTTCAATAAATTTTAATAAAAAAATTGACAAATGATTATACTTATAGTAAAATTTATTTATCGGGCATGGAGTAGTACTCAAGAGGCTGAAGAGGCGCCCCTGCTAAGGGTGTAGGTCGGGCAACTGGCGCGAGAGTTCAAATCTCTCCTACTCCGCCATTAAAAAAATAAAAAAGTCTTGATTTTATATCAAGATTTTTTCTTTATATATTTTAGTATATTTTTATCTTTTAAATACTCTTCTATAGATATTTTAGTATAGTAACCATCTACTAAAACAAATACATTTATATATTTAAATAATGATGTTAAAGAAGAATTATAGAATATACTATTTAAATTACTTCTAGTAATTAAATAACCTTTCTTTTGATATTCATTATCTTTTTTTAATTGAACTTCATATTTATCATTATAATCACTACCATAATATACTTGAATTGAATTAAAACATAATTGTTCTAATAAATTATAAGACTTATAATCTATATCTCTTATTCTATCAATACTAATACTATCTATTATAAATATCTTATGTTTAATAACTTCATATCTATCATTATCTTTCTCTTTTAAACTAGTTATATTATCTTTATATTTTAAAAGTAAATCTTCATCATCTGTATAAAAATATATATCATTTACTATATTATTGTTTTTTAAATTTAATCTTAATTCATTTATACTTTCTTTCATATTAATTATATTATTTTCAGTATCTATTTTTAAACCTTTTTTATCATTTTTAACAATAACTATTTTTCCTTTATTTAATTCATCTATACTCATATTATTTAATTCATTAAAATTTATTAAGTTTATTAAATCATTTTTTATAAGTATATATTTATTTCTACTATTTCTTCTAAATTTCTTTGTATTTAATATATTATATTTATTTTTATCTTTTTCATCAATTTCTAACATAAATTCTACATTTTTATTTTTTTCTATAGTTTTAAAATTATCCAATACATTCTTTTTTAAATTACCAAAAGCATATATCGGTATAAAACTATATTCTTCTTTATCATTCTTTTTTGCTATTACTATTTTGTCTTCGTTTACATCTATTTTATTTTTTAATATTTGTGTATATGGTATAAAATATTTCATATAAAAACCCTCCTAATTTTCTAAATACTCTATTCCTTCTTTAAAAGTACTTATACTAACTAATTCTATATCTAATTTATGTTTTTTCTTATATTTTAATGCTTCTTCATAATTATCTTTTGGTACTAGCATTATATCCGCACCGTTTTTATAAGCACCAGCAAGTTTATATGTTACGCCTCCTATTTCACCAACGTTACCCTCACTATCTATAGTTCCAGTACCTGCAATAACTCTTCCTTTTGTAATGTCTTCTTTAGTAATTGCATTATATATTGCAAGAGCAGTCATAAAACCACCACTAGATCCAGACTCACTTGCTTTACTTTTAACTGAAACGTTTACATCACTATCATATTCATTAATAACAGCAGAAGTTAAACCTACTTTAGCTTTTCCATCTAAATCTATTAGCTCTGCATAACATTTAATATTTTTACCATTACGTACAACATCAAATGTTATTTTATCTCCAACATTTTTATTAGTAATATATTCTTGCATTTCACTAAATGTTGTAAATTTTATATTATCATACTTTATAATATTGTCAAATAATTTTAAATCAGTTTTAGCTTTTTCATAAATATAAGTTATATAATTATTACTTTTTTTAATAGAATAATCAACACCAGCAGAGTTATATGCAACCATATAAGCATTAGATATACTTTCTAATAAATAATATTTATCTATCTTTATAGTTTCATCTATATCTCCATCATAAGTAATATCATCATTATCAACTATATCCCAAGTAGGTATTACTTTAGCCAATAAATAAGTTGGTATTGTTCCCTTAACTAACCTAACATAAGTCATATTAATACTTCCCTTACTTTTATTAATATCACTTTTACTTTCTATTCTATTATCTAAATTAATTAATCCACCAGGACTATATATACTAAAATCTAACTTAAAATTAAATAATAAATATATAAAAACTAATATAAGTATACCTTTATAATTTTCTTTAAAAAACTTTTTTATTTTATCAAATATCTTTTTCATATCTCATCACCTAACTATTATATCATAATACTCATGAATTTTTTAAGAATTAAATAAATATATTTTATTATGAAAAATAAATTAACAAAACTAACAATAATTTTTTTCTTCATACTAATATTTATTAAAAAAGATATAATGTATTACACTATATATAATACTGTTATTTTATGGTTTAAAAATATAGTACCAAATCTACTTCCTATGTTTATTATAACAAGTCTAATTATAGAATCTAATTTAATTATAAATATTTGTAATATATTTGGTAAATTATTTAATAAAATATTTAAGTGTTCTAATTATGGTATATTTATATATTTTTTAAGCTTATTTACGGGTAGTCCATCTAATGCTAAATATATAAATGATTTAGTAAATAATAATTTAATATCAAATACTTTATCAGATAAATTGTTACTATTTACTTCTAATTACAATATTTTATTAATATATAGTTTACTTACTTTATATTTAAATAAGTCCATATCAATTAAAATAATAAGTATTATAATTATATCTAATATTATAGTAGGTTTAATATTTAGAAATATGAATTATATAGATTTAAAAATAAATTATATTAAAAGAAAAATAAATATATCTAAAATTATAAAAGATACAATAGATACTTTATTAATGATATTAGGTACTTTAATATTCTTTAATATTATAATTAATCTTTTACCAATTAAAAATATGTTATTAAAAAATATATTAAATGGATTTTTAGAAATAACTACTGGATTAAAGGGATTAGAATATTTAGATATAAGTACTAATATTAAAATATTGTTAAGTACAGTATATTTATCTTTTGGAGGATTATCTATTCATACACAAATAAAAAGTATCTTACCAGATACTAATTATACTTTATTTTTAAAATCAAAATTGTATGCAGTTATTATTTCAGTTATTCTACTCACCTTTTTTATAATATGAAATTAATATAGAATAATCTTTTCCGTCACTGCCTATTATTGGAATTTCTATTTTGTTAAATGTAACACCATGTATCAATTCTTTTCCTGTATTATTAGTTACAAACGCACATTTATCATTGCCATTTAACTTACATTCAGTTGTATAATCAGACGAATTACTATATTTTATTTCAAATCCGGGTTTTATATTTCCGTTTGTATCTACATTATATTTTTCAAATTCTGGAAGCAATCTAGTTGCTTTCGTATCACCATGAATATATGAAATTACATAAGAGTCTTTATTCTTATAATAATATATTCCTAAGTAAGCCGCTTTGCTATCATCATTGTCAAATGTAAATTTTATACATTCCCTGGCTAATCTTTTTTTTACAATATTTAAAGTTGTATTGTCGTTTATGTTTTCGTCTTCTTTTATAAAATAATCAGGTATACCACTTTCAAACGCTTCTTCATCAGGATAAGTCGTATAAAAAGTATGTATATTGCAAGTGTTTATTTTTAATTCAGTAGTCGCTTTATCTAGATCTTCTTCTATATTTTTTAACATTAAAGCTTTATTAATTAAATAGTCAGAATTAATACTTGCTTCATCATTCATATCTTTTACATCAACTAACAAACTAAACAAAAATATAAGTACTATAGAAATTAACGCTATAGAAATAATTATTTCAACTAATGTCATACCTTTCTTATTTAGTTCCATTAATCCCACTCCAAACTAGATATGTAAGTTTCGTACAAAATAGGACATTTCCCATTCTCTTTCATAGCATCACTACACATCATCCTAATATCTTCATTATTTGTATCTTTAGCTGGCCTTTTATACTCAACAATCAATAATTTATCTTGATCTCTAACATCTAACTTTTTTATATAATCTATCATATATGCATCAAAAAGTGATGAATTTTTTTTAGTATCATTCATTTTTACATCAAATTTATTTATGTTAGTTAATAAATATATTTTTTCTATATTATATAATTCTTTCATATTTTTTAAATCATCTCTTTTAGATAAATCCTCTATATCTTTAGTTTCACACATATTTTCATCTTTTTTACTACTACATAAGTTGCCTACATTAAATGCAATATTTTGATCTTGCATATGATCTTGCATATAATCTTTTATATACTTGGTCATATAAATATATTCACTAGTATCATATTTATTTTCAGTGCGTAGTTTTGATAATATTTTATTATATGAAGAAAATATAGTAAGAAGAGCAACAGATACTACAACAATAACTACTATAGTTTCCATTAATACAAACCCCTTTTTATTCATTGCTTCACCTCACTTATATTAATAAAATCATCATTAACAACGTTATCCTTTTTAATTATCAATCTTTTTCCAGTAATATCTAACCTAAGGGCATTACTGCAATCTTCATTACTACTAAGATACAATTCATCTTTCCTAGTTGCATCTACTTTATATGTAATTGAACAAATATAGTATAATCCGTTAAATTCATTAACATTTTCAACAAAGAATAATTTATCTCCAACTTCAAAATCTTGTATACCCATACTATTATTTATATCTTCTTTTATACCTTTTTCTATTGTATTTAATAATACTTTATTTTGTAAATAGTCTGCTATTATAGTTAGAAAAAGAGTAACAAATATTAGAAAGAAAGAATAAATTAAACTTGTTGCAATAAAACCTTTATTATTCATATAATCACTCTACTTTATATAAATAAGTATATAATATTTAATTAAATATTACAATAATTATAACAATAAAAAAGTACAGACTAATTAAATCTGTACAATTTTATTTATTATTTTAAGAAACCGTCTCTCTTTAATACACCGATAATAGCATTTGCACAACCAGTTGGAGTTGAACAATAAGGACTTACTTCGTTAATAACACTTGCTTTATATTCATCAGTCATTGTGTTAACATTTCCTTTAGTATCAATTCTATCAACGATAGTCTTAATTTCACCTAATTTAGTATTTAATCTAGATTCTACATCTGCTATAGCAGTATTTAAATTGTCTATTTTACTAAATACAGTATCAGTTGTCGTATCAGTACCATATAATTTAGTTGCAATATCTAACACTTTATTCTTAGTATCATCAGTAGTATTTTTAATTGTAGTTACATTACTACTTATTGAATTTAATTTTCCAAAAATTGTATCTTCTGTTGCATCATCTTTAGTACCAATTAAATCTGTACTAGCTTTTATGCTAGAAATATTTGTATTTGCACCAATTAAAGTATTTGCAATTGTAGTTCCAGCAATAGTACCTAAATTATTAACTATATTATTAGTATCATTTTTAACATATGCAATATTACTATCGACAGTATTAAATCTTTCAGTTAATGTTTCAGTACTTGTACCCATAATTTTATCTAAAATTTCTTGTTTACTGCTATTAACTACAGTTTTAGTCTTAGTATTTATATCTTTTCTAGTTTTTTCAACTTTTTCATTAACTTTTTTAGTTTCTTCTTTAATATTTTGATTTATATTAACTCTTGCATTATTTACCTTAGTACTTACTGTTTCGTTAATATTTTTTCTTGAATTTTCAATTTTTTCATTAACTTTTTTAGTTTCTTCTTTAATATTTTGATTTATATTAACTCTTGCATTATTTACCTTAGTACTTACTGTTTCGTTAATATTTTTTCTTGAATTTTCAATTTTTTCTATAATTAATGTTCTTGCATCTTTAACATTTTTATTTATGTTAAGTCTTGCATTATTTACCTTAGTACTTACTGTTTCATTAATATTTTTTCTTGAATTTTCAACTTTAGTTGTGATAACATTTCTAGCATTAAGTATAGAATTTTCTAATAATATTTCTGCAGCATCAATGTGACTATTTATTAACACTCTATTTGCATCTACATTATTATTTATTATATCTCTATTAGCATCTGTATTTGAAATTATTAAATTTCTATTTGCATCCACATTATTATTTATTATATCTCTATTTGCATTTGTATTTGCATTTATTAAATCTCTGTTTGCGTCTACATTATTATTTATTATATCTCTATTTGCATTTGTATTTGCATTTATTAAATCTCTGTTTGCGTCTACATTATTATTTATTATATCTCTATTTGCATTTGTATTTATGTTTACTAATTCTCTATTTGCATCACTATGTTCAACAGCTAATCTTAATGCAGTGCTTATAGCATTATTAAGTAAAGCCTCAGCTGCATCTACATTATCATTAATAGATTTAGTATTATCTTTTGCATTACTAATAATCTCTTCTGTATTTTCTTCATCATTCTTAACAATTTCATCTTTACTATTAGTAATATTTTCATTAATATTATCTTTTGTTTCATCTAACTTAGTATTAGTTTTAGAATAATTAGAATTAACATTTTTCTTAACATTATCTATTTTTTCTTGAGTTAATGAATCATTATCATTCATTTTTTTATTAGTTTCATCATTTAATTTCTTAGCTTCATTTCTAGTATCATCTATAGAACTAACTACTTCAGGAATACTTTCATTATCTACTTTATATACTTTAACTATATTAAATATACCTAGTATTAAAAGTATACCTACAATAGAAGTTATTACAATACTAAAAATCTTTGTTGTATCTTTTTTCATACTTCTTTTAAACTCCATTCTTCTATTTTATTTTTATTTTTTCGTAAGCACCATAATATGTTATCTTTAGATCTTTAAGAGCGTCTTTTATATCTTTTATGCATTTTTCTTCTCTTAAATCATCATAATAACTATTTAGTTTTTTATCATCAAGTTCTAGTTTTTGTATTATATGATAAGCATATTTTGTTTTAATTGGTTCACTTACATCACCAGGAGATAGTTTTTTTATTTCATCTTCAAGCTCACTTAATAATTCACCATTTTTATAGTATAACTCATAATTATTATCATCTTCATCATTTGCTTCACTGTATTTTTTTATCAAGTCATCAAAATTAACACCACTTCTAGCTTCACTTACAATATTTTTAGCAAGGGCTTCTTTTTGATTTATAGTAGTACTATTAAGATTTTTACCGGTATTTAAATCTACTATAGTAAGTACTATTTGTTTTATCTTCATATAATTATCTTTATAAGAAGATAAAGCATCATTTTTTTCTTCTTCTGTTAAATCATTTATTTTTCCATTACTATATAATTTTTTTATTATTCTCTTATATAGTTTATCAGTTTCACTCATCTTATCATAAGATTTATCTGTAGTATTATTTTTCTTCAAGAATTTTCTATATTCTTTCATACCACCTAAACTTTTAATAAATGATTTCTTTTCTTTATCAAGTTCTTTTCTATCTTCATTAGTTAATTCTATATTATTTTTACTTGCAATTGATTTTATTGCAGAAGCAGTTTTTATGTCACTAATTGCTACTTCTTTTAAATAGTCACGCATTGTCATTTTATTTTCATCATCATACATGACATTTAAATCTTCACTCGTTATATCATTAACTTTATCCTTGTAGTAATTATATTTAGCAGAATAAATATATATCATATAATCACTTTTATTATAAGTATAATTATCTATACTAACTATTTTAGTATTATATGAACCTTTATTGATACCAAATGTAATTCCAATAACAGTAAGAATTAATATAAAAGATAATATAAAGTATACTTTATATTTGTTTAACTTTGTTAAACAAATATTTATTTTATTTTTAGTATCTTTATTAAGTGTTTTCCTTTCTCCTTGTCTTTTACTTATTACTTTATCGTTTTTTATTCTTTTTGCCATGTACCTACACTCCTATCCTAGCCAATATTACCCTCTTAAAAGTAATAATTACTTTTTATTCTATACAAAATAATTATTTCTGTCAATTAATATTATTAAAAAATTTGCATTTTTATGAAATTTGTTATATTATATACTTCACCAATTAAGAAAGGGGATTTTTTATGATTAGAATTACATCAATTTCAATATCTAATGTAGATAGAGAAAGAAAACTGGAAATACAAGAAAGAGCTAAAAATGTTATTGAGATAATTAAGAGATATAATATAGAAAATTGGTATTCTATCGATTATAAACTTGATAGATGTGCTAGATTATGTCGTGACTTATTTGATGATAATATGAACGAACATGAAAAAAGTATTTTTTATTTATATGTGTTATTTCCTGATGATATTAAGTTTATGAATTTAATTGAGCAATATGAAAAGAATGCTACAAAAATTGCTAAAGTATATAATTTAAATAAAGATATTGTTAAATTAAGATATAAACTATATAAAAGTGTAATTGATGTTAAAACATTGAATTTAAAAAATAATAGTCAAAACTAACTATTATTTTTTTCTATATACATTGCATCTCCAAAAGAGAAAAATCTATATTTATTTAAAACAGCTACTCTATATGCATTTAGTATATATTCTTTTTTAGAAAAAGCACTTACTAACATGACTAATGTACTCTTTGGTAAATGAAAATTAGTTATTAAACCATCTACTCCTTTAAATTTAAAACCAGGATATATAAATATATCAGTCTCTCCAGTAGCTGGCACAAATTCGTTATTATCTCTCATAATAGTTTCTAGTGTTCTAGTACTGGTTGTGCCTACTGCAATAATTCTTTTACCATTTTTTCTTACTTTATTTAAAGTATTAGCAGCCTTTTCTGTCATTATATAATGTTCACTATGCATTTTATGTTTAGTTACATCACTTACATTAACTGGTCTAAAAGTACCAAGTCCAACATGTAAAGTTATATGAACAATTTCTATTCCTTTTTCTTTTATAGAATTAAGTAGTTCTTTTGTGAAGTGTAATCCAGCAGTTGGAGCAGCAGCGGATCCATAATTTAAAGCATATACAGTTTGATATCTATCTTTATCTTTTAATTTCTCATGAATATAAGGTGGTAAAGGCATAGAACCTAATTTATCTAATATTTCCATTAAAATTCCATCATATATAAGTTCTACTCTAGTAATTCCTTCTTCTTTTATACCCACAACTTTTGCTTTTAATATTCCTTCTCCAAATGTAATTATAGTATCTTCTTTTAAACGTTTTTGTGGTTTAGCTAAACACTCCCAAATATTTTTTCCTAAATCATTTAGTAACAGTAACTCTATTACAGCACCTGTACTTTCTTTTATACCAATTAACCTCGCTGGTATTACTTTAGTATCATTAATTACTAAAGCATCTCCTTTATTTAAATAATCTATAATATTATAAAACTTTTTATGTTCTATATTTCCATCTTTATCCAATACCATTAATTTGCTATCACTTCTATTTTCTAGTGGAGTTTGTGCAATTAATTCTTGTGGTAAATAGT
This sequence comes from uncultured Bacilli bacterium, assembly GCA_934098385.1. Classification (GTDB taxonomy): domain Bacteria; phylum Bacillota_I; class Bacilli_A; order RF39; family UBA660; genus UMGS1124. The sequence goes on from CAKOOJ010000001.1 coordinate 48,440, forward strand.
AATCAAAATCATCGGTTTTCATTTATAAATCAACTCCCAAAAAGAATTATAACAAAGTTATAGAAATTCTTCAATTAGTTATTGTCTATTTGTTTTTATTATGTTATAATTTAGAAGTCACAGGGGTGTGGTATAATGGTAGCATAGGAGTCTCCAAAACTTTTGATGGGAGTTCGATTCTCTCCACCCCTGCCATTTTGAAAACAACTAACTTATTGTTAGTTTTTTTTTATACCTAAAACTTTATCATTACATTATTTCATTTATCACGTATTATTTCATATGATTTAATGGGTGATAAAATGTTAATTAGTTATACAACAAGAGAATTAGATTTAGTTGCAAGATTAATGAGAGCTGAAGCAGTCGGCGAAGGAAACTTAGGAATGCTCATGGTTGGTAATGTAATAGTTAATCGTGCCATAGCTACCTGTGACGTATTCAAAGATATTAGAACTTTATATGATGTAGTATATCAAAATCCAGGAGGATTTGTTGGTGTTAATTCATCTTTATTTTATTCATCTAGTACAACGCTTGAAAAGAATTTAGCAAAAAGAGTAATAACTGGAGAATATTATCATCCTGCTACACATGCCTTATGGTTTTATGCTCCTGGAACCGGAAATAATTGTAAATCAGATTTTTATGGTCAACCATTATCTGGAAGATACAAAAATCACTGTTTTTATAAACCTATACAAGGTATGTGCAAAGAACTATATTAAAGTTCTTTTTTAATTTAAAAATTCTTCATCTTTAAAATTTTCAGTTATCTTTTTATAATTTTTATCATATTCTAAAAACTTTTTCTTAACAACTTCTGGTTTATCAAAATCTAAACATTTATTATATAAATCTTCAAGTTCATTAAGTTCTTTTTTATTATCAGCAATAGTATCTAATTTTTCATACTCTAAATAATCATACTCCAAGTATTTTTTAATACATTCCATATCTGGTGTATAACCATCTACAAAAAACTTTTTATATATACCAAGCCCATAAACTTTTTCATAAGTAGTAGGATATTCTTCATACCCATTAGATTCCATTCTTTCTAAGTAATATTTAGTAATCAAATCATATTTAGTTAAGTCTACTTCTTTACTTAATATTTCTTTATCAGGATAATTTATTTTAATAACAATATCATCGTCTTTCTTATAATAACTTATAATCAATCTACCATTTAATTCATTAGATCTATAATACATCTTTTTGTTATGATATTCATCATCGCTAACAAAAATATAAAACGCTTTATCATCATATAACATTAGTATCACTCCCTATCATAATTTTATCACATATTAGAAAAAAAGAAATAGATAATTTACTCCCATTTCCAATTTTCTACTTCTTCTAAATCTGTTCCATATTGTTCTATATGTATATTATGTTTAATTAATTCTTTTACGCAATAATTTGTTAAATTAAATTTATCAAAATCATCAGATATATGTTTTACTACTTCAAGACATATATTAAATCTATCTATCTTATTTATAACTCTCATATCAAATGGTGTAGTTATTCTACCCTCTTCTTGATATCCAAGTACAGTTAAATCTCTATTATTTCTATCTATAGTTAATTCTTTTATTAAATTAGGATAACCATGGAATACAAATATATTAGGTTTATCTGTAGTAAATAAGTAATCATATTCTATATCTTTTAAACCGATATTACTTTCTTTTGTGAGTTTTAATAGATTAACAACATTAACTACTCTTACTTTTAATTCTGGAATATATTTTTTTAGTATTGTTTTAGCTGCTAAAACTTCTAAAGTTGGGGTATCTCCTGCACAAGTTAAAACTATATCTGGTTCTTCATCGCTAGCCCATTTCCAAATACTAGCTCCATTTTTAAAATGTTTTTTTGCTTGATCCATTGTTAACCATTCTGGTCTTTCGTGTTTGCTAGCAACAATAGCATTTACTTTATTATTTGTTTTTAATATTTCGTTCATAGTTACTATCAAAGTATTAGCATCTGCTGGTAAATATAAACCAATCATATCTTTCTTTTTACATGCTAAATGATTTAAAAAACCTGGTTCTTGATGTGTATACCCATTATGATCTTGTTGCCATATATGACTTGTTAAAATTATATTTAATGATGGTATAGGTTTTCTCCACTTTATTTCACTCGAAGCTTTAATCCATTTTATATGTTGGCTTACCATAGAATCAATTATTCTACTAAAGGCTTCATATGTATGAAATATACCATGTCTACCAGTAAGGGTATAGCCTTCTAATAAACCTTCACAAACATTTTCTGATAAGAAACTATCTATAATTCTACCATTATGATTTAAATAATCATCACTAGGTATAATTTTCATATTCCATTCTCTATTAGTAACGTCAAATACATAGTTAAGTCTATTTGAAAGTGCTTCGTCTGGACCAAATATTCTAAAATTAGTAGGATTATATTTTATAACATCTCTTAAATATACTCCTAATTCTTTCATATCCATTCCCTTTTTACTACCAGGTTTATCTAACTTAATTCCATAATTATAAATATTTGGTAATAATAATTTATTAATTAGTAAACCACCATTAGCATACTTAGACATACCCATTCTCATATTAACATCAGGAATAAACATTCTATATTTATCTCTTAATCTTCCATTTTCATCAAATAATTCTTCTGGCTTATAACTTCTTAGCCAATTATCTAACACATTTAAAAGTTCCGGATGTTCCTTATCAACAACAATAGGTACTTGATGGCTTCTAAATGAACCTTCTATTTGTTTTCCATCAATTCTATTTGGACCAGTCCAACCTTTAGGACTACGTAATATAATTAATGGTAATCTTAAATGAACATCATCATCTGCTAAGGATTTTCTAAGTTTGATTTGTTTAATTGCATAATCCATAACTTCTGCCATTCTTTCGTGCATATATCTAGTATCAGTTCCACTTACAAAAAGCACTTCATACCCCATTGCACTAAACATTTCTTCTAATGCATCATCATTCATTCTTCCCAATATGGTAGGATTAGCTATTTTATAACCATTTAAATGTAAAATTGGTAAAACTGTTCCATCATTTTTTATATTTATAAATTTATTTAGATGCCAACTAGTAGCAAGAGTCCCAGTTTCAGCTTCTCCATCTCCAACAACACATGCCGCAATTAAATTTGGATTATCAAGTACCGCTCCATAAGCATGAGCCAAACTATATCCAAGTTCCCCTCCTTCATTTATTGAACCAGGAGTTTCTGGTGCAACATGACTAGATACACCTTTTGGAAAAGAAAATCTTCTACATAATTTTAGTATTCCATCTTCATTTTCTTTAATATCTGGATAAAATAAACTATAAGTTCCTTCAAGGTAATTATTACTTATCATAGCTTGACCGCCATGACCAGGACCAGATATATAAATCATTTCCACATTATGCTTTTTTATGACTCTGTTTAAATGAGTATATATAAAATTTTGTCCAGGAGCAGTTCCCCAATGCCCTACTAATCTAGGTTTAATATCATCAATAGTTAATTTATTTCTAAGTAACGGATTATTTAACAAATATATTTGTGCACAAGACAAATAATTTAAAGCTCTAAAATAACCATCAATACTAGTTAATTCTTCTTCATTTAATACATTATTAATATCTTTTTTATTCATAATACCCTTCCTTATTCTAAAAAAATTATATCAAAATTATTATAAAAAAAAAAGTTAATTTTTTCTTTTTAACTCTCTTTTTAACTTTTTTATAGTTTTATTAGAATAACTATCAAGATTATTTATATTAATTGATAAATTATTATTTTCATATTTTTTGATTATATCTTTGTTTTCTTCTTTATTTAATTCGTCAACTATAGATAAAAAATTTCTATATTTTAATAATTCTTCGCTTTCCATAATATTTAATCCCATTAATATTATTGAGAAAACTAAACCTATTATTGCAACAATAAATAATAAAACAATATCATTATTTACAGAATAATTTATCATATATAAAAACATAATTGAACTAACAAAATTATATATTTTTTCACTTTTTATTTTAATATTATTATAATCAATATCTCTATTCTTAGCTTGTTTTAACATTTCTTTATTTAACTTTTCTTCATAATTATTATCTTCATCTTTTAAAATAATACTTTTACCATTTAAATATTCAACTATATAATTATTATTATCTTTTCTATAATGTTTTATAATCTCTTCTATATTCTTTGTGTTATAAAAATTCATATTATCCCCCTTTACCAAATATTAGTTATTTTTTAAAACGTATTTTTTTATCATGTTTATTGCACTATTTGGATAATAATCTAAAGTATTTATATTAAGTGGTAAATCATAAATTGTATCATATCCTAACTTCTTTAAAATACTATGATTATTTCTTAGTTTTTCTTCTATTTCTAAATAGTCATGATATTTCTTTAACTCATTATATTTATTAAAAAAGTCACAATTATTTATAACGCATATAAAACAAAAGCATATTAAAATAAGTGCAGGATAACTAAAGATGAAACCTATACCAATTGCAGATAATAATACTGATAGTATAAACCTAATATTACTTAATTTTTTATAAAATTTATACATATCTTTATCTCTAGATATTGCTTGTTTTAACAATTTTTCATTTAATTCTTTATAATGATTCTTGTTAGAATTATAATATTTAACATAGTCGCCATCTAAATATTCAACAATATATTTATTATCTTCAAATTCATAATGACTTATTAATTTACTTAAATCCTTTTTATCATAAAATGTCATATAACCCCCTATAAATTTAATTATCTAAAAAATATTCTTGACTCTTACCATTTAAAGTAAAATCACTAAATTTTCCTTTTAAATAAAGTGGATATGCTGCACATGCTATCATAGTTGCATTATCAGTACAATATTTAAGTGGTGGAATTGATAAATCCACATTCATTTCTTTACATAATTCTTCTAATTCTTTTCTTAAATAACCATTTGCACTTACACCACCCGCTACAATTAATCTTTTAATACCTGTAGATTTAATTGCTAATCTAGTTTTTCTAATAATTTCATCAATTGCAACAGTTTGGAAACTAGCAGCCATGTCTTCTCTTCTTATTTCGTTGCCTCTTTGTAATTCATTGTGAACTAAATTAATTACAGCACTTTTTAATCCGCTAAAAGAGAAATTAATTTCTTCATTATTCATAGGAATTGGTAAATCATAAGTGTTTTTACCTAATTCAGCTAGTCTTTCTATATTAGGCCCACCTGGATATTTAAGATCTAATACTCTAGCAACCTTATCAAAACACTCCCCTATCGCGTCGTCCTTCGTAGTACCAATAACCGTAAAATCGTAATCACTAGTCATTTTTACAAGTTCAGTATGACCACCACTAACAACAAGTGCTAATGTAGGATATTTTATTTTTTTTACCAAATTATTTGCAAATATATGTCCCAATATATGGTGTACAGCAATTAGCGGTTTACCATAAACAAGTGCAAGTGTTTTTGCAAATTCTATACCAACTAATAAACTACCTAATAAACCAGGAGCATACGTTACCGCTATTGCATCCACTTCAGATATCTTCATATTTGCTTTTTTTAATAAATCACTTAATACTAAAGTAATGTTTTCTGTGTGCATACGACTTGCTATTTCAGGTACAACACCACCATACATAGCATGAGTATCCATTTGTGTTGAAATAGTAGTAGCAATCTCTACATATCCATTTTTTACAATCGATATACTAGTTTCATCACAACTACTCTCAATCCCTAATATATAAACATCTTTCATAACATCAACTCCATAACATAAGCGTCCATATTATCATAATATTTCTTTCTTATATTTATAATTTTAAAATCATATTTTTTATATAATTTAATTGCATTATCATTATCACATCTAACTTCTAACATAACTTTTTCACTATTACCTATTAATTCTTCTAACAATTTAGATGCAATATTCTTTCTTCTATATAATTTGTCAACAACAATATAAAGTAAATCGGTTATTTCATACATTGTTTTAAATATTATAAAACCTACTAATTTATTATCAATATAATAGCCTATAATTTCTTTGTTTTTTATTATTTCTTCTAAATTATTTAATTTATCAAAATTATCATTTATTAATTTACCCAATTCTATTATTCTATTTATATCTTTTATATTACAATTATTTATCATTTAAAGCATCAATTCCTTTAATATATATTGGATTTACTAAATGAGGATTTATTCCTTCTTTATTTTTTAAATAATTATATATATCATTTAAATTAAAACTATTATTTTCTATTAAATAATCTTTTTTATCTTCTACATATTTATCATATTCTTTATTATTTAAATAAATATAATTAGATAATAAATCATTATCTTTAGTAAAATATCCTATATATTTTCCTTTTAAATCAGGTATAGCTACTAACTTATTTTTATCACTTGTATAACTTACTGCATATGCTTCTAAACTAGTAATAGTTTTTATAGTTATATCTAACGTATAAGCTAAAGTTTTAGCAATAGTAACTCCTATCCTAACTCCTGTAAATGATCCAGGACCATTAACAACAATTATTTCATTTAAATAGTTAGTTTTTATTTCATTTTTATCTAATAGTTCTTCTATCATTGGTATTGTATAAATACTATGGTTTCTACTAGAAACTTGTTCTAATCTATCAATTTCTTTACCATCTTTTAAAAGACCTATAGTTATTAATTCACTAAAAGTACTTATAAATAAAGTATACATAAAATCAACTCCGCACAACGTATTATATCACAAATCAAAGTAAATACAAAATATAGAACAAAAGATAAAATATAAATTATAAAAATTTAATTTAAAAATATCTTAAATATAGTTATAAAACAATATTAAAAAAGACTCGTATTTTACGAGTACTTATAAGTAATAGTAGACACTCAATAAATGAATATTCTATCTTTTATTTTTCTTTTAATAAATCTCTAATTTCTTCTAATAATAATTCTTCATTAGATTTTTTTAAAACAACTTCTTCTTTTTTCTTTTTGTTCTTTGTATTATCTGCTATTGTATTAAATATTTTAATAACCATAAATATACAAAACGCTACAATTAAAAAGTCTAATATATTTTGTATAAATACACCATAATTTATAGTTGCATCTTTTACTTTTAAAGTTAAATTACTAAAATCATGTCCCCCTATTATAATTCCTATTATAGGCATTAAAATATCATTTACTAGACTAGTAACTATTTTTTGGAAAGCTCCACCTATTATAACACCTACCGCTAAATCTATTACATTTCCCTTACTTATGAATTTTTTGAATTCTTCTACTATCTTTTTCATTTTCTTTCATTAACCTTTCTACTTCTTTATATAATTTTTTATTAGCTTCATCTATTTCCATATTAGTTACTTTAAATGGTTTACCATATCTAATCATAAGATTTTTACTTCTAAATTTATAATCGCCGGTAATACCAAATGGTATTAAATATGAATCTGTTTTTTTAGCCATAGATACGGCACCATATTTAAATGGTAACAATATTTTATTAGTTCTATTTCTAGTTCCTTCTGGAAATAATCCTATTGCACCACCATCATTTAGTACACTTAATGCAAGATCTACTGCTCTTTTATCCTTATGTTTTCTATCTACACTAATACATCCTACATAATTAAAAAACCATCTTGTTTTTTTAGAATCAAAATATTCTTTTTTAGCCATATAATGTATTCCCCTTTTTGTAGCAAATATAGTTAAAAATTGATCAAATAAATGAATATGATTACCAACAATTAAAATACTTCCATCTTTAGGTATATATTCTTTATTAATTATTTTAGGATTATAATATAGTAAAAATATAGGTTTTACTATAGGTCTTAATATTTTATATAAAATTGGAACATCTTTATTCATCATCTACTCCATCATCTTCCATTAATTTTCTAAAATCTACTTTACCAATCTTTGTTTTCGGTAAACTTTTTCTATATATGAATTTATAAGGTACCATATGATGTTCTAAATTTTTCTTACAAAATTCTTTTATTTCACTTTTTATAAATAATCCATGAAATCCGGATTTTAATACTATAAATGCTTTTGGAACTTCTTTTTTATATGGATGTGGCATTCCTACAACTGAACATTGTAAAACAGCAGGATGACTTTCAATAACACTTTCTATGTGGCTAGGATATACATTATAACCACTACATATAATCATTCTTTTACTTCTTCCCTTATAAAAAGTAAAACCATCTTCATCCATATAACCTAAATCACCAGTATGTAGCCAAATATGTCCATCATCATGCATTTGCAAAGCTTCATTAGTTTCTGTTTCGTTATTTAAATAACCTAACATTAAAGCCTTATTATGAATACATATTTCTCCTACTTCATTATATTTACATCTTTCTCTTGTGGCAGGATTGATAATTTTAATATAATTACCTGGCATTGGTATTCCAATAGAACCACTCTTATTAATTTTCTTTGTTCCTAAACATATAGCGGATAAAGCTTCTGTTAAACCATATCCTTGTGTAATAATAGTATCAGCATTATGTTTAATTAAATAGCGATTTACATCATCTTCAAGAGTTTTGGGCAAAGTATCTCCACCACTAATAACGTATTTTAAATTACTTAAATCTAAATTTTTAACGTTTCTGCTATTTATTAAAGCCTCAAATAAAGTTGGTACTCCAAATATAATACTAGGTTTAGTTTTATTAAGTAGTACATCAAATTTCTTAGGATCAAAAGTTGGGACAAGTATGCATTTATAACCACATGCAATTTGAACATGCATAGATACCGCTAAACCAAATCCATGAAAATTAGGCATTATTGCAAGACAACCCTCACCTACATTCATATTTTTAACAATAACCTTATCTTGTTCAGTTAGTAGCAAAAAAGCTCTATTTTGAATTACTACATTCTTTGGTTTCCCACTAGTACCACCACTATGTAAAATAACTGCCGGAGTATTTTTTGTATATTTCTTAAATTTAATATTCTTTTTATTAACAAATAAACTTTTTAAATTAAATAAGAACCAATTTGTATATAATTTATTTAAATGATAATGCTCATATTTTTTAATATTCATTATTTTATATGGCAATTTCATATAAAATTTCATAGAATTACTTGCACTTACAAATATAACCTTTTTAACATTAGTAGAAGATATAATATTTTTTACCTTAGAATAAAACATATCAATCATTATTAAATATTTACTCTTAGTAGAAATTAAAGATTCTTTAATTTCTTCCTCTGCAGATAACGGATGTATCATATTACCTATAGCACCTATTTTATTAAGAGCATATAAACATATTAATGCCTCTGGTACATTGGGTAAACAAATTGATATAATATCACCTTTTTTAACTCCATTATATTTAAAACTAATTGCACATCTATCAATTTTCTTTAAAAATTTCTTGTACTTAATTTTATTACCTAAATATTCTATAGCAACACTATTTGGATATCTTAAACAAGTTCTTTTAATTTGTTCATAAATAGATATATTAGGAATTTTAATATTAAATTCATTATCATCATAATATTTTTTCCATGGAGCAGGAATATCTTTTTTTATTTTAAATAGATTAAATAACATATCATCAACCTCTCATATTATTAATTATATCATATAATCTTTTATTATCACTTAATATATCATTACTTGGATATATTAAATCACCAAATACTATCTTTACCTTTTTTCTAAATATTTTATATCTACCTATTATTTTAAATGGTAATATAGGTGTATTAGTATCATTACTTAATTTACTAGTTCCTATTTTAAATGGTAATAAATTAGGATATTTATCTTTTTCAGTTGTTCCTTCTGGAAATATGCAAACCACTAAATTATTATCTAAGTAGTACTTTGCATTTTTTAAAACATTTTTATCTTTCTTACTTCTATCTACTGAAATTAAACCCATATTTTTAAAAATAATTCCTTTTAATCCATAAAATAATTCTTTCTTTGCTAAAAAATGTATTTGTCTATCAAATATACTCATTAACAAAACTGGGTCTAATATACTAGTATGATTACCAGCTAGTATAACTTTATCTTTATAATTAATATTGTTTTTATTAATTATTGTAGGTTTATATATAAATTTAAATATAGGAGATAAACTATATTTAATGCATTTATATAACACATTATCTTTATATTTATTCATTATACTTTATTATTTCCTGTTCTAAAATTAAATCTATATTATATTTATTTTTTATCTCTTTTTTTATATAGTTTATTAAATTAATTATGTCTTCACTTGTTGCATTATCTTTATTAATTATAAAATTAGCATGTTTAGTAGATACATAGGCCCCATTTATATGATATCCTTTTAAAAGTGCATCTTCAATTAGTTTACCAGCACTAATATTTGATGGATTTCTAAATACACTACCTGCATTAGGATACATAAGGGGTTGACTATTTTTTCTTTTTTGTATATTTTCTTTTATAATGGATAACATTCTTTCCTTATCATCATTTATTAATTTAAACTTAGCACCTATTATAATCATGTTTTTATTATATTTAAAAATACTATCTCTATATAGAAAATTACAGTCTTCTTTTTTTATTGTTTTTATTTCATTATTTATAATACAAGTTACTTCTTCTAAATAGTCACTAATAAGTGTATTATAACATCCTGCATTTTGTACTATAGCTCCACCTAAAGTACCTGGTATACCACTTAGGTTTTCAAGTCCGCCTAAATTATTATTTACCAAATTCTGTACTAGTATTGTTAATGGAATTCCAGCTTCAGCATAAACCATATTATCTTTTATATCTATATTATTTAAATTATTTAAGAGTATTATTACTCCATCGTAATTTTCATCTGGTAATATGATATTGCTACCTTTTCCTATTATAAAATATTTTATATTATTACTTCTTAGATATTTTAAAAGTAAAAGCAATTTATTTTTATCGTATGGTTTAACTAAATATTTTGCTCTTCCACCAATTTTATAAGTATTATATATTTTTAAATCAACATTATTTTCTACTTCACCATATTCTTGCACATTATCACCCTCTATTAAAATTATAACATTAAAAGAAAAAAAAGAATAACAAAATGTCATTCTTCTTACGAATTAGTGCTCACTAATCCAACCCTTATAGCAATATATTATTCTTGCTACTATAAATATATTACTTTACACATTGCTTTTCAATATGTTTAGAGTTTGTTTACACCTTAGTTTACATTTTATTTAAAATATCTCTAGCAGCTACTAATCCTGTAGCGGCAGCAACAACTATATTTCCTGCTTTTCCAGCACCATCACCAATAAAATATATATTTTTATTATTTAATAACGCAAAATTATTATCAGTTTCTATTTCATTTGAGAAAAATTTTATTTCTGGGCCATATAATAGTGTTTCATCATTATTTACACCAGGTATTATTTTATCTAGGGTTTCTAAGCCATCTAATATATTAGTTATTATTCTTTTAGGCATAACAAGAGCTAGATCACCTGCAACAACGTCTTTTAATGTTGGTGTTATAAAAGATTTTTCTAATCTGCTTTGTCTTGTTCTTCTAAATTTTTTTAGATCTCCTAATGTTTGTATAATAGGTTTCCCATCTCCTAAACAGTTTGCAATTTTTGCAATACATTCACCATATTCTCTAGTATTAGTAACAGGCTCAGTTAAATTTATTTTAGTTATAAAAGCAAAGTTGCTATTATTTGTTTTAACGTTTTTTAATGCATGACCATTTACACATATATATCCATAATAATTTTCTTTAGTAACAAAACCTCCCGGATTTGTACAAAAAGTTCTAATTTCATCTCCATATGTTTTAGTCTTAATGAATATACTGGGATCATAAATAATATTGCACAAGTCTTCTAATATTTCTTTTCTTACCTCTACTCTGACACCAACTTCTATGCTTTGAGATAAATATGGTATATTATGTTTATCGGAATAATCTTGTACCCATTTAGCACCAGTTCTGCCTGGAGCCACTACTACTTTTTTTGCGTCGTAGCTAACAGTTTTTTTGCCTTTTTTACCAATAACCTTTAAATTATTTTCTTCTTCTATAATGTCTAATACATCAATATTTTCTAATAATTCTACATTTTTATCTTTTAAATAATTAGTGAAATCAATAATATATCCTGGTAATTTATCACTACCTAAATGTTTTTGTTTTATAATTAAAAGTTTTGCTCCATGTTTTGCAATATCTTTTTTTATTTTTAAAGCTTTATCCATATTAGATGGATAAATATCACTATCCATTTTAAATTCATTAAATATTTTTTCAGTATCGTCTAAAAGATTTAAAGCATCATCTTCACTCATGTATTTATATAAATCACTTTTACCAAGTTTAGGAACAAAATTAAGTTTTCCATCACTAAAAGTTCCTGCACCGCCAAATCCAGAAAGTATTCCACATGGAGTGCAGTTTTGGCATTTAATTCCAAACTTATTCATAGGACATACTCTGTGATGAGCAAATTTTCCTCTATCTAAAAGTAATATTTTTAAATTTTTATTTTTATTTATAAGTTCATAAGCGGTAAAAAGTCCAGCAGGTCCTGCACCAACTATAACAACATCATACATATTTTATTCTCCTTTAAATTTTTTTTCTAACATTTTAATAGGTTCACTTTTATCTCTTAATATACTAGAAATAGACAAATCATTATGAATATGATAAATAACATTAGAAATCATTTTAGAACAATCACATACGTGTAACCATTCTTTTTCTTTATATGCATCTGGTATATAAGATAAATTAGTTGTATAGATTCCATCTAATAAACCATCATTATAGTATTTATTAAATTTTTCTATTCCTTCAGTGAATAATGCATAAGTTACAATAATATACACTTTTTTTATTCCACGTTTTTTTAATTCATCTATTACATCAAACATGCTTCCGCCACTTGCAATCATGTCATCAGTAACTATTGCTGTTTTACCTAATAAATTATCATTACCACAATAATCATGAGCAATTAACTTATATTTCCCATTTTCTAACACATTATAATCTCTTTGTTTATAAAAACTTCCCGCTTCTCTATGTATATTTTTTGATTGAAAAGAATTTAAATACACATTTCTTCTACCAGTTGCACCATTATCAGGAGAAACAAATACTATATTTTTTAAATCTTCAATACTTAAATCACTTATCACTTCATCTAAAATAGTATTAGTTGGAAAAAAATTGTCAAATTCTGTATTAAACATAGCATGTTCTACACCTTGATCATGTGCATCAAATGTTATAACACTTTTTATATGATGATTTAAATCTAGTAAATGTAACATATAACCACACATTAAATTTTCTCTAGTATTTCTCCTATGTTGTCTACCTGCAAATAAAAGTGGCATTATAACATTAATCTTATCTGCATGACTATTGCAAGAACCAATTCCATCTAATAATTCAATCATTAAATCAGATGGACTTGTATGATTTATCATTTGATGCATTGTATATTCTAAACTATAATTACCTATATCAGTTAACAAAAATAAATCTTTACTTCTGACTGTTTCCTCTATTTCAACTTTTAAGTGTCCATCATTAAAAAATATTTCATTAATTGGAACAATAAATGTATATTCAGACTTATCTAAACTATACATATCTAATAGATGTTCATCTATTTTTTTTCCTAATTCTTTAGCACTTTCAAATACTATTAATCTTAATTTTTCATTTTCTACTTGTTTTTTCATTACTTCACTCCTTACAACAGAAAAACTAGGTACAAAAATTGTATCTAGTTCTAATTATTATGATAGCAAGAAAGTGTAATAGAAAAAAGGATTATCATATAACATTTTATATTCATCGCTATCACCAATTTAATATTATCATTATAGCCTAATTATTTCAACAATATTTTACATTTTATTTACTATTTATTCTTCTATATTATTACCTATAATCTTATCATAATTTATTTTAGAAATTTTGATATTCTTTATATTATAATCATAAAAATTTTTAAAATTAATTTTTTTATTTTTAATATCATTCAAAATATATTTTATAACATTATAATCATTAAATTTATAATCTATATAATAGTAGTTATCTATATTATTTATATATGGTTCAATACTATTATTATATTCTATTTCTATCTCTATATCTTTTATATTATTATCAATAATAACTTTATTATGTTTATTATAATAATCTAAATCATTAAATATTATATCATTATTCATATTTAATTTAATTGTTTTATCACTATCATATTTTACATTATTATGTATATCAAATTTACTGAATTCAATAAAGAATATACCACTTCCTATTCCAATAACAAATAAACTTATTATAAATAGTATAAAACTTCTTTTAAAGTAGTATTTCATATTAAATATAAATCTATACATTAATTCTATAAATACATAAGCGTTTAATATTAAACCTACAAATAATATAAATAAACCTAAAAAAATAATTCCATATTTCAACCATAATAACGATATAGTATCTAAAAATACTAAAAATATAAAACCTATAATTAAAAATAATAGAATGAATATTACAAATATTTTTATTAGTCCTCTTATAAATTTAAACAATAACATAGTAAACGCATTAGGAGTATGTTTTGGATCTCTAATAATTATTTTTTCATGATTACTATTTATATTTTTATTAACAACATCCTTCTCAATTATTTTGTCTTTAACATTATTATCTTCTATTGTAATATAATAGTCTAAATATCTTATCTTAAATAAATGTAGCGTAATAACAAATGATATAATAAACATTAACAAACTATATAACGTTTTAAATATATTAAATACATATCTATAAATATCTGTAGGTAAAAAATTAAATATATTAAAAATAGTATCTTTTAAAAACATTCCAAATATATATGATATAAAGTAACAGATTAATATAATTAACATTATTTCTAGTATACATTTTATTTTACCAATAAATTTCATACTCCAAAACATATTATATGTTTTAGTAATTAATCCTAAAATATCACTACCAATATTTTTAAAATAATTCTTATTGTTATCTTTTTTTATTCCTAACGTATCATCATCAATTAAATCTTCTAAATTACAATCTAATACTTTTGTAACTTTAATTATCGTAGACATATCAGGATAACTACTTCCGCTTTCCCATTTACTAATGGCTTGTCTACTCATCCTTAATTTCTCAGCAAGAGCTTCTTGACTCAAATTTTTTTCTTTTCTTAGTTTGGATAACTTATCTTGAAATTTCATATTTTCTTCACCTCTAACGAAATTATATATCTAATAATATTAGTAGCACAATATAAATTTAGTTACATTTTGTATAAATTTAGTTGCATTTTGCCTTTTTGTATAATTTTAAATTAATTATTTTCTTCTATTTCAAAATCTAATAGTTTTTCACATATTTTTTCGTATAAATCTTGTTCATGAGCAACAGTATCAATTAAAAACATTTTGTCGTTTTGATATTCTTTTAAACCTCTTATATAATAAGATTTACAATCATCCAATATAATGAATGGCATAATATTATTTCTTAAGCATTCTTTAAACATTATTATTCTACCTACACGACCATTTCCATCGCCAAATGGATGAATTTTTTCAAATCTAACATGAAAATCAACAATATCTTCTAAAGTAATATTAGTTTTAGAATTATATTCATCTAACAATTCTTCTATTTCTTCTTCAACATCTTCTGGTGCGGTTGTATTTTTGTGATATACAACTTTTAAGATTTTTGCTATACCATTTTTAAGGTTTTTGCTATACAATTTTTAAAATTATATATTAAATTTTAATATTAAATTAATTTTTATATTTTTTAAATATTTAAAAAGATATTATTAAACCTATTATATCATAAAAATATACAACATAATAATTAAGAATTATAAGACTTTAATATTAGATATTCCATAGACATACTTTGATATAAGATAAGAAAAAAGTACCCTAAGATACTTTTAGAAATTGTTACATTGTCCTTCATATACATCGCATTTTTCGTTTTCTTCACAGCATGTATATTCTGGAGTATATGTATGAGTATAAATATGATGATTTATAACTCTTGTGTTAATTGGACATACATGAGGAACATGATGATGTATTTCTCTATGACATACTCTTTCTACTGGACATTCATAAACTACTGGACATTCCATTCCTGGCATAGACATATTACCATTATAAATTCCATCTTGTTTATCTATGCATCTAAAATTATTACACATAATTAGTACACTATCCTTTCTAAGATATTTTATGAACTTATAAAAAATATGTACTAGTACAATTACACTATTTTGCAAACAAAAACCAATAGCACTGATAATACCATTGGCTCGAGTTTAAGAAAAATTGTAAAACTAGTTTAACTAGTATCTAAATATTATCAGTATTTAGTACAACATCTCATCATTATGAGTTTTCTTTCTCAATTACAATTGCAATACCTAGATTTGATAAGATTTTATTTATCCTTTACATAAATAAATTTTCTAACAAACAGTTATCTTAAAATCAACAATAACATTAATAATTAATACCAACCCTATAATCGATTTTAAAAACCAAAATCAAATATTAAATCTAAACAAAAGTTAAAACACAACTTTCTATAATATTAATTTAAAAAATCAAATCAAATATTATTACTAGATTCTAATATTATTATCTCTAGGTTAATATCATTATATGCTTAACTTAATAATATGTCAATACCTTTTTTCTAAATTTTTGTATTTTTTTTTAATTTATGATAAAATACTTATCCAAGGAAGTGATTTAGATGTTTGGAGATAATAATCTTGTAAATTCTTATAAAAGAAAAATTGATGATAAAAATAGAATATCTATCCCCAAAGAATATAATGCAACAAATAATGAATCTTTATTTTTTATAAATTATGGTGATGAAATAAGATTATATTCTTTAGAAGAAACAGAGAAAATAATTGAATTAATCTATAATTATTTAAAAAATAATTATAGTTATGTAGAACATAAACATTTAAAAAGAGAATTATGTAGTAGAGTTATTTATGAAGTAATTGTTCATTCTAATAAAATAACTATTCCGAAAGATTTAATTAATAAATATAGTATTGATAATGAAATAATATTAGAAGGTAGAAATAAATATGTAGAATTAAAAAAGGTTTTTAGATAAAACTTTTTTTTAATGAAATAATTTTTCTAAAACTTTACCAATATTTTTAAATCCTTTATTTATAACAGTATCTATACCCATAGACAAATGATATCCAAAATTACTATAATTATTTTTATAGTCTGTTTCATCTCTTACATACTCTTTAATATCTACATATTTGCCATTTTTTATATCCTTTTCAAATTCTTTCATTTTTTCATCAGTAATTATTTTATTTTTACTAGCAATATTGTAATATCCAAGATTATCCATTGTATAAAGTGCAAAATAAATTATAAATAATATTAATAATACTCTTAGAAATATATTTTTCTTTTTCTTTTCTTCCATATCATTCACCTAAATAATTTTTTATAGCAAGTGCTAAAACATTTAATGTATTTGATACACTTTCATAGGTACTCTCTGGTCCGCCTACTTCAATTAAAACACAATTTTTATTAAAATCTTGATTATATACACTCTTTTTTCTTGTAAATATTCCTCTTGAAATTTCTTTGTTTATTTTTTCTACTTCATTTATTAATTTAGTTGCTACATCTAAATTATCTTGATAATCATAGTTATTACCCATAACAAACATTATTTTTGCATAATCTTTTCCATTAACAGTTACATTACTTAAATTATATTTTGTACTATCTCTATGTAAATCTATATATAAATCTAAATCATTTCTACCTAAATTATTAAGCCAGTATTTGCTTACTTCATATGCATTATTATAGTTTACACCTAACTTATTCATATCTGTTTTTAAATCGCTATCTTCTACTATTACACCTATATTATATTGCTTTAATAAATCTTTTAGAATATAAGATGCTGTATGTACTGTAGGAGTTAAATTATAATTTTCTATTGTTCTATATTCTTCTGTTTGATGTGTATTATATATATATATTCTTGGATTTAATTCTTTTTCTTCTTTATTGTTTTGTTTAAAAGTTACTTTGTCAAATTTTATTTTTTCAAAATTATTTAATCCTATGTTTATTAAATATTCTCCTTTTAAATTAATATCTTTTAGTGTTAATTCATTCATACTTGTTTTTTTTAATAAATTTATGAATTTTATATTTTTTAATATGCTAATTTTGCTTATAATAAAAGCAAACGAAAAAGATATTAAAAGCATTAATAATATTTTTTTTAGATTAATTTTTTTATTTTTTTTACTTTTAAATATCTTTTTCATATCATTCACCATATATATAATAATATATAGTTGTTAAAAATATTGTTGTTTTTTGTTAGAATAAACTTAATTGACTAGATTCTGGTAAATCTTTTAAAACTCCAAGTGCTCTTAATCTTTCTATTGCTGTTTGGTTTACTTTTCCTCTATTTTGTAAGTCTTCTATACTTATAAATTTACCTTTTTTTCTTTCTTCAACTATTTGATTACATACTTGTACACCTAGTCCATCTAAACTACGCCATGGTAGTATTAAACTCTTTCCGTCTTCATCTATTTTGAAATATTTTGCATCACTTTTTTCTAAATTAATATTTTTGAAACTTAAACCACGACAAGTCATTTCAAGTGCTAAATAAAGTACATCTAACGTATTTGATTCTTTGTTTGTCATTTCAAATCCTTTATTTTGTAACTCTTCTATTTTAGCACGTATTGCACTTTCTCCTTTTATCATAGAGTCTACATCAAAGTCATCACAACGTATTGAAAAATATGCTGCATAATACCAAATTGGATGATGCACTTTAAAGTATGCTATTCTAAATGCACTTATAACATATGCTGCTGCATGTGCTTTTGGGAACATGTATTTTATTTTTCTACAAGAATCTATAAACCAATCTTCTATTTTGGCATTTTTCATTTCTTTTTCCCATATTTTCCATGTTTCTGGATCTTTACTAGCTTTTCCTTTACGTACAAATTCCATTATTTTAAATGCTTTTTTAGGTTCTAATCCATGATACATTAAGTAAACCATTATATCGTCACGACACCCTATTACATCTTTAAAATCTACTATATTATTTCTAATTAAATCCTGTGCATTACCTAACCAAACGTCAGTACCATGAGATAAACCTGATATTTTAATTAATTCTGAGAATGTTCCAGGCTTTGTATCAACAAGCATTCCTATAACAAATTTTGTACCGAATTCTGGTACACCAAGTGTTCCTGTTTCACACATTATTTGTTCTTTAGTAACGCCTAAAGGTTCTGGTGATTTAAATATATCCATAGTTGCTTTATCATCAAGTGGAACTTTAGTTACGTCCATTCCAGATAAGTCTTGCAACATACGAAGAACTGTTGGATCATCGTGTCCTAGTATATCAAGTTTTAATACATCTTGGTCTATTGCATGGTAATCAAAATGTGTTGTTCTCCATGCACTAGTTGGGTCATCTGCTGGAAATTGGAAAGGAGTAAAATCAAATACATCCATATATCCTGGAATAACTACAATTCCACCTGGATGTTGCCCCGTAGTTCTTTTTATACCAGTACATCCTATTGCAAGTCTTTCTATTTCTACACTTCTTAAATTAATTCCCTTTTCTTCTGTATATCCTTTTACAAATCCGTAAGCTGTTTTTTCTGCAACCGTACCAATTGTCCCAGCTCTATAAACATTATCTACACCGAATAACACTTTAGTATATTCATGTGCACTTGCTTGATTGTCTCCCGAAAAATTCAGGTCGATATCTGGTACTTTATCCGCATTAAATCCTAAGAATGTTGCAAATGGCATGTCTTGTCCTGCTTTATTATACGGAATATTACAGTTTGGACACATTTTATCTGGTAAATCAAATCCACTAGAATATTCACTACCTAATGCTCTACCATCTTCAAAATTAAATTCACTTTTTTTACATTTATCACAAAGGTAGTGTGCTGGAAGTGGATTAACTTCTGTTATTCCCATCATAGTTGCTACAAATGAAGATCCAACACTACCACGAGAACCTACTAGATATCCATCATCGTTTGAGTGTTTAACAAGTTTTTGAGCAATTAAATATATAACGTCAAAACCTCCACCTATTATTCCACCTAAAGTTTTTTTAGTTTCTTTAGTTAATTTTTCTTCACTTAATTCTTCTTCACTGTTTTTCTTTATGTTATTTTTAGTTAATTCGTAAACCTTATCATATCCTGTCTTTACTATCTCACTTAAATCACTCATAAATTGTTTTTCAAATTCATCATCGTTTAAATTAGGATATTCTTCTTTAGTTTTATCACTAACAAGTTTTAAAATACCATCTCCATATAATTCTTGTGCTATACGTTTTTCTATATTAGTAGGAAGCGGATCACCATACATACTATGTGCTTTATCGAATACTAAATTATATACTTCTGTACGTGAATCTCCCATCTTAGGTGAGAATGGAATACCACCAGTTTCAATTATTACTTCGATAATATCTACCATATCTGCTATTTTTTTAGGATTATCAATTACTAATTCATGAGCTAAATCATCACCTAAAAATGCTAAATCATTTAACATTTCTTTTGTTGTTCTTAAATGATTTTCTGGTATATGAGTTATACTACTTCTATTAAGTGGATGTCTTCCACCACCAGGTACTTTTTGATTTATTATTATTTCTCTATAAATTTTATCTTCTTTATTTAAATAGTGTACATCACCGGTCGCAACAATTATTTTACCTTGATCTTTAGTACATTCGATTATTTTTTTTATTGTACGTTCTAATTCATATTCATTTTGAAAATCAGATTGATCAATCAAATGAGAATAACAATCTTTAGGTTGGACTTCAACATAATCATAAAAGTCTATTATTGTTCTAAGTTCATCTTCACTCTTACTTCTAGCTTCAATAAATACTTCAGATTCATAACATCCACTACCAACTAAAATTCCATCTCTTAATTCTTCTAATTTACTTCTTAATATTCTTGGAGTTTTATATAAATATGTTGTATTAGCATAACTAATTATTTTAAATAAGTTTTTTAATCCAACTTTGTTTTTTACAAGTAAATTTACATGGTATGTTCTACCATATTTATGTATTTCATTTTTATCTACTAAATTATTTAATTCGTTAACATTTTCATATTTTTTACTACTTAATTTTTTTAGCATTTTGTAAAGTACTAATGCTGTTCCTTCTGCATCATAGTCTGCTCTATGATGAGCATCTTCTGCCCATGGAACATTATATCTTTTAACTAATGCAGAAAGTCCATGCTTAGAATATTCTGAATCTAATGCACGTGATAACTCCAAAGTATCAATTACAGTATTTTCAAATGTTCCTAAATTATATTTTTTATATGCCATTTCTAAAAATGATGTATCAAATTTAGCATTATGTGCAACCATAGGATAGTCTTTAAACCATTTAATAAATCTTTTTACAACAGTTTCTTCATCATCTTTACCACGTAACATATCGTCAGTAATATTTGTAAGTTCTGTTATTTTATATGGTAAAGGTCTTTTTGGATCAATAAGTTCATCAAATCTATCTATTATTTCACCATTATTAATTAAAACTGCACCAATTTCAATTATTTGGTCATTTCCACCAGCATTAAATCCCGTTGTTTCTAAATCGAATACACAATATGTTGTATTTAATAAATCATAATCACGTTCTCTTGTGACAATTCTAATAGTATCATCAACAAGTGTTAGTTCACATCCATATATTGCTTTAAATTTATCTTTATCTTCTTTCCCCTTATTATAATCAGTTACAAAGTGATAAACATCTGGAAAAGATTGACAACCATTATGATCTGTTATACCAATTGTTTTATGACCCCAAGATGTAACAGTTTTTAAAAGTTTTTTAGCATCAACACATCCATCCATTTGACTCATCATTGTATGTGCATGTAATTCTATTCTCTTTTCTTCACTATCATCAATAACACTAACATCTTTACTAGGTATACTTGTAATATCTCTTATATTTAATACCATATCATGAGCATATTGATCATTTTTTATATATCCTCTAAATTTATACCAATTGCCATTTTTAATTTTTTTACAAATACTTTTAAATTCATCTTCATCTCTAGAAAATATTTTCGCAAGTATACTATCTGTTTTATCACTTATTTTTAAAGTTAATATTTTAAAATTACTTTTACTAGATTCAAATACTTCACTACCAAAAACATAAGCTTCAACACAAGTATTGTTGTCTTCACCCATTATACTATCAATAGTAGTTACTTTAGTTTTTATTTCTTCTCCCATTATTATAGGATTTTCTTTTTTTTCTATCTTTACTTCTTTTCTAGATTCATTTATATCTTTTTTTACTTCTTCTTTTAATTCTAAATTCAATTTACTTTCTATATCTATATTTATATATCCTAGTTCATTTAATTTTTTTATAATACTATTTTTTTCTTTTTTTATTAATTCTTCTTCTACATTACTGCTTACTTCAATTACAACAATATTATTATTTACATAGATATTATTATTAATAATACTACTTATAGATGGCCTATTATTAACTAATTCATTTAATAAATATTTAAAATATTCTAATATATCATTATCCTTTATATTATTATTATTAAAAACTATATTTATTTTACTAACTCCAGTAATACCTCTATCACAAATATTTATTAATTTAATAGTATTTATAGGATTAATATAACTATTATTTTCAATATAAACAGTCCAGGTTTCTTCTAACTTATTTACAAGTACTTTAATTACTTTAGAATTTTTAAAATCATCTATTTCATTAAATCCAATTTTATTAAAAAATCTTTCTAGTTTATTATCCATTACTACCACCCTAACTAACTTATACTATTATATCAAACTGATTAATTTTTTTCATTAAAAAAAAGCAATAATTTATCACTTTTCTTATTCTTTTGTATAATCACACTTAGAACATTTAATTATACCTTTTTTATCTACTAATAAATTTTTGCATTCTGGACACAATTCTCCAGTAGGAATATCCCAAGTAGCAGTTTTACATTTTGGATAATTATTACATCCATAAAATATTTTATTTTTTCTTGTTGTTTTCTCGATTATTTTACCTTTTTTACATATAGGACAATCACAAATTTCTTTAACAACTTTTTCTTCTTTTTTTATATATTTACATTCTGGATAATTACTACATGCCGTAAACTCACCATATCTACCTTTTCTAATGATTAAATCACTTCCACACTCTGGACATTTTTCTCCAGTTGGTGTAGGTGCTTTCTTTTCCATTTCTGTAAATGCTTTTTCTACTAATGGTTCAAAGTCATTATAGAATGTTTTTAAAACTTTAATATAATCAATCTTATCTTCAGCTACTAAATCAAGTTCATTTTCCATATTGGCTGTATATTCTACATTAATAATATTACTAAAGAATTCTTGTAATTTATCTGTTGTTTCTATTCCTATTTCAGTAGGATAAAACTTTTTCTCTTTTATTGTAACGTAAGCACGTTCTTTTAAAGTTTCCATTGTTTTTGCATACGTAGATGGTCTACCAATTCCTAAACTTTCCATTTCTTTAATCAAAGATGCTTCTGTATATCGAGCAACTGGTTTTGTAAAATGTTGTTCTTTTTTTATTTCATTAGATATAAGTTCATCTCCAACTTTAAATTCTGGTAATTCTACGTCTTCACTATTCATATAATCTTTGTAAACTTTCATAAAGCCATCAAATATTGTTACTTGTCCAGTTGATTTAAATTCATAATCATTATTATTAAATACTATACTAGTTTGTTTTACTCTAGCATCACACATTAAACTTGCTAAAGCACGATAATATATAATACTATATACTTTGTATTCATCAGGAGTTAAATATTTTTTTATATTATTAGGTGTTCTTCTAATACTAGTTGGTCTTATTGCTTCATGTGCATCTTGTACATTTTCTTTCTTTTTAGAAACTTTTACATTTCCAACATATTTATCTCCATACTCTTCTTTTATAAAAGACATAGTATCACTAACAAAAACTTCAGAAAGTCTTGTAGAATCTGTTCTCATATAACTAATTAAACCTACTGTTTCATTTCCTATATCTTTTCCTTCATAAAGCTTTTGGGCAACGCTCATAGTTTTTGATGAACCAAAATTATATTTAGTAGAACATGCTTGTTGCAAAGTAGATGTTGTAAATGGCATAACACCCTTCTTATTTCTTTCTTTGCTTTCTACATTAGATACAACAAATTTATTTGATAATTCATTTAATACTTTATCAGTATCATTTTCATTTTTTAATTCAATTTTCTTACCCTTATATTTTTCTAAATTACTTTCTAAATCATCAAATATAGCTTTAATAGTCCAATATTCTTCTGGAATAAATGCTTCAATTTCTCTTTCTCTATCTACAATTAGTTTAAGTGCAACACTTTGTACACGTCCGGCAGATTTACCACCAGTTTTAGATTGCATTAACTTTGATAATCTAAAACCAATGATTCTATCTAAAATTCTTCTTGTTTCTTGACTTTTAACTAAATTATAATCAATTTTCCTAGGATGCTTTATTGCTTCTTTAACAGCTGGTTCTGTTATTTCATTAAATAATATTCTTTCATAATCATTATCTTTAAGCCCAATTGCATCATATAAATGCCAGCTAATCGCTTCTCCTTCACGATCTGGGTCTGTTGCCAAATAGACTATATCAGACTCTTTAGTTTCTTTTTTTAATTCATTTATTATTTTTTTCTTTCCAGTAATTGGTACATAATTTGGTTTAAAATCATTATCAACATCTACTCCTAAACCAAATTTACCACTACTTGCTAAATCTCTAACATGTCCTTTACTTGATACTACTTTATAATCACTACCTAAATATTTCCCAATAGTTTTAGTTTTACTTGGGGACTCTACTATTACTAATTTCATAACATTTTCCTCTCAACTTATATAATAATATAATTAAATCTAAAAAAAATCAATATAAATTGACTTTAATTACGTAAAATGACTTTTATCTGCACATCACATTATCTTATTTATTTTATCTTTACTTATAGAATTTACGATATTATTTAAAAATTCATTATTAGATATTACTAAATTACTTATGTCTATCACTATATCATCTCCAACATCTTCTATATTATATAAATTTATATTTTCAAATATAGGATAATTAATATCTATATTATAGTGATACTTAATTCTTTCTATTAAATAATATAACTTTTGAGTTAAATTATATTGTATTTTTGTAACATCAAAATCACTACCTATTTTTTCAAAATATCTATCAGGCATAAATGTTATAAATCTTATTAAATTAATACCATTATTTTTTAATATATTTAAAAATATACTTAATGCAAGTACGAAACTAGGTGTTGGAGATAGTATATTTTCTTCATTATCATAATCCCTACTATCAGATACATTTTTATTTATTTTATATAATTTTCTTTTAATATACTTGGTGTATTCATTATCAATATTTTTATTTTTATTTTGAATAGAATATATATAACAAACATTATCTTTAATAGCATAATTTATTGAAGGTAAATTATATTTATTGTCTTCTTTATTAAGTGATATATTAAATATCTTCGTTGTTTCATATCCAAAATCATCTTTATTACTTTCTAGTATTATTTTACTATTATTTAAACATTCAATTTCGTTACTTATTAAATAATAATTATCTAAAGTTTTATCTTCTAAAAATGCAATTACTTTATATAAATATTCTATAGGTTTTTCATAATCTATATAACGTGCATTAGATAATATAGTTAGTAAAACATTTTTTATACATGTATATTCTCCATATTTTTTTATAAATTTATCAAAATTATATATTTCATTATATTTATAACATATATAATTGATTAGTTTTATAAATAAATTTATATTATTCACTTTTAAAGTAGGTATATAATTTAAACTACCATTAGAATCTTCATACTCATACTCTTCATTATAAGAATTATCATTACCAATATATTTTTCATCTATAGTATCTTTATATATTTTATTATTTTCATAATAATTAAATCTTACATAATATATTTCATCTATATTAACGGTATTACCATATTTAGCATCTTCAACAATATCATAAAACACTTTTTTTACTAATTCTTCATTAAACATAATTTATAAGTTATCCTTTCAATTTTATTAGTTTAATTTTTAACTTGTTTTAATAACGTATGGATTACTCGAAGTACCATTTCCTCTATCAACCATAATATTTGATTTTAAATTTATAACTGGCATAACCCATTCTGTAACGCCCCTATCACTATATGTCATCCAAAGCCTGCCAGAAGTAACCCTGTAAACGTATGTTTGTATAATGTTGTATGTTGTATTCTTAGAATAAGTCTTAGGTGACATTGTCCAATAATCAGAATAATATAAATAATAATTCGTATTATTTTTTGTTGTACTTCCTCCAGCAAACACAACTTCATCCGCGTTTATTAGTCCAACCTTCAATTTTAAAGTAGAATTTTCACTACATTTAAATGTTGGCGTTATTGCGGATTTATTATTTAATCTTTGTTCTGCTCCAAATGAATAATAGAATTCAAAAGTATCACTTGCTGTGGTATGATTAACAGTATCATCAATATAATTTATATCATTACAATATGTTGTTTCTTGTACATAATCATCATAATTCGTTTTAATATTATTATTATACCAACTATCAACAGTTTGTTTTATATTACTTGGATTATCTTTAGTAAGTGCAATTGAAGCATCATTTGATGTCTTATCACCATACATATAAGATACAGAAGCCAACGCATCATCAAAAGTGTTATAAGCTTTTTTTCCAATATTACCATTTAAAATCATTCTTATACTTCCATCACCATTAATTCTAACTATTCTCCAAGTTTGACCTGCAAAGGATACATAATTGTATGATTGTTTTCCTCTAAAATAATAAGTGAATCCATCATTATCTTTAGCCAAATACAAACCTTTTTCTTCTGTTTCGATATCACCATAATCAACATTTACTCCATAGTTTTTCTTTATCTTATCATTGTTTAATATTTTATTAGAAAGTGTATCATTTTCTTTATTTGACTCATCATTAGAATTATTAAATTTAATATCAACATAAATTTTACCAGCATCAACACTTCCAATAATCTTTATATTATTATCATTGTATACATTTTCATCATTCAAATCATTGCCTTCAATATATTTGTCTTTAAGTTTTGAAAATGGTATATCCTTTCCATTTTTGTACATATTTTTTAAACTTGAGCAATCTGTAAAATTTGTATTTGAAACATTATTTAATTCTTTATAATCTTCTAAATCATCATCACAATTTTCAATCTCAGTTAACAATACCTTAGCGCCCTCTTCTATCGCTTTCTTATTTTGTTCAGTTATAGCTTTTTTAGTATTATCAAAAGCACCAAAACCCTTAGTAGCAGTTATAGTTATTACTAAACTCAATACAACTATTACTGCAAGTATTTCAACCAATGTAAATCCCTTTTTATTCATTATTATCACTCTTTCTAGAATAAATACAACCACAATAATTTTGCCTATATAAATTATATTTATTAGATAATTCAATTGATTTTTTATATCCATTTTGCTTTTTAAAATCACTAGGTAAGTATTTAACATTATAAATTTTTTCTAGCTCATATCCTATTTCATTAATTACATTACTTAATTTATAAGGGCTAACAGTTAAAGTAGTTCCAAAATAATCAAAATTCATTTCTTTTGCTTTCTTACAAACATACTCTAACCTTAATCTATAACATTTATGACAACGTATGCCTCTCTCAGGAACACTCTCTAATCCTTTTGCCATTTCATGAAATAAATTATTATCATTATCACATTCTAAATAATCTAAATTATACATTTCAATTATTCTAATCTGTTCTTTTTTTCTCTTCTCATATTCTTCTATAGGTTCTATATTAGGATTATAATATATTATAGTAATATCAAAATAATCTTTTAATCTTTCTATACAAGTAGTAGAACATGGAGCACAACAAGAATGCAATAATAATTTTGGTTTATCTTTTAATTCACTTATTATTTTATTCATTTCTACATCATAATTCATAAACTAACCCTCGTATGGTATAAATACTAAATTATCTAATTTATTAGAATCTAAATTTATTGTACCCTTCTTATCATTTAAAGAAGCATAAATATCATTATATTTATTAAGCACACTAACAGATTTAGAATTAGCAACTACAGTATTACCATCATTCATAACTATCTTAAATCTATCCTTAGAAATAATACTACCATCAGTACTAGTCTGAGGATAATATTCTACATTATTAATTTCATATATAATATTATCATTTAACTTACTATAACTTGATATAAAACTATTATATACATCTTTATCTATTTCATTAACTAGTATAGGTATACCAACTATATCATACTTATTATCAATTATGTTACCATTACTTAAAACTATTTTATTAATATCTTTATAATAAAATAATACTTTATTTTCTTTAATATTTATTATAACTTTATGTCCAAACCATTTTTTTACTTTAACACTATCTATAAGTTCTATATTTTTTATTTTCTTTTCTATTGTATTAGAAGTATATTTCATAATAGATGGATAATCTTTTAAATTAGATACTTTTAATATCTCACTATCACTTACTATATTATTACCATTTATTTCATAATGTTTTATTGGAGTATTAATTAAATCATATAAAAAGAAACATATAATATATAAGAATAATATAAATACTAAAGTTCTTTTCTTATTTAATCTTTTCTTTTTTTTCTTTTTCATATAATCCCTACTTTATTATATCTTTTATTATATCATATATTCTAGTGCTACTATTTTTTATATATAAACTATCCATATTATTTTTTAATTTACTACTAAATTCTATATCTAAACATTTATCTATACTAGTACTTAATATATCTTTGTTTAAATCTTTCTCTTCTATCATTATACAAGCGTTATTATTCTTTAAAGATAGTGCATTATAATATTGATGATTATTTGCAACATAAGGACTAGGTATAATAATACTAGGTAACTTAAGTGCTAATATTTCACTTAAACTACTAGCACCAGCACGACTTACTATAACATCAACACTTTTTAAAAGTCCAACCATATTATCTATATATGGATATATATGTACATTATTTGGAAATTTATTTTTATTAAATTCATCATAATAATCTTTGCCAGTTATATATATACAATCATAATTTTTATTACCAATACTTTCTAAATATTCTATCATTTTATTATTAATTGTTTTAGATCCTAAACTACCACTAACTATAAGTACTAATTTTCTATATTCTTTTATACCATATTCACTTTTCTTTATTTTTTTACTATCAATAGCATTTTCACTACAAGGATTACCAGTAAAATATACCTTATTTTTATCTTTAAAATATATAGAAGAATCTTTAAAACTTACTCCTATTGCATCTACAATTTTAGATAAGATTTTATTAGATTTACCAGGTATACTATTTTGTTCATGTATAAATGTTTTAATACCTAATTTATGTGCAGCAAGTATAACAGGATAGGTTACATAACCACCTACTCCTATTACAATATTAGGTTTAAAATCTTTCATAATATTAATACATTCTTTATATGCTTTTTTAATTAAAAATATATTTTTTATATCTCTTTTAATATCTCTTTTAGATAATCCATATATTTCTAAAGGAATATATTTTATATTATATTTTGGTATTATATCTTTTTCCATTCTATTATGTGTACCTATATATATAAATTCACTATTAGGTTCTTTTTCTTTTATTTTTTTTATTATACTAAGTGCTGGATAAATATGTCCTCCAGTTCCACCCGCTGTTATTATTACTTTCACGTTATCACCCATTTAAATTATATAATAAAAAAAGAAATATTTTAACAATATTCTTATATTTTATTTATTTATTTTACACTTTTTATGATAAATTCTTTTGCAATTGTTTAAGAGCAACTAAAAATGCTTCTTCTTTATCATAATTCATTAATTTAACATCTAATTTAGTATCATTATCTTCTTTAATACCTTTATCAGTTAATATTATTTTTTTTACATTTATTTCTTCTGTATCAGATTTATAATCTTTATCATAACTAACATTAATTTTATCTTTATTTTTTATTAATTCTTCATATGAAATAATAGCACTTTCTTCTTGTTCTTTTTCATAATCAGTTAATTCTATTTCAGTTGGTTTATAATCTTTTTCTAATGTATTTTTAACATTTTCTAAATATGATATATCTTCATTCTTATATAGTGTTCCCATATCTTCATCCCTTTTTATTAAATATAATACATATACAAATGCAAGTATTATAATAAATGTTGCGGTTAAAAATATATAATCACCCATACTAAGTGTATATAAAAAACCAAATATATTTTCTATAATATCTTTCATTATTACACTTCCTCGCATAATAATTATACCAAATTATATATAAAAGGTAAAATAAGACTAAAATATATTTACAAATATAGTGTAAAGAAAAAAGACTTTGAAAGTCTTATGAAGTTTTTACAACGTATGCATTATTCACAGTTCCATCTCCGCCTGAAATTTCTGTTCCAGACATGAGAGATATTACCGGTCTTAAATAGACATTATCAAATTCTACAGATGGATTCCCATAAAAATAACCCTCACCACTTATAGGATTTACATAAGTAGTATCATAAAAATATATAAGTGATAAAATCCACCAATTATCAGATTTAGCATTATTATTTAAATAGTATTTATCATTTGTAGTAAGATTTCCAGATAGTGAAGCACCAGCAAAAATCGCTTCATCTACATTTAATAATCCTATTGTATTTGTGTCTATTTCTCCTTCATTTTCCTTCTTTCCATCACATTTTAATGTTATATTATTATCTTTACTTAATCTTTTTCCCGTATTATATCTAAATGGTATTTCCGCTTTTATTAACTCATCTGCCGTTTCTGTTTTTAATGCATAAGTATCCAAATCATATGCTGTTGTTCTATCTCCTACGCACCAATCTTCTTTTTTAAGCAATGCTTTTTCATTTTTATTTAATATTTTTCTTTCCAACCATGAAATTAATTTTGTTCTTGCATTGTTAGTTGTACTAGCACTATTTACATAATCTTCTGCATATTTTGAACCAATCTTTTTATATCCATATGTTGATGCTAAAAAATTTCCTTTAACTCCTACAGCACCATCGGTTGCATACCCACTTGTTGCTGTCACATTCGCATCACTACACGAAAGTTCTGACGCTAGTATTAGTTTTATACTTCCATCGCCCTCAATACGTACTATTCTCCAACACATTTCTGCAAACTCGACAAAGTTATCTACCACATTTCCTCTAAAATAATAACTGTCTCCATAATCATCTTGCGTTTTTGAAAACGTTTTTTCTGGTAAATACTCATCCACCAAATTATCAAAAGTCATTATTTTGGTTGCACTATCATATTTTATTACCTTTTTTGTCCATTTAGCATAAACATGATAAATATACTTATTTACTGCTTCTGTATAAGAAGATATCGATGAACCTGAAGTTGATGCTACACTTTCTGTATCACCAATTCTAAAATCTCTGATATCCCATAAATTGGAATCTAAATACATTGTTTCATTAGTTTTATCACCAGTATTATACTCTGACATTTCACCAACTTTTGACAAAGGTTCAGCTCTATAAACTGTCCTATCACCTGTTGCAGTTGTTGCACTTTTATATATTGCACTGGCAAGCGTTCCACTTCCAAACGCTCCAAATGTATTTGGATCTACTATATTCGCTTTTGCACTAAATGTTTTATTCATATCTACACTTTGATCTGTATTTGTTTCTTTATATGTTACTACTAATGTATATACTTGTGCTTTATCATCTTCTATACTATTTTGTACTAATATTGTTCCTATTGATGGGAATGTTGTTTCTGCACTTACTCCATTACATGTTCCAGATATAGTTCCAGCAACAGTTTTATTTGTTTTATCTATACTAAATCCCGTTTTAGAATATTGTTTACATTCTAATGTATATACTAAATCTTCTTTTCTTTCTAATGTATTTACTACATTTTCTAGTGCTACTCCATATGTAACAGTTTTATTTCCTTTATTAGTTGCTACAAATGTTTTTGTCCATGTTTTTCCTGGTTCTACTGCACTATCTGTTATTAGTTCATCATTTACATCTGCATATTCAAGTAAAAGATTTGCTGTTGTAACACTAATAGATTTATTATTTTCATTCCCTTTTATCTTTGTTAAAAAGTATGCATATGTAAGTCCTACTAATATTAATAGTACTAAAAATATACCAGTAACACTTACTATTATTCTTTGTTTTCTAGACATCTATATCATTCCTACTTTCTTATTCTAATAAAATTATAAAATAAAAAGTACTTTATATCAAGTACAAATATTAATCATTTTGAAATAACGTATTTTTTATATTGACACATCACTACTGTGATGTTAAAATTAATTTAAGTAGAACATTTATTATTAAATGTCCTACCTTTGTTGGTTTGACATTTGTACTTTTTAAGTACTATGTCTTTTTTTATTACCAAACCCCCATTAAATTAGTCTTTTATAAAACTATACAAGATTTTAATAAAAAATATAATAATTATTCTATCCAATATTTTTATAATAAATGAATAAAACTTCATAACTATTACTCCTTCATACTTAAATATAAAAGGCAGGACATAAACAATAAATGTTCTGGTTTTATATACTACAATAAACTATTTAAAATATTTGTCATATTTTGTAAATATACTTATTTTATATAAACAAAAAACAAAAGTTAATTAATAACTCTTGTTACATCATATCCATATAATTCTAATATACTTACTACTTTTTTACTCTTAATACCTTTTTTACAATAGAAATAATATTTTTTATTCTTATCTAAATATAAAGAAGGATTATACAATAATTTTTCATAAGGATTATAATCAGTTTCTAAATTTATTAATTCTCCATCATGTGGAAATTCATTTATTTTAATTGTTTTCATATTATATTATATGAATTATAATAAATAATTTCTACAAATATATAAAATAACTATTAATTACTTGTACTTTAAAATCATCACTAGTTGTATCATTATGTAATATATCATAACATATAGTATTTAATTTTTCTTTTAATATTATTTTTTCTTCATAATCTAAATTTAATATATCTCTTTTTATATTACTATTTAATAAATCTATATAATAATCTAATAATTTATATAACTTATTTTTTTTATTAGAATTATTATTATATAATTTATCTAATTCAGGTATAATATTTGTAATACTATCTATTAAATCACTATTCAATATAATATCATCTATTTTATTAGATAATTCTTTTATATAATTATTTATATAATCATCTCTATTAATAAGAGATAATTCTTTTATATAATTTTCAAGTAATATATTTAAACTAGAATTCTTTATTTTTTTCATTAAACTATTATCTAAATTATTTAACCATATATTAATAGATTTTATTTCACTATTTAATTTATTTATTGTAAATATATTATCTTGAGTTTCATTTATTAATTTACTTGCTACTTCACTATCTTTATTATCAAATATACCATCTTTATTTAAATCTTTTTCTTTTATTTTATTAAATATTTCTGTATTTTTATTATTTAATAATAAAATTTTATTTTTAAAAGTATCTACTTTATATTTTAATGTACATATTAAACTAGTTAAATCATATAATTCTATATTTCTTAAGATATCATTTATTTTATTATTAATATAATTCACTAATGTTTCGACTAATTTATCTGTAGGATCAGTATATAGTAATTCTATTTGTATAATTATTAAATCTTCTATATTAGATTTATCTATTTTTTGTTTTAAATATAATACTATACTATCATCAGCATTTTTATGTAATAAGTAATATTTAACCATATTAACAATATTATTCATAACTAATCCCTCTTATTCTTCATTAATTATATCAAATATAATTTAAAAAATAAAGAAAAAGATATAAAATTATAACTTAAAATCATTTATAAAATCATCTATAGTCATTTCTTTTATATCTTCTTTATTTTCTTTAATAGTATCTTCTTTTATTTCATCATTTATTTCTATTAAACCTTTATTTAATGAAATATATTTTATTTTATCTTTGGATATAGTACTTCCAGTACTTACTTCATCCATAATTGGTATATCCGTATTTTTATGTATATTTATATCTTCTCCAATAAGTAATATATTATCATTTTTATTTGTTATAAACGCATTTACTATTTCATAATTAGTAGATTTAACTTTCTTTATTAAAGTACTTCCTCTTTTTGCTCTACTTAAACTATTTAAATCAGATAATTTAATACGCTTTGCAGTATTTTTATTTGTAAATAATGTTAAATATTCATCAGCATTATCATATGTTAAACCTTTTACTACTTCATCATCTTTTAAATTTATACCTTTTACCCCACTAGCTTTAGTACCTGCAATAGGTATTTCATTTATATCATAATTCAAATAATAACCAGTTTTAGTAATTATAATATTTTTTTCTTTACATAATGAAACTGATACTATATTATCTTTATCTTTAAGTTTCATTGCTGTATATGTTTTACTAGTTCTAGATACTATAAAATCAGATAGTTTAGTACGTTTTACCATTCCTAATTTACTATATAATATTATATCTAAATTTTTATTATTATCATTTATTACAAATGATTTAATTACTTCATCATCTGGATGTATACTTACATAATTGCTAACATGTTTTCCCAAATCTTTCCATTTAGATGTTACTATCTCATGTATTGGTAAGAATATATAATTACCCATACTAGTTATTATCAATAGTTTATTCAAAGTATTAGTATCATACATATCAACTACATAATCTCCAGGTTTTAATCCTGTAACTTCGTCACTTGATGAATATGATTTTTTACTAACTTTCTTTAAGTAACCATCGTGTGTTAATACAACAATTACATTTTCTTTTATAATAAGATCATTTGCATCTATTTTAATCTCATTTACTTTTTCACTAATTTCTGTTTTTCTTGGTATTGCATATTCTTTTTTTATACTATTTAATTCTTTTTTTATAACACTGTCAAGTTTTTTTGGATTAGATAATATTTCATTTAATAATTCTATTGCTTGTCTTAATTTTTCTAATTTCTCTTCTAACACAGTTACGTCAAAATTCGTTAATCTATAAAGTTGTAAATCTAATATAGCAGTTGCTTGTTCTATAGTAAAATCAAATTCACTAACTAAATTATCTCTAGCATTCCCTTTATTTTTACTTTTTCTAATACATGCTATTACTTCATCTAATATACTAAGTGCTTTAACAAGACCTTCTAATGTATGTATTTCTTTTTTTGCAGTTGCTAAATCAAATTCACTTCTTTTTTTAATTACTTCTCTTTGGTGTTCTATATAAGCTTTAATAATTGGTATTATTCCAAGTAATTTTGGTCTTCTATTTACGATAGTAACCATATTATAATTATAATTTGCTTGTAAATCTGTATTTTTCAATAAATAATTTAGTACTAAATTTTTATCTGCTCCATTCTTTAAATCAATTACAATTCTTATGTTAGAATCTTTATCTGATTCATCTCTTATTTCACTAATTCCATCTATTTTTTTATCTAATCTAATATCATCTATTTTTTTAACTAGTAATTGTTTATTTACTTCAAATGGTATTTCAGAAACAACAATTTGTTCTTTGCCTTTATTTTTTTGAAATTCACATTTACTAGTAATAACTACTTTACCACGACCTTTTGTAAATGCATCTTTAATACCATTAATTCCTTCTACTATTCCACCAGTTGGAAAATCTGGTCCTTTTACAATATTCATTACATCTTCTAAAGTACTATTTGGTTTTTCTAACAAAAGAATTGTTGCATCAATTATTTCACCTAAGTTATGTGGTGGTATATTTGTTGCATATCCTGCACTTATACCAGTTGTTCCATTTACTAAAAGATTTGGAAATTTTGCTGGTAACACTGTTGGTTCCATTAAAGTATCACTATAGTTTGGAGCCATCATAACAGTATTTTTATCTATATCTCTTAATAATTCTTCAGTTATTTTAGCAAGTCTAGTTTCTGTATAACGGTAAGCAGCAGGCCCATCTCCATCTATAGAACCATTATTACCATCTATTTCTACAAGAATATGATTTTGTTTCCAATCTTGACTCATTCTAACCATTGCTTCATAAACAGAAGAATCCCCATGTGGATGATACTTACCTAATACTATACCAACAGCATTAGCACATTTTTTAAATTGTTTATCATAAGTATTATGATCTTTATACATTGCATATATAATTCTTCTTTGAACTGGTTTTAATCCATCTCTAACGTCAGGTATTGCTCTATCTTGTATTATATACTTAGAATATCTAGCAAAACGTTCTTCCATTATTTCTTCTAAACTATATTCATGTATTTTATTTAATACGTTTTCCATACATTCACATCCTAATATTTATTTTATCAAATTTTAATTGTTTTACAAAGAAAAATTGACAACAATTAGTCAACTTTTCTTATTTAACAACAATATTAACTATTCTTTTCTTAATAACAATAGTTTTTATTATTTCTTTACCATCAGTATATCTTTTAACATTCTCATTCTCTAATGCTAATTTTATCATTTCGTCTTCTGTTGTATTATTATTTACTTTTATTGAACCTCTAAGTTTACCATTTACTTGAACTCCTATTTCAATTTCATCTTCAACTATTTTTGTTTCGTCATATGTAGGCCATGATGTATATGCTATAGTTTCGTTATGACCTAATTTATTCCATAATTCTTCTGTTATAAATGGTGCAACTGGATTTAATAATTTTAAGAAGCCTTCCGCGTATTCTTTTGGAAAAATATTTTCTTTATAAACTGCATTTATGAATATCATCATTTGACTTATAGCAGTATTTATATTTAATTTTTCATAGTCTTCAGTAATTTTCTTTACAGTTTGATTATATAATTTTTCTAATCTAGTATTCGTTTCATCTTTAATCTTGTTTTCTTCAGTATATAATCTCCAAATTCTATCCAAGAATTTTTTAGCTCCTTCTACTCCATTATTATTCCATGGTTTATCCGCTTCTAATGGTCCCATAAACATTTCATATAATCTTAACGTATCCGCACCATATTTATCAACTATATCACATGGATTTATTGAGTATTCTGGATATCTTTTACCCATTTTAATTCCGTTTGACCCTAATATCATACCTTGATGAACTAATTTTTTAAATGGTTCTTTTACACTAACTAAACTTTTATCATATAGGTAGTTATTCCACATTCTAGAATATAACAAATGTCCTACTGCATGTTCTGGACCTCCAACATATAAGTCTACTGGCATCCAATGTTCTATCAATTTTTTATCTGCAAATGTTTCATTATTTTTAGGGTCAATGTATCTTAAATAATACCAGCTTGACCCCGCTGAACCTGGCATTGTTGATGTTTCTCTTTTTCCTTTTTTTCCATCTATTTCTACATTAACCCAATCAGTTGCTGCATCAAGTGGACTTGCTCCTGTTTTTGTTGGAGAATAATCAACTAATTCTGGTAATATTAAAGGAAGGTCTTTATCACTTAATACTCCAATTGTTCCGTCTTCGTAATGAATAATTGGGATAGGTTCTCCCCAATATCTTTGACGAGCAAAAATCCATTCTCTTAATCTATAATTAATTTTCTTTTTACCAATTTTATTATCTTCTAAATATTTTATCATTTCTTTTATTGATGTTTCTTTATCAAGTCCATTTAAAAAATCAGAATTTATATGTAATCCATCTCCTGTATAGGCACATTCATCAATATTACCACCTTCAATAACCTCTATTATAGGTATATTGAATTTTTTTGCAAATTCATAATCTCTATCATCATGTGCTGGTACAGCCATAATTGCTCCAGTTCCATAACTTGATAAAACGTAATCGCTTATCCATATTGGAATCTCTTTATTATTTACTGGATTTATGGCGTAAGCACCTGTAAATACTCCGGTTTTTTCTTTATTTAATTCAGTTCTTTCTAAATCAGATTTTGTAGCACATAATTCTTTATATTTTTTTACTTCTTCTAGTTTATCATTTGTAGTTATTTTATCAACTAATTCATGTTCTGGTGCTAATACACAATATGTTGCTCCGAATAATGTATCACATCTTGTAGTAAATACAGTAAAGTCAAAATCAGTATCTTTTATTTTGAAAATAACGTGTGCTCCTTCACTTTTTCCTATCCAATTTCTTTGTATTTCTTTTGTTGAGTTAGGCCAATCTATTTCATCTAATCCTTTTAATAATTTTTCTGCATATGCTGGTATATCTATAACCCATTGTTTCATATTTTTTCTAACAACTGGATATCCTCCACGTTCACTTTTTCCATCGATTACCTCATCATTTGCTAAAACTGTTCCTAATTCTTCACACCAGTTAACTGGCATTTCAATTAATTTTGCTAACCCATCATTATATAAGTTTTTAAATATCCATTGAGTCCATTTGTAAAATGATGGATCACTAGTTGATATTTCTCTATCCCAATCATATGAAAAACCTAACATTTTTAATTGTTTTCTAAAAGTATTTATATTTTCTTTTGTAAATATACTTGGATGATTTCCTGTTTTTATTGCATATTGCTCTGCTGGTAGTCCGAAAGAGTCAAATCCCATAGGATGCAAAACATTAAATCCTTGCATTCTTTTCATTCTTGCTACTACGTCTGTTGCTGTATATCCCTCAGGATGTCCTGCATGTAAGCCTACACCTGATGGATAAGGAAACATGTCTAAAACATAATATTTTGGTTTTGAAAAATCATAAATATCTGTTTTAAATGTTTTATTTTCTTCCCAATATTCTTGCCATTTCTTTTCTATCTCTTTAAAATTCATAATTTATTCACCTTTCTTCTCATTATTCTTCCTATAATTTCATAAAAACTATATATAAGTGCCATTAATAAAACAAATCCAATAACTAATTCAATAATATAATTCCATTTTGGTAAACTAACTATAGTACCAGTCAAACTAATAATTAATGGATCTATCAAACATATTATAAAACCTATCTTTTTCTCATTAAAATCTTTGTTTTTAAATCCAAATCTAATTTTTAAAAATTCTACTTGCATACTTGACAATATTTTTTTATGCTTAAGTCCCAGTATATAAAAGAATACTATATATAATATAAATAATACTATATATGCTATACCAAATATTATTAATGATTTCATAATCTCCTCCCAAAAATAAAAAGATGCTACCAAAGGACGAATAAATCGTGGTACCACCTTATTTTGTACTCATATATTCTTAAAGGAATAACCCTATCACATCCAAAAGCAAGTTCATAAATCATTTATATTAGTTTACACCAACCACTAACTCTCTATTAATAAATAAAAATATTACTACTCTTTCTTCATTTGCTTAAAATAATTATATAAAATATATTATATTTTGACAAGTATTTTTAAGAAAAAGTATAGATTTTTTATGAATTTTTTTCAATTATTTGCAAGCATTACTGTCAGTGCCATTATCAAATTTTGCATATACTCTTTTATTTTGTTTGTATACAAAAACTATACATTCTTTCATATCTTCATCATTCTTAGGATTGGCATATTTCCCACTATTATTGTCGCTATCTAAATAATTTTCTTTTATTAAGTCGTCTATTTTTATTTTTTTGCACTTACTAATTTCAGATGGACAATCAGTATCTGCTTGCAATCTAGTTTTGTTGTCTTGCCCCCATAATTCTGCAGCACTCTCTATTAATTTTATTTTTTGATTATATGACTTTTTTTTCATATTATTATTTATTCTATTTATACCAGGTATTGCAAGTCCCATAAGCAAACTTATTAATACTAATACTGCTAACAACTCAACCAACGTAAATCCTTTTTTATTCATATTTCACACCTTATTTCCAACATTTTGTTGTTTCGATATCTTTAGCATTATTTTTATTTAAATAAACTGCGTATATTTTTCCATATTTTTGATATATTTGTATTTCACAATTATTCATATTTTTTGTATCATCTGTAGGGTTTTTTATGTTATTTCCTTCGTCATCTGCATTAATATAAGGTTCTTCGTCATCGTCATTACCAAGTAATATGGACACAGTAATAACATTTTTCTTCTCGCCCGATTCTTTATCTACATATTCATAATATTTACACTTTGGAAGAAGAGATTTAGTGCCATCATCTTTTGTTTCAAAACATAATGACTTAGTGTCACTTTCATCAGCATTAACATCCACAAAATTTTCTCTATGATTTTGTCCATAAACTATAGCAGCTTTTTCTATATTTTTTACTTTAGAAGCAAGAGTTTTTTCTTTAGCTTTCTTCTGTCCTCTAATAACACCAGTAGTTGCCATACCAAGTATAAGTCCTATTAAAACTAACACAGATAAAAGTTCTATTAAAGTAAATCCTTTTTTATTCATAAAATCATATCCTATCTGTATTTAATATATAATAAAATTTAGATTGTTGCAAGAAAAAAAGCATTTAACTAAGTTTGCTTTCAATCTGTCTATATACTTCTTCTCTACCCTTTTTAGTAATACTAGAAAATAATACTAAACTGTCTTCTTCTTTAATATTTAAAGTTTCTCTTATTAATTTTTCTTGTTTATCTTTTTGACTAGATTTAACTTTATCATATTTAGTAGCAATTAAACATACTGGTAAGTTATAATATTTTAAATAATCATACATTAAAATATCATTTTCTCCGGGTTTATGTCTAAAATCAATCAACATAAATACCATTCTTAAATTATCTCTTTTAGTCAAATATTCTTCAATCATTAAACCAAATTTCTTTTGAGTACTTTTAGACACGTTTGCATATCCATATCCAGGAACATCAACTAAATAAAATCTATTATTTACTAAATAAAAATTTAAAGTTTGAGTTTTTCCAGGTTTGCTACTAGTACGAGCAAAGTTTTTTCTAGCGAGTATAGTATTTATAAAACTACTCTTTCCTACATTACTCTTTCCAACTAGTAAAAATTCATCTTTCATATCTGTTGGATATTGACTTGTTCTAACTGCAATATTTGTTAAATCTGACGATTCTATTTTCATAATATTCATCCACCCAATATAATTATATAAAATTATGTAAAATAATGCAAATTTGTAATCATTTATATAGAAAATAAGCAATTTATATTATATAATTAAATAAGGTGATGTATGTGTTATATCCTGGAAATATAAATAAAGAATATAAAAGGAATATATCTCATAAAAATAGAGGTATGAAATTAGAAAACTTAATAAATTTAAGTAATGAATATTATATTAATAATGATATAGCAGTAATATATAAAAAGCCTACTCCTATATTAGTATGTAATGTAGATTATAAAAAAAACAAAATATTAGAAGGATATTATAAAATACCTAGTACATTAGATTATAATGGAATATATAAAGGAAAGTATATAGACTTTGATGCAAAAGAAACATTAAATAAAACATCATTCCCATTATCTAACCTACATGAACATCAATTATTACATATGAAAAGAATTATAAAACATGGTGGTATTAGTTTTTTAATTATTAAAATAAATAGTTTATATTACTTATTAGATGGTAATGATATAATTTGTTTTATTAATGATAATGATAGAAAAAGTATACCATATAGCTATATAAAGGATAAAGGATACATTATTAAAGAAGGTATAGCACCTGCACTTGATTATATTAAAGTAATCGATGAAATTTATTTTAAGGAGGATAAGTAAATGAAAAAAACAACTTATACAAAAAAAGATAAAATTAAAATGCCTAAAAAAGCAAAGAAAGAAAAAGTTAATAAAGAAATAGAAAAGTTAGAAAAAGAAGAATTAGATTTAACTAATGTTTATAAGTATAAAGGAAAA
The DNA here is from genome assembly GCA_934098385.1 of uncultured Bacilli bacterium. Classification (GTDB taxonomy): domain Bacteria; phylum Bacillota_I; class Bacilli_A; order RF39; family UBA660; genus UMGS1124. The sequence continues at coordinate 90,870 of CAKOOJ010000001.1, forward strand.
GAAAGAACAAAAGCAAAAATTAGAAATAATGCTAAGATTGCAAAATTTGAGGCTAATAAATTAAAATTAAAATATAAAAAAGGTACTTTGGGACAGAAAATATTAATCTTATTTATGTTGTTCTTGATTTTTTGTCTTACAATAGGAATTATATTTACATTATATATAATTATTAATTCTCCAAAATTTGATACAAGTCATTTATATAGTAGAGAATCAAGCGTGTTATTAGATAAAAGTGGTAATGAATTTGCACGACTAGGTACGGAAAATAGAGAACTTGTAAATTATGAAGAATTACCACAAGTATTAATAGATGCAATTGTTGCAACAGAAGATTCAAGATATTTCCAACACAATGGTATTGACCTAGCAAGATTTAGTAAAGCAGTTGCTGGACAATTAATTGGACATTCTAATGCAGGTGGAGGTTCAACACTAACAATGCAAGTTGTTAAAAATGCTTATTCAGATAAATCAAGAAGTGGTATTAAAGGAATAATCAGAAAGTTTACTGATATTTATATGTCTGTGTTCAAAGTAGAAAAAGCATATACAAAAGAACAAATATTAGAATTTTATGTTAATATGCCATATTTAGGTAGTGGTGCATATGGAGTTGAACAAGCAAGCCAAAAATACTTTAATAAAAGTTCTAGTGAATTATCCTTAGTTGAAGCTGCTACAATCGCTGGTTTATTCCAAGCACCGGATGCATATGATCCATATAGTCATCCTAAAACTGCTGAATCTAGGAGAAATTTAGTATTAAATTTAATGTATAGACATGGATATATTGATAAAGAAGAAAGAGATATTGCAAGAAGTATTCCACTTGAGAGTACTTTAGTTTCTACAGGTAAAACTGTAAATAAATATCAAGGATACATTGATACTGTTGTAAAGGAAGTTATTAATAGAACTGGTAATGACCCAGCTACTACTTCAATGACTATATACACTACTTTAGATCCAGAAAAGCAAGATGTTATAGAGGGTATATATAATGGTGACGGATATACTTGGAAGAATGACAAAGTTCAAGCCGCAATGACAGTTATAGATGTTAAAGATGGAAGTATTGCTGCTATTGGTGCGGGTAGAAATAAAAAATCTGAGCGTAGTTATAATTACGCAACTATGATTAAAAGACATCCAGGAAGTACTGCAAAACCTATATTTGACTACGGTCCTGCTTTTGAATATTTAAATTGGTCTCCAGGTAACACTGTAGTTGATGATACATACACATACAGCGGAGGCGGAAATATTAAAAACTGGGATAATAGTTATAAAGGTGTTATGACTGCTCGTACTGCACTTGCTTCAAGTAGAAATATACCAGCGCTATATACTTTCCAACAATTAAGTCAAGAACAAATAAAAGAATTTGTTACAAATCTAGGAATTACACCTCAATATGAAAATGGTTATATTAACGAGTCACATAGTATCGGAGGATTTGATGGTGTAAATCCACTTCAAATGGCTGCTGCATATGCAACATTTGCAAGAGGTGGAACTTACATAGAACCATATAGTTTTACAAAAATTGAATATACTAATTCTGGTGAAACATACACAGTTAAACCTAAAAAAGTAAAAGCAATGGAAGAATCTACTGCTTATATGATAAATATGGTATTAAAATATGCAGTTACAAGCAATAATGTTGCTACAGGTACTGTTAGTGGTACAGATGTTGCAAGTAAAACTGGTACTTCAACAGTAGATGCTGCATTCAAAAAGGCAAAAGGAATTACGGGAAATATAATCGGCGATTCATGGCAATTAACTTACTCTCCTGATTATTGTATTTCACTTTGGTATGGTTATGATGAAGTCACAAAAGAATATTATTTATCCAATAGCGAAGGATCATCACAAAGACGTGCTATTAGTAAAATATTAGGAAGTAAAATTTTAAAACCAAACTCTGTTTGGGAAAAACCTACTACTATTGTTACCGCAGAAGTAGAAATTGGTACAGACCCATTAGAACTTGCAAGTCCTGCTACTCCAGAAAATTTAAGATCAATGGAAATGTTTAAAAAGGGCTCTGCTCCAACTGAAACTTCAACAACATTTAGTACATTACAAGATGCAAGCAATTTAAATTATACAAGTACAGATAATGGAATAACAATTACTTGGAAAGGTATAGCTACTCCTAAAGCATTAGATAGTGCATTCTTAAAAGATAAATTTGCAAATAATGTATATAAATATTGGGGTGATAAATATTTAAATTATACAATATCAAGAAATAATGAAATACTTGGAAATGTAGGTTACGCTGTATATCTAAATGGAACATATTTAGGAACAACAACAGATACAAAATACACTTATAATGGAGTGCTAATTGATAAAGCTCAAGTTACTATTAAATCGACATATACAAATTATAATGGCTGTGATTCAGCTGGTGTAAGTATCGAAGTTAAACCAAATAAAACTACAAATACTACTCCAAATACAGAAGCAACAAAACCATCTAATGATAACTCTGATTTTGAAGTAAGAGTTAATGGAAGTAGTACAATGACTAAAAGTGATTATGATGCTTTAAAATCTTCTAATACACTACTAACTGTCGTTGATAAAAATGGTAATACAATTACAGACTACGCAGCCTCTTACGATGAGCAATCTGATAAAGTTATCATAACTATTAAATATAATGGTAAAGAAAAAAATGTAACAATTAATATAAGCAATTAAGAACCAAATAAAACGGTTCTTTTTTTCATAAGAAAAAAATATATCAATTAGATATATTCTATAATACTATTAAGAATTTCTTTATCTTTTATAATTTTCTTAATATTTATACTATTTCTATATAACTTTAAATTATTTTCATAATAATTTAACTTATCTTTTATAATTTTAATTTGTTTACTAACAGCATTTTTAGACACATTATCATTTATTGCAATTTCTTCCATAGTTAAATTATCAAAGTAGTAATCTATAAAATATTCTTGTTGTTTCAAAGTTAATAAACTTTTATAATATTCAAATAATGTTATTAAATAATCTCTCTCTTCCATTACATCATATCCTTAAATAATCCATATATATATTCTTCAATATCAAATGATTTAAGATCATTTAATCCTTCTCCTAAACCAATAAATTTAACTGGTATTCCAACACTTTCTTTTATTGCAAGAACAATACCACCTTTAGCGGTTCCATCTAATTTAGTTAAAACTATTCCAGTTATATTAGTTATACTTTTAAAACTTTCTGCTTGTAAAATACCATTTTGTCCAGTTGTTGCATCTATTATAAGTAATGTTTCATGAGGAGCATTAGGAATTAACTTTCCTATAACTTTATTTACTTTTTCTAATTCATTCATTAAATTTACTTTATTTTGAAGTCTTCCAGCTGTATCTATTAAAACTATATCTGCATTTTCTTTTTTAGCTATTTCTAATCCTTCATAAACAACTCCAGCAGGATCAATATTCTCTTTTCCGAAAAACAATGAATTTGTTCTATCAGCCCAAATTTTTAATTGTTCTACCGCACCTGCTCTAAATGTATCACCAGCAATAAGCATAACTTTCTTTCCTTCTTTATTATATTTATTTGCTAGTTTACCAATAGTTGTTGTTTTACCAACACCATTAACACCAACAAATAATAATACTGTAGGTCCATCATTATTTATATTAATTTTATCAGTAATAGTTTCTCCTTCTACATATATCATAAATAATTCATCGACAATTACTTCTTTTAAAAATGATGTATCTGTAATATTTTCTTTTTTAACTCTTTTTTTTAATCTTTCTAAAAATTCAAATACAGTTTTAACACCAATATCTGCTTTTATTAGCAAACTTTCCAACTCATCAAAATATTCATCACTTACTTTAGTATATTTTATACCTAAAAGATTTAATTCACTTACAAACTCTTTTCTTGTTTTTTCTAATCCTTTGTCATATACTTCAATATCTTGTTTTTCTTCTTTTTTTAATACTTTCTTAAACTTATCAAATAATCCCATAAATTATTTCTCCTTTACCATGTCTTTAATAGGTGCATAACTTTTTCTATATCCTGGAATAAGCCCATATTCATTTATTGCTTCAATATGTTTTTTAGTAGGATATCCTTTATGATTTTTAAAACCATACATAGGATATTTTTTATCCAATTCATACATCATACTATCTCTCGTTACTTTTGCTATAACACTAGCAGCTGCTATGCTTTCACTTTTGGCATCCCCCTTTATTATACTAGTCGTAGGAATTTCAATATCAAGTGGCATAGCATCTATTAAAATATGTTCAGGCTTTACTTCCAATTTACTTATAGCCTCTTTCATTGCTAATTTAGTCGCTTCATAAATATTTACTTCATCTATTTTATCCTCATTAATAATACCGATTCCAATACTAACAGCATCTTTATTAATAATTTTATAAAATTCATTACGTTTTTTTTCACTTAATTTTTTTGAATCATTTAAACCCTTTAATTTATAATTTTTAGGCAATATAACTGCTGCAGCAACTACAGGACCATAAAGTGGTCCTCGCCCTACTTCATCTACTCCTGCAATAAACTTTATTCCTTGAGAGTAAAGCTCCTTCTCATATTTTAACAAATCTATATTATCTTTTTTTGTTTCCATTAAATCTACCTATTTCATCTTTTGTATATTCATTATTTAATTGTGAATTAATTCCCCCACGGCTTAAGCCCTCTTGTTTCGCATTTTGGAGCCACTTTTGTATCTCAAGATATTCTTCTTTACTAATATATTTTGATATATCATTATTTAAATATCTTTGTAATGTACTTGTTGGAATAGAAGTAATATTAGATAATTGTTTTAAATTTTTTATTTCATTTTTATACTTTTTATACACTTCAATAACTTTATGTATTTTTATTTCTTTTTCTTCTTGTTGTTTATAATTCATAATCACTCATCCTATCAAAAGTAATATCTTTTATATATTCATTTTTAATATCATTTAATATATATTCACTTACTCTATTATAATCTATTTCTCCCCCACTTACAATAGCTCCTATTTTTTTACCTATTGTATCATAAGTTTCACATAAATCTTTATCTATATATGAAACATTATATCTTTCTTTTAATTTGTTTGGATAATATTTATATAAAGTATTTAAAATATATATAGCAAGTTCGTCTTTATCTAATATTTCTTGTTTTATAGCAGTCATACTAGCTAAATTAAGTGCTATCTTTTGATTATCAAATTTTGGCCATAAAATACCTGGAGTATCTAATAATAAAATATTACTCTTTGTTTTTAACCAAACTAAATTTTTAGTGACACCAGGTTTATTACCAACGTTTGCTACTTTTTTACCAGCCATTTTATTAATTAATGTACTTTTTCCTACATTTGGTATACCAATTACTAAAGCTTTAATCACCTTTTCTTTCATACCACTATTACTTCTTTTTTGATTAACATTTTCCATTAAGTTATTTGTTTCATAGATTATATTTTTAATACTATCATTTGTATTTAAATTTGCTTTTATTACTTTATATCCTTTATTTTCATAATATTTAATCCACTTATTTGTTTCTTCTTTATCACATAAATCATATTTAGTCATAATAAGTATTCTAGGTTTATTTTTTATTGTATTATCTATATCAACTATTTTACTAGAATATGGTATTCTACTATCAATAAGTTCATATACTACATCAATAAGTGGTAACAATTCACTTATTTGTCTTTTAGTTTTTTGCATATGTCCTGGAAACCAGTTAATGTTAGTCTTGTTATTTACTTCTTTTTGGTTATTTTTTTCTTCTTTTATTTTTCTTTTTTGATACATATCCATTTTAATCACTTCCTATTTTATTTTCTTCTAAATATTTTTGATAAAATTCATCCATTGAAGAAATATATTTTTGATCTTGTATAACTCTAAATTTTTCATATTCTTTTTCGGCTTTTTCCACTGCTTTTTTATGAGATATACTGCCACTATTATTTAATACTTCTTTTCTTCTAAACTTTAACAAGTCATCAGTTGCATTTATCCAATCTTGCATTGTCATAACATGCCTTTGTTTTGCTTCATCTTCCGCAAATACTAAAAACATATTTGTTAAATCTTTTAAATTATTTATTTCTTCTTCGTTTAAATAATTTTTTGCAATAACTACATCATATTTATATATTAAACCATTAGGAGAATTTTTCCAATTAGTTAGTCCCATATGTTCTTTATCTGAGTTTGCTCTACTATATATTAATTCAGCAGCAGTATGTCCACTTATAGCGAAATGCAACTTATTTTGAACTATTTTAAAGAAAGTATACGCTTCTTCTGACTTAGGATTATAATCACTTGAGGTTGCAATAAATAAATCAGTGATTTTTTGGTATGCCATTCTTTCGCTAACTCTAATTGTTTTGATACGTTCTAATAATTCATCAAAATATTTTGTATCATATTTATTTCCATTTATAAAACGTTCATCATTTAAAGCAAAACCCTTAGTCAAATATTCTTTTAATATTCTTGTCGCCCATATTCTAAATTCTGTTGCTTTTTTAGAATTAATTCTATATCCAACAGCAATTATAGCATCAAGACTATAAACTTCAGTATTATAATTTTTTCCGTCAGTTGCAGTTATTTCCATTTTGGAAACAACTGAATTTTTATCTAATTCGTTTTCTTCAAATATATTTTTTAAATGTTTTGATATTGCTGGTACACCAACATTGAAAACTTTTGACATACCTTTTTGTGATAGCCATAAAGTTTCATCTTTATAAATAGCATCTACTATAATATTACCTTCACTATTTTTATATATAATTAATTTATTATCTTCCATCAATAATCTCCTCTCCTTTAGTTTTTCATAATTCATACACTTATCAATTTAAATTAAAACTAATTAAAAAAATGTCCCAAAATGTAAAAATCATTTAGTAAAAATACTCTTTATTTTCAAGAGTTTAAAAGTGTTTTTTCATAACTCCCCACTTACCAATTTATATTTGTTTTGTTTAAATTATCACTATTCATTATTTGCACTTCATTCTTTTCTATAATCCTTAATAATTTACATATATCTAATTTGTCTATCAGTTATTTATCAATTTTCTTTTATTTCTAATTGTTTCTTTTCTCTTTCTAGTTCTTTTAAACTCTTTTTAGGTGTTGGTATTTCTTCTGGCATCATGCCACCAATATCAGCGATTGCCTTTCTTACCTTTTTGCCAACTTCATAATGTACATCTTTTGCTTCTTTTTCACCTTGCACATTATCTTTTATAAGTTTTTGCTTTGTTTGATTTATTCTAAATAAATTAGCAACCAACTCATCTTCATTCATATTATCTAAAATATCTTCTCTATATCTTAATTTTTTTCTTTTGAAAATATCATCAGCAGTTTCACCATTATATAAACCTTTATATCCTGCATTATGAAACTCAGCCATATTTTTAACGCCAGCTGCTGAAGCAACTTTTTGTAATGTATAATTACCTTGTTTTGTTAATTTTCTTTGGTAAAATCTTTTTTCATCATCTGACAAGGAATCATATTCTTGTTCAGTTATTTCTTGTTTTCTTGTTTGAATAGCAAAATACGTTTGTCCCAATGCAACAACTTCTTTACTTGGATCAGCATTCTGTACTATCAAATAACATATATATCTTGAAAGTTTATAATCTTGTATATTAGCAATAGCATTATTATTTCTTTTTGACAACCTGGTGACCTCAACAAGTTGTTCATCTATATTAAATCCAGAATTTTTACAAGCATCTTTTGCTTTATTCAAAACTTTTAAGAAATTTCTCCAGTCTTTATATTCTAAAACTTTTGAAAGTTCCCTAGCATGCCAAAATTCATTGCCATCTTCATCAATATGCTTTATATTCTCAAAAGTGTCGTTTTCATATTTATCATTAATTTTCTTCATTGCTACCTCCATTTCTGTTAATTTTAATTAAAAATTGTAAAACCTTTTTTAATAATATTTTTTAGTTATGAGAGTTTACGAATGGTTTTACTTAAATCCGCATCACTTAGTTAATTCCGACCTTAGTTAACTTTTCTTCTTAATATTTTTTTCTATTCTCATTTTTTACATATCCATGCTTTTCACTTTTATTTCACAAATCACTAACTATCACCATTTTTGTTACTTTCTTCTACTAGTAAATCAAAATCTGATTTATATAGCTTATCTTGTTTTATTCTATACTTCTCAAATTCCGTTAATGCTTTATCGCATGCTATTTCATGTGATATTTTTCCAGCATCTTTTAATATATCTAAATCATCTGCTAGCAAAAATTTGTCAATTCTACTTGACCAATCTTCCATTGTCATAGGTATATGCCTTTTTGCTCTATTTTCTGCTAAATCTAAAAATGCAGACACTATTAGTTCTAAACTTTCTAATTCTTCTTTAGATAAATAATTTTTAGCTATTACAACATCTGTCTCTAATATTTTTCCATTTGGTGAATTTTTCCAAGAAGTTAGACCCATATGTTCTTTTTTTGAATTAGCTCTATAATATATAATTTCTGCAGCAGTCTGTTTGGATACTGCATAATGCATTTTATTTTGAACCTTTTTAAAAAATTTAATTGTTGTAGGAGACTTTTTATCATAATCCACGCTTGTTGCATAAATATCAGTAATTTTTTGATAAAATCTTCTTTCTGATAATCTTATTTCTCTTATTTCCGCAAGTAATGAACCATAATAATCTTCATCAAAGAATGCTCCATTTGCCATTCTTTTTTTATCGATTATATACCCTTTTTTTGAGAACTCTTTTAATATATACGTTGCCCATCTTCTAAATTGTATAGCTCTATCAGAGTTAACTCTATAACCAACGGAAATTACAGCATCCAAATTGTAATATTGAACATTTCTTTTAACATCCCTAGTTCCTTCTTTTTGAACTATCGAGAATTTCTCGACAGTTGAATTTTTATCAAGCTCAAAATCATTATATATATTCTTTAAATGTAAAGAAACATTATCTATTGAACAATTATACAACTCACCTATTGCTTTCTGTGTTAACCATAAATCACCATCTTCAAATCTTACTTGAATTCCTTTATCATGCGTTTGCCTTTCAAATATTAAGAATTCCGCACTGCTACTTCTAATAATTAAATCTTTTGCCACTTTTATCATCACCTCCAGTTTATATAAATTATTTTCCATATTTTACCAATTAATTTCAACCTTTTAATTATCATTTTTCATTTATATAATTATAAATATTAATAATTCTTTAATAAATAACACACATAATAAACAAATGAGTTATTAAAAACTAATTATATTATAGCATATAATACCTCTCATCTTTAAAAAAATTGATATCACATACTCACAATAATATAAGCAAAATATATCATATAAAACAAATAATTGTCACACATAAATAAAAAAAGCAAGTATATACTTACTTAAATATTTATGAATTTATAAAATAATCAAATATTAATTTACTATTATTATCATAATCAATCATTTTTTCTGGATGCCACTGTAATCCAATTTGAAATATATTATTATTACTTTCTATTGCTTCTATAATACCATCATCACTCATACCTACAATTTTAAAATAATTACTATTTAATACTTTTTGTTTATGATATGAATTAACTTCTACTACTTCTTTATTTAATATTTCTTTTAATTTAGAATCACTTAATTTCACATTATGACAATAGTTTTTATACTTATTATGAGATAAATTACCTATTTCAACTAAACTATCTTCACTTCCATATAATGCCATAGATTGCATTCCTTGACATATACCCAATAATTTTAAATTATTATCTATAGCATATTTAATTAAAAAATAATCTAATCTACCAACTTTATCTCCACCAGTCAATAATATTCCATCTATATTTTTTAATATTTTTAATAGACAATTAATATCAATATTATCTTTTATTTTTATTACATTCCCATTATATAATTCTATCGCTCTTATATAATTATTTATATTATTATTACTACTTTCTTCTCTTATAAGTAATAATATATTCATTTTACTATACCAAAATCTTTTATAGGAAATATAACTAATTTAGTAGTTCCAGTAATATTTTTTATATCTATATTTCCTATTATTCTACTATCTATAGAATCCCCTCTATTATCTCCCATAACGAAATAGTAATTATTTGGTATAGTTATTCCATCTTTACATAACTCACTATCATTATTACAAGTTTTACTTTTAACATCATCATTTATAAAACTTTCTTCTACTTTTTTACCATTAATATATAATATACCAGTATTATTTTTTATTTCATATTTAATTTTTTCTCCAGGTAAACCAATAACTCTTTTTATCAAATAAGAATCACTAGTTTTTATAACAACTATATTAAATCTTTTTATATCACTTACTTTATATTTTATTTTATTTAATATCATTGTATCACCATCATGTAATGTACCTTCCATACTAGTACCATTTACTTTAATAGGTGTAACTAAAAAAGTTCTAATAAGAACTACTACCATTATTATAACAGCATAAGGTATTAATTCTTTCAAAGAATCTTTATAAGTATGTTTTTTATTTTCCATTATATAACCTCCAAAATCTCTCATGACTTCGTCATGATACCCCTTATTATTTATCAACGCTTATCCTCGCTCTCACGGATTATTATTAACAAATATTTTTTATCAGCCTGTGAATGTTTTCAGGCTGTACATTTCAGTTTTCAGTTCTTGGACGAAAAGAATTTCCGAAAAATTCTTTCCTTAACCTTACCCAACTGTATAAGCGTTATTCACTGTTCCATCCCCTGAAATTATTTTTGTGGAAGATGTGAGAGAAACTGCGGCACGAAGCGAACCATAAGTAGTGGTGACGCTGCGGTTGAGCAGGCTACCATAGTTGTTCACGCTGAACGAACCCACGTTAGAAATGTCGACAAAGAAGTAAGAAGGCGAAAGAGCCCACCACAAATTTGATGTAGCATTTTTATTTAAGTAATATGTTGAATTAGTACTACTTTGATATGCTCCTGCAAAACTTATTTCATCTGGTGTTAACATTCCTACTTTATTTGTATCTATTTCTCCATCTCTTTCTTTTTTTCCATCACATTTTAATGTTGGTGTTTTTGTATTATATATTCTTTTTCCTGCACTATATCTAAATGATGTTCCAGCATTAATTAATTCTTCTGCTGTTTCTGTTTTTAATGCATATGATGAATAATCATATGCTGTTGTTCTATCTCCTATACACCAGTCTTCATTTTTTAAAAGTGCTTTATCACTATCTTTTGTTATTTTTCTCTCTAACCATGCATTTAACTTTGTTCTTGCATTATTAGTTGTTCCAGTACTATTTATATAATCATCTATTGTATAAGTTTTACTTCCAACAACAACATTTTTATATCCATATGTTGCAGATAATTTTGTTCCTTGTACTCCAACTGCACCATCTGTTGCATATCCACTATCCTCTGTTACATTTGTATCACTACATGATAATTCTGATGCTAGTATAAGTTTTATACTTCCATCGCCTTCAATACGTACTATTCTCCAACACATTCCAGCGTAATTAACAAAATTATCTACTACATTTCCTCTAAAGTAATAACTATCTCCATAATCATCTTGTGTTTTTGAAAGTGTTTTTTCTGTTTCTGTAGATACTGCTTGTCCTGGAGTCGTTGTTGGCGTTTCTTGATATATTGTTCTTGTTGCATCACTATTTGTTGTAGCAGTTTCTGCACTTGTTAGTATTGTATCAACTAATTTCTTAGGAACCTCTTTATCAAACATACTTGTTATTTCTATCTTACCCTTAAAAGATGCATTTTCCAAACTATTTTGATTAGAAGTTGTTTCTTTTAACCATAAATATAATCTTAATTTAACACTATTATTCTTTTTTAAAGTAATAAAATCTGTTAATTCTATACTAGTACCAGTTAAATTACTAAAATTATCTTCACTAACTATCTCATTAGTATCAGCATTAACTAACGTATAGTTAAAATCACTACTTACTAAATTTGATGTATATGTAATATCTGTGATACTAACTTTATATGCTGCATCATCACTACTTTTAGTATTACTTATAGTAAATTCACTATATTCTGCACTTTTATAACTACTCAAAAGTGGCATACTAGTAATATTTAACCTATTAGTTACTGCAAATGTAACATCTAATACACCAGCATTTACAGTTAATTTTTCTTTACTACCACTTTTATAAACTACTTGTAATGATTGATATGCATAAGTATATATCAATATACTTGATACTACTATAATACCAATTAAAGATATAAAAAATAATTTTTGATTTTTAATAACATTTTTCATATATTCACCTTACTATTATATTTTACTATAATTTATTTATAATTAAAAGATATAAATTTACTTTTTAAAATACTTTTTAAAAAAACTACTAAAAAGTAGCAAATCACAGCATCATAATTTTACTTTTTGGTAGTTTTGTAAGTTTAAGAATTTTATTCATTGGATATCCTTCTGCTTTTAATGCTTTTGCAAATTCTATTTTTTCTTCTTCAAGTTCTTGTACTTTAGTTTCTACTTCTTGTGCTCTAACGTCTACTTCTTGTGCTCTATCGTCTACTTCTTGTTCTTTAACATTTAATTGATGCTCTCTTTCTTTCATCTCTTTTTCATGAATAAGAGCCATTTCATGTTTTACCTTTTCTGCTTCCACATAATTATATGTAACAGGGTCTCCTTCTCTAAAATCCATTCTTGCAATGTAATCCATAATATCAATCACTTCTCTTTCTACATTTTTCTTCATAAGATTACACTTATTTTGCTCAACAAATATTATTAATAATCTCTCCAAATCATTTAACGTAACATCATTATACATTTTATTTTTTAATGAGTCAACATTAATATGTAAGATATCTATCAAATTATATATATTTGTATAATATTTTGATAAATATAATTTAGAATCATATAGTAATTCATTTTTCTTACCAACATCATAATTATCAATATTTATTAATATAGTTTTCTTCTTATATTTATTTTTATTATTTAGTCTACTACTATGTTGTTTAAATAAATATTGATAATTCTTATTAATATGAAATTCCATATTATCTAAATTCATTTCAAATATTATATAAATATCTCTATATTCATAGATAATATCACTTCTATTAATATTACTAAATGCACTATTACTAGGATGTTCATTATTAACTATTTTTAAATTATTTTTTAAATCATTTAAATCATACCCTAATAAATAATGTAATAATTTACAAACATAATTCAATGAACATTTATTTAAAAATACATTTCTAAATATTAAATCATTTTTAATATCAAATAATAGATTTTTATTATTGATAATATCTTCGAAAGATTTGAAATTTTTCACTTTTAACCTCCTTCCGTGAATTGTATATATTTTATACCCTTCACTATTATATATAGTGAAAAAATCTGCATTTCCTTTTTTTTTATTACATTTTTTTTAACTTTTTTTCTAAAAATTACAAATAAAAAATATCTGTATATAAAATCTTACAGATATTTATTTTTCGATGTAAAACAAATGTAAATACAAAAATATAATTTTCATCTTAATTTAACTTAATAGGAATTACAAAATCTACACCATATTTATAAAGAGTGTTTTCTTCTAAGTTTTCTATTATGTTATCTAGTTTTTCTATATATTCATTTAAAACTTTTTTCTTCTCATCATCTTCTAAAAAATCATACATATTGTCTTTCTTTTTTTCATTATAGCTATTTATTATTAAATTTAACTCATCCATCATAATACTATTATCTAATGTTTCATTAACATTTTTAATAAAAAATATTTTAGATTCAATTAAACTATCTAAATTAATATTATTTAAGTCTTTATTAAATATATATAGTGTTTTATAATTTATTATAATATTAATAATTGTATTGGTTTTTATATTCTTTAAATTATTATATTTCTTTATTTCATTTATTTTTTCAAATATATCTCCATCATAATATTTATTTAGAATATCATATAAATCATCATCACTATTAATATTAACTGATACTATATAAGTTTGCAATATATTATTATTTTTTAAAATAATTTTTTTAAAATTCTTATTATCTATAATAATAGAATTATTTAAATTATCATTAATATTATTATATATTTTTATTTTACCTAATATTTTATTATTGTTGGATATTTCATATTCTTGCATATCTATTCACCTATCATAAATATAATTTAAAAGAGTAATAAAATCAATAATTTATTACTCCATTTACTTCATTATTTACATTACTAATTATTTTTACTTTATAAAATTTATTATGTTCTAATTTATCTTTAATTATAACTTTAATATAATTAGAAGTATGTCCTATGCTTATATTGCCTTTTACTTCTTCAATTAATACATCTAATTTTTTATTTATAAATTTATCATAATATTTTTTTTCTAATATACTTGATAATTCTAATATTTTATGAACTCTTACCTTTTTTATATTATCATCAACTTGTTTCATAAGAGCAGCTGGTGTATTATCTCTTTTTGAATATGGAAATGTATGTATTTTACTAAATTCTATATCCATTAAATTATTGTATGTCTCATCAAAGTCTTCATCTGTTTCTTCAGGAAATCCAACAATTAAATCAGTAGTTAAGTTAATATCAGGTCTAACATTTCTTATTTTATTAACTATATTTTTAAATTCTTCTATATTATACTTTCTATTCATTAATTTTAATATTTTATCACTACCACTTTGTATTGGGATATGTAAATGATTACATATTTTATCATTTATTTTTAATTCATTAATAAATTTATCATTAAGTTCAGTTATTTCAATACTAGATATTCTAATTCTTTTCAAATTATCTAAAACACTTATTCTTTTAATTAAATCAACTAAATCATAATCTTTACCTGTGCCATAACTACCAGTATGTATACCAGTTAAAACAATTTCTTTATATCCATTATTGACTAAACTTTTTATTTCTTCGTACGCAATATCAATATCTTTACTTCTAATATTTCCTCTCATATAAGGAATAATACAATAAGAGCAAAAATTATTACATCCATCTTGTATTTTTACAAATGCTCTAGTTTTATTAAGAAATTTATTTATTTTCATATCTTCAAAGCCAACATTTTTCATATCAACAAATGTATTTATTTTTTTATGATTTATTTTATATGCATTTACTAAATCTACTATTTTACTTTTATAATAATTACCTATTAATATATCTATATCAGTATTAACTATATTTTCTTTATGGTGTTCTGCAGCACATCCACATACAACAATAATACTATTGGGACAAGTTTTACGTGCAAGTCTAATCATTTTTCTTGATTTTGCGTCACTTTGATTAGTAACAGTACAAGTATTAATTACTATAACATCTGGATTATTATTTAATTCAACTATTTCATAATCGTTATCTTTAAATTTTTCTTTTAAATATTCACTTTCATATGTATTAACTTTACAACCAAGTGTTAATATAGTACATTTCATATAAATCAACTCCAAACAAAAAATCTAATTTAATATATAAACTAGATTTAATTATACAACAAAATTATATTTTTTTCATTAATTATTTTTTATATAATTTAACACTTCTTCTTTATCAGATAAATGATGTTTAACATGTCCTATTATTTGATAATCTTCGTGTCCTTTACCAAGTATTAATAAAGTATCATTTTTACCTATCATATCTAGTCCTTTTTTTATTGCTTCTTTTCTATCATATATAACAATATAATTATCTTTATCTACGCCTTTTAATATATCATTCATTATATTTTTTTCATCTTCTGTACGAGGATTATCATTTGTATATATAACATAATCACTTAATTTACTTGCAATATTACCCATAATCGGTCTTTTTTTTGGATCTCTATCTCCACCACAACCTACAATAGTAATTATTTTACCCTTTTTATCTTCTAAATTAGAAGTTATTATTTTTTCTACAGCATCTGGTGTATGTGCATAATCAATTATTGCTTTACCACCATTTACACTTATTATTTCATTTCTACCGCTAGGAGCATAAATTTTATTAGTTATAGAAATTATATCTTCTATATTTACTCCTAAACTATTAACAAAAGCAAGTGCAGTAATATAATTATAAATATTAAATTTATTTAACAAATTGGTTTTAACATTATATATTTTATTTTCATAGCTAAATTCTATATTAGTATTCAAGTTATCGTAGCTATAACTTAATATATGATAATCACTTTCATTAAATCCTATAGTTTTAAAAATATCATATTTAAAACATTTACCATATTCATCATCTATATTAGAAATCATAATACCATCTTTTTTTAAATGATTTAAAATTAATAATTTACTTTTTAAATAATTTTCCATAGTTTTATGATAATCTAAATGATCTTCTGTTAAATTAGTAAATCCACAAATATCAAAGTTAATACCATTTACTCTACCAAGCGATAGTGAATGACTACTAACTTCCATAACTATTACTTTGACGTTTTTTTCTTTAGCATCTAATATAAGATTATACAAACTTAATATATCTGGAGTAGTATTTGGTAATTCATAAATAAATTCACTATTTATATAATATCCTATAGTTCCAATGTATGCATTGCTAATATTTAATTTAGTTAACATTTGACTAGTTAGATATGCAGTAGTTGTCTTACCATTAGTACCAGTTATTCCAATGAATTTAATATTTTTAAAACTATCACTTATATTATCAACTAGATATTTATTTAAATATTCTTCTGTATTTTCTACTATTATTGTTTCTACATCATAACTTCCATGTTCACAAATTATTTTTTTTGCTCCATTTTTTATTGCTTGTTCAATATAATCATGTCCATCAACTGTATATCCTTTTATTGCAACAAAAGTATCCCCTTCTTTAACTTTTCTAGAATCTGTTTTTATATTTAACATAATCTTCACCTCATTTAAATTTATTTATTAAAACATATTATATGAAAAAACTGATAATTTATCAATCAGTTTATTATCTTATTTTACTACGTATGCATTATTCACTGTTCCATCTCCAGATGTTATTTTTGTGGAAGAAGAAAGTATGCATATGTAAGACCTACTAATAAAAGTATACTATATGTACACTTATATATTTTCTTTTTTAAAGTATTCTTTTATTCTTCTTTTTGCAAGAGTTGTTTTTGCAATATTAATCCATTTCTTTTCTGGTTTAACATTTTCTTTAACTATAACTATAATTCTGTCTTTATTTTTTAATTTATAATTTAATTTAACTTCGTCGCCATTAACAAAACATTTTGATAAATGATTCCCCATATCACTATGTATTTTATATGCAAAATCTATTGGAGTAGATCCGTTAGGTAATTCTACTATATCTCCATTTGCTGTATATACATATACATTATTAGAAAATATTTCATTTTTTATTTTTTCTATAAATGCTTTATCATTTTTTATAATTCCATCTAGACTAGTTATTGCTTGTATAAATTGATAATTATTTATTAATTCTTCTTGCATTTTTTTTGCACCTAATCCTTTATACTTATACCAATAGCTAGCAATCCCATAAGTATTTATATTATCCATTTCTTTAGATTTTATTTGTATTTGTATTATATGTTTATCAGGTCCAAATACAGTAGTATGTAAACTTCTATACATATTTGTTTTTGGTACTGCTATATAGTCTTTAAATTTATAATTCATTGGGGTATAACATTTATGTACTAATCCTAATACTTTATAACAATCATTTTCATCTTCTAATATTACTTTTAGATTAACTAGATCATGTATTTCGTTTATTTTATAACCTTGTTTTATTTTTTTATATATGTTATAAATATTTATTATTCTAGATCTCATGTTAAATTTTACATTATTTTCTATTAATATTTCAGATATTTTCTTTTCAGTTTCATCTATACAAGTTATATAATCTTTTCTTATTTTATCTGTTCTATTTACTAATTCTTTATATATATCTGGTTTTAAATACGATAAACATATATCTTCAAGTTCACATTTTAATCTAAATGCTCCTATTAAGTATGCAAGTGGCACATATATTGTTAGTGTTTCTATAGCGCTTCTTTGTTGTTTGTTTTTAGCTTTGTATTTTAATGTTCTCATGTTGTGTAATCTATCGCATAATTTTATTATTATTACTCTAACATCTTCGTTTAAACTTGTAATAATTCTTCTTATATTAGCATCTCTTGCTTCATCTAATGAGGAAAAGTGTATATTACTTATTTTTGTTACTCCATCTACCAATTTAGCAACTTCATTTCCAAAGTGTTTTTCAACATCTTCTAGTGTATATTTTGTATCTTCTACTACATCATGTAGCATGCCTGCTACAAGTGTTGCACCATCTGCATGGAACTTTGCTAAATTAATACATACATTTATGGGATGAACAATGTAGGGTTCCCCACTTTCTCTAAATTGATTTTTGTGTGCATCATTTGCAAAGTTGTATGCATCTATTATTCTTTCAATTTCATCTTTATTATATTTTTTTATTGCATCTAATAATGTATCAAACTCTTGCATAATACCACCTCAAATTATATAAGTAATTTTAACACATTAATGATACAAAAAAAAGTATTTTTAGATACTTTCATTATATTTTTTCTTTATCCAACTCATAATTATATCAACTATTAATTTAATTTCTTTGTCTGTTAGTATTTTATTTTTGTCTATATGATACCATTTGTATAAGCAGTTTCTACAGCAAGTAGCAGTTGCGTGTTGTGCTATAAATACTGGATGTCCATGAGTTGGAGTTTGTTTTCCATCATTTATTTTATTTATATCTTTTAACCTTTTATTTATAAAATCATATGCATGTTCTTCTATTTTATCAAAACCTATTCGCTTTATATAATCTATATCTTTTTGTTTTAATTTAAAACTACTTCTAAATTTAGACTTTGATAATTTATATAATAAGTCTTCTTTATTCATAATTCCACAATCCTAATTTACCATTAACAGGTACAGCTTTGTCATATTTTTTTACTTTTTCTATTTTCCACGCATAACTATCTTTATAATCTCCATGATACAGTAAACTATTATCTTTTTTTAAATAATTATTAAATTCATCATCTACTTTAATACAATCTGTTATTTCTACTTCTCCTAATATATTACCAGGATTTATTTTTATATTATATTTGTCTGCAATATATAGCATATCTTTATCTATACCTTTTCCGGCATGTATTAATAATTTTCCTCTATAATTAGTTTTCCAACTTCTAAATTCATATTTTTTATTTCCATTAATTATTAAACTAGCCCATGGTTCTCTTATAGTTAATACTTTCATAAATAAGTTTCTCCTTTAAAAAATATTATAACATAATAAAAGAAAACTTAAGTATTTTTATTAAAGTTTTCCAACATTTTTAAACAGAATCATTTATAACTCGCACCATCCGTAAGCGACTAACATTTTCAATTTCTTGAATACATTTATATTTTGTAAGATGATATTATCATTGTCAAGTACAAATACATTCTATTTTTCTTAATAATATCTAAATATTTATTACAGTAATATTGACTTACAACATAATCTAACTTATTAACACTTTAATCGTGTTCTTCACATATAATATTTTTTATTTAATCTTTCATTAATTCGTATAACAATTTTTTTGCACTTTTTATTGAATCTTTTTCTTCTTGCGTTATTGGTGTCATATCTTTAAAAATTTCAAACATAGAATTTAACTCTTGTGTATTATTTAATATTATATGTTCTGCGCCAGGATATAAATCGAACCATTTATTAATTAATTCAATTTCATCATATGTTTTAGATAATATTTTAATATTTGTCCCATTCATACTTTCGTTATACAATTTAACAATTCCTAAAAATTTTTTCATATTTTTCCTTTCTAAGCAAAGTAAAAATTAATTTTAACATAATGTAGTATATTATATTCTATTTTTTACTCATTATTTCAAGTATTTTATCAAAATTATCATCAATAGCAGTTTTATTTTTTTTGATCATAGCACATTTATCACACTTGTATATAATTTTATAAGTATCTTTTTTACCCTTTTCAATATCTATTGGTTTTAGTATTCCTAAACAATTAGATGATCTGTCACCAGGATTTATATCTAAGTGTTTGCTACATAAACAATATGGACAATGATCTCTTGCAGTATAATCTAACTTGTTAACGTTTTTACCACATACTTCACATATAAAATTTTCATCTATCATTTTAAATTTTTTATTATCCATAACTACTCCTTATAACCTACACTTTTTTTAAATAAATATATGTTTATTTTTGATAATAATGAAGGTATTTTAACAACTAATAAATTAATTATAACTTGTGGTATAAAAGAACATATACACCATAGCATTATAACTGCTATGACATTAAACCATTCTTTAAAATTAGATGGCAATTTAAAACCGTTTAATAAACTGCTAATTAATATAGCTATTACGATTAATCCAAATAAACCATCTGCAATATATTTTATAAAATCACTAATAAAAGCAATTAAATATGCTAATATAATATTTATAAGTTGTAATATGCTAATAATTAAGCTTTCTAATAAAACACAAATTATACCTAATATTTTTCTAGATTTACTAACATTATAATATTTAATATATTCTCTAAAATACTCCCATTTAGTATACATTTTTTCTTCTTTATAATTATTATTTTCTTCTTTGTATACCTTTTCTTTTATATTTTGATATCCATTGCTACTTATATTATTTAAATATTTATCGTATTCTTTTCTTTTACTACTATCTAAAAGTACGCTTTTTGCTTCATTTAATTTTTTTGTAATTTCTACACCTTCACTACTTTTACTAATATCTGGGTGCCATTTTTTTATTTGCTCTTTATATTTTAATCTTATTTCTTCTTCTGTCGCATCTTTTTTTACACCTAATAATTCGTAATAATTTATAAAGTCATTCATATACATCCCTCAAATTTATTGTATCAAATATAATATATAAATTCTATATCTTTATTCTAAAATAAAATTAGAATTATAGTTAGGAAGTAGTTTTCAGAGGACCAACTTTGAAATTGCCATTTTTGTCCAAAAAAAGATTGACATTTACAATTATTTTATCTCATCAAAAAATAATTTAATTGGTTCAACTGAATTTGAGCTAGAATAACTAGCTCAATCCACAATTTAATAATATCACAATTTTACACTTTTTTATCTAAAATTCCAGCTTCTATTTATAATTTAGGTATTTTCTCATATTAATTAAATTTCTTCTTTAAAACAATTAATGATGTTAAAGATATAATACTAATCATAAAATAAATAATAATATTGTCATTTGTTTTAGGATTTACAACACTTGTATTAGATATTTTTTCAGATGCAACTACTCCATATTGGCTTAAATGTGAAGTTTCAAATACAATATATCCATCTTCTATTATTGCTGGTATAGTTTCTTTTATTTCACCATTCAAGATGTAAACAACTTCATATTTTTTATATCCTTTTAATTCTTCTGGTAAAGCAATTTTTATTTTCATTTTAGTATCACTAATTTTAACAACTTGACCATTTTCTAATACATTTATATCTACTATATACTTAACATTATTATCAGATAAGTTTTTATTTACTTCAACTTTTTTTGTGTCTAATACATAATCTTTGTCAACTTCTTTATCAAATATGATACTTGCCTTTACTGTACCTTTACTATTTATTTCTTTTATAGTATTTTGAGTAGGTTTGATAGATGTTGGTTTCATTGTCAAATTTGTAGTAATCCACATCGTAGAAAATTCATTAATATTAGGATGAGATTCCCAGTCTAATTCACGATAATTGTAATACTTACCATTTATTTTTAATTTAGTGTCTCTTGTGAAAAAGTATCCTTTATAATCATATGATACAAAATATATTCCATAAGTATAAGTCTTACCATTCTCAAAAGTATTAAATAATTTATCAGGATTGTTGTCATTCCACATACTACTGGAGTTATGTCCTTTATTGCCACCATCTGTTTCCCAAAATTCTGCTCTATAAACATATGGAGCATCATCAGACACTTTTCCTGTAAATATAGGTTTATCTCCTACCTTAAAACTTACTGTTGCATTATTTATTTCAACTTCACTAATATATTGTTTTTGAACTGCTTTAGTGGGTTTTATTGTTTTTATTGCAGGAACAAACATTATTTTTTTATCTTGACCAATATTTATTGTTTTTACTTTTTCGCCATTTACATAAACCTCTGTGTTGTCTGCAAATGTATATCCATCTCTTGCTTTTAAAGATAGAGTATACATATATGTTTTATGTTCCCCAAATGTTGTTATTTTTTTATCTTGTGCTAAAGCATTATTTTTATCTTCATCAGAGTACCAGAATTTTACTGGAATTAATTCACCAGTTTCATTATTTTCCATTTCCTCCCAGTATTCATATTCTATGTCATAATAGTATGCAGTGTCACCACTTCGCATAGTATAAGATTCTGGTTTATCACCAGCATTATAATTAAATTTTACAGCATTAATATCAACTCTATTAATGTTTGTTGTTGCAAATGTTGTTATTGGAGCAACACTCATGGTAAACAAAAACATTAATATAGTTATAATAAGCTTTTTACTTTTCTTCATAATTTTTATCTCCTAACTTTCTTTCTTCTTTTTATTAATTATTATAGCGGTTATAATTCCTACAGCAGAAATTACAGATAGAATAATATACGTTTTTATACTATCTCCCGTTTGAGGATTTTTTATAGTTTCTTTTACTTCATTCTTTACTTTGCTAATAGTGAATTTACTTTCTGCAACTCCACCATTATTAAATAATACTTTTAATTTATGTTCTCCTACACCCAATTTGCTAACATAATCTTTCTTAAAAGTGATTATCGTACTACCACTTTCAGAAGTATAATTATTTGTATCTACTAGAATATCATCAATATATACTTTACCACCATTTTGAAATAAACTATATTCCGCATCAATTCTAAATCTAGCATTATCACTTTGATTAATTATATATTTTTGGTTTTCACCTTCTAAAAATTTATATGTTATTTCTTTTGGTATTTTTTTTTCTTCATTTGTATATTTAAATGTAAATTCATAAGTACATCTAGTATAATAATCAAATCTTGTTTCATTTATAATGCCACTATCCATGCCATCAAAATTCAATTTGGCACCTGTATATTGAGTATGAAGTCCCTTAAAAACATCACTTTTTTTAGTTCCAACATTTACTGCAGTTAACGTTGCTTTATTTTCTGATTTATTTCCAACTATCTTTATAACTGCTTCACTTTCATTGTCTGTTAATAATAAACCATTATAGTCCCTTTTATAATACAATGTTTTATCTAAATCTACAAATGATTTTAATCCCTCTGTTAACTCATCATTTTTAGAAAAATCAATTACATATTCTTTCTCATTAGTCAAATCAATTACACCATTTGATGTTATATTTTCATAAACATTTTCAACCTTGGTATTAATAGCTGTTAATATTCTTACAAATCTAACATCTAACGTTCCGCTAAATTTACTTGATTCTAACTTAAAAGTAGATTTAGTTTCACCTACTATTGTTGTCATAGGGTAATACCAATTATTGATATTTAATTTTATAGGTGTATTAGCACCCGTTACACTTGTATCTTCAATTTCTTCAATAACAAACTTGTACTCTGCTTCATTTAAATCAATTACCATATTATTTGAAATATCAACAACTAAATCCTCACCTTTGAATAACTGTAATTTTGCTATTTTATCATATTCAACATATCCATCATGAACAGTTCCTTTTTTAAAATTTAATTTTACTTCGTTTCCATTTTCTGCTTTTACATTAGTAATAAATAAAAATGATATTAAAACTAATATAATTCCAAATATTTTATTTTTTTTCATAATTTTCTCCTTTTCTATAATTTAAATTATATTAAATAATATTTTTATGTTCAATAAAATTGACAAAATAGCATTGACTTTTTGGAAAATAATTTTTTTAGAGCAAAATTAAAAGCACTATTACTAGTACTTTATCTATTTTTTTCTAATTTCTTTGCTTTATCTATTTGTTGTAATCCTAAATTTATAAAATATATTATTACTAACCATGCTATTATACTAACTGCTATTTGTGTACCACAATAAGGTATATTAAGTGGCATATCCCATATACCATGTAAAACTATAGGTATTAAACATATAAGTAAAAATCTTTTATCATTTAAATGTTTTTTATCAATTTTCTCAAAACCTTTTACGAACATTAATGCAGCACCTTCTATTGCAGCCCATGCAACATGTCCACCAGGAGCTAAGAAACCTCTTATTTTAATTACATATAACATTGTTTGTAAACCATTATTTATACCATTTCTTAAAATATATCCAGCAGTTTCGAAAGCGGCAAAACCAGCACCAACAGCAGCGCCAATTAATAAACCATTTAATATATAATTACAATTTTTGCTTTTAAATATAAATAATGCAACTATTGCTGCTTTGGCTGTCTCCTCAATAACACCAACCATTAAAGCACCAGAATAAGTTCTTATATCGGTATTAAATTCTAACGAAAAGAATAATATTGCAACAATTAAACTCAATGCACCACCCAGTATAAAATATTTTATTACTTTATAAAATGGTATATTTCTAAATAAATTTATTTCAAAAAAGAATATTAATACTACAACTGGCATTGCAAATGCACCTAACATAACAAGCCCTGGTAAAAAATTATCATTTCCATAATTTATAAATCCTATACGACAAGGTATATATGCTATTAAGAAAAATATAAATATTTTAAAATATACCCATGCACTAGCATTTTTAGGATTTATATCTAATACACTTGGCGTTGTTTCTTTGCTACCACAAACAAATACTTCATCTAATTCTTCATCTGTATGTTTTTTAAAAGTATTTTTAAATAAATCTTTGAAACTAACGTAACTTTCCGATTTAGCACCAGTTATTTTATCTAAGTTTTCACTTACAATATTAGTAGCAGTCTTTTTTTGAAGAGGATAACCACAATCAGGACAATTTATATCACTACTTTTAACTTTCTTACCACATTCAGGACAAATACTTACTTCATTTTTAAATCCACAATGAGGACAAGTTTTAGCACTAGATGAAATTGATTCACCACATTCCTTACATTTAATCAAAGCCACTTTAATTACCTCCTTTTAAAGTTTCAATAATAACTCTTACAACATTATTTATTGTATCCGTATTAACATTTTCTTCTTTAGAACCAATCATAAATATCTTATTATTTAATTCTATAGCATATCTATTATCAATAACTATATGTCCACTTGAATTGTATTGATATTGTATTCCATATACATAATAATTACCAATAGTATTAGATAACATATCTACTGTTATTTCAACATTACCATATACTTTTTTTAATTCATTTGTAAAAGCATTTAAAAAGTCTGGTGCTTTTTTATATGTTGAATCCCATCCCATTACAACATAAGGTATTAAAGGTCCTTCATTGTCAATATTACTGCCTACATAACTTAGTTTATTAGAATCAACATATGTTTTATATGTACTTGGTATTTCATATGACACTCCTAAATTAGTATCATTATATACCGCAAATCCATTATTAGTTGCTGGTGTAGTTGTACCAGTAGATGGATTAGAACTTGGATTAGTTGTTGGATTGTCATTACCAGTATTAGTATTATTACTTCTATTATTTAGCATATAAAATCCAACTACTACAATTAATAATCCTATTAATAAATACTTATAATCAAACTTATTTTTAGATTTATTATTACTTTTACTATTATTCCCATTTATTTCATATCCACATTTAGGACAAAGATCTGCTTGATCACTTATATTATTTTTACACTCTGGACATTTTATTAATGCCATAAACTCACTCTCCACTTCTATTAGTATAATATTATAAAAATAAAATATACTATTCCTACTAAAATAAGTATATTATATTGAATAATCTTTTTAAATATAGTTTAACAAATAGTCAATGACAATTTGACAATTGCAAATAATTATAATTTCATGTATGATATATTTATTAATGGGGATGATTATATGAAATTTAATGAAATATTTAATAAATATATTAATTTAATTAATTGTACTTCTAAAGATATATCTAATTTATCTAATTTATCTGAATCTATTATAAGTAGGTATAAAAATGGTACTAGAATACCAAATAATGATACTATAAAAAAAATATCTAAAACACTTGCTACTCTTTCAAATAATAAATATACTGAATTAGATATTTTAAATGATTTTTATAATGCATCTAATATATCTAATATAGATTTTAATATAGTAGTTAATAATCTAAATATATTAATAAATACATTTAATATTAATGCTAGTACCTTATCTAAGTACTTAAATTATGATGCTTCATATTTATCTAGAATAAGAAATAATACTAGAATACCATCTAATAAAGAAGAATTTATTGATTCATTAACAAACTTTATATTAAAAAAATATAATAATGAAAAATATAGTCTTATATTAAAAGATTTAATTGGTAATGATATTAATTTTAATAATATAAGAATATGGTTATTAACTAATAAAATTAAAGAAATTAATGAAGTTAGTACTTTTTTAAATAAATTAGATGAATTTGACTTAAATGATTTTATTAAAAGTATTAAATTTGATGAATTAAAAGTTCCATCTATTCCATTTTATAAAGCTAAAACAAAAAGCTATTACGGTATAGAAGAAATGAAAAAAGGTGAATTAGATTTCTTTAAAGCAACTGTTTTATCAAAAAGTAAAGAAGATATATTTATGTGCAGTGATATGCCAATGGAAGATATGGCTAAAGATATAGAATTTGGTAAGAAATGGATGTTTGGTATTGCTCTATCTTTAAAAAAAGGATTACATTTAAATATAATACATAATTTAGATAGACCATTTAATGAAATGATGTTAGGATTAGAAAGTTGGATACCTCTTTATATGACTGGTCAAGTAAGTCCATATTATTTTAAAAATATAAATAACACTATTTATAATCATATAAATTATAAATCAGGTTCTGTTATATTAACTGGAGAATGTATTACTGGAAATCATGACAAAGGAAAATATTATATTTCTACAAACAATAAAGAATTAGAATATTATAAAACAAAATGTGATATATTATTAAAAAAATCAAGTAGTTTAATGGATATATATAGAAAAGAAAATATAGATAAATTTAATGTGTTTATGTCAAAAGATAAAGATATTAAATGTGATAGAAAAAGAATATATTCTACTCTACCATTATTTACAATAAAAGATGATTTATTATTAAAAATATTAAAAAGAAATAAAGTAAATGATAATGATATAGATAAAATATTAAAATATAAAAAAGAAGAAGAATTAAATACTATAAATATTTTAAAAACTAATAAGATTAATGATATAATTTATAAAATTAGTAAAAAAGACTTTAATAATAAAATTTGTTTATCATTAGAAAATATATTTTGTAATTTAGAAATTAAATATAATTATGAAGAATATTTAGAACATTATAATAGTACTATCAATTATAATAATAAAAATTATTTAGTTATTAGTAATGAATATAAAACATTTAATAATATAAATATAAGTATTTTAAAAGATAAATATGTACATTTAACAAAAAGTGGAGTCCCTATAATACATTTTGTTATTAGACATAAAAAATTAATGGATGCTATTGATAATTTTGACCCATTAGTAAAGGAATAAGTATGAAGAATAAGAAAAAAAATGTTTTATTTATCATAATTGTTATAATATTAATATTAAGTTTTATATTTTCAATATATAAAATAATTAAATGGAATATAGATAATAATAAAACTAATAAAATTATAAATAATATAAAAGATGAAGTTGTTGAAACAGAAGATAATGATAATACAGAAATAATAGAACAAAAAGATAATATTGATAAAAGCGACCCATATTTTGATTATATTAAGATGAATATGATAGATGTTAATTTTGATAATTTAAAAAAGATAAATAATGATATTGAAGGTTGGATAAGAGTTAATGGTACTAATGTTAATTATCCTTTCGTTCAAGGTAATGATAATGATTTTTATTTGAATCATTCTTTAAATAAAAAATCTAATGGTGGTGGTTGGTTATTTTTAGATTATAGAAATGAGTTATTAAATAATAAAAATACTATTATATACGGACATGGAAGAGTTAATAAAACTATGTTTGGTTCTTTAAAAAATATACTTGATAATGGTTGGTTGGATAATAAAGATAATTTTGTTATAAAATTAAGTACTGAAAACGAATTAACTTTATGGCAAATATTTAGTGTTTATAAAATACCAACTACAAGCGATTATTTACAAATTAATTTTGATAGTGATAACGAATATGAAACATTTATAAATAAATTAATTAATAGAAGTCAATATGATTTTAATACAAGTGTTAGTACAAGTGATAATATTTTAACACTTTCTACTTGTTATAATAATAGTGATAAATTAGTAGTTCATGCTAAATTAATAAAACGAGAAATTAAGTAATTAAACTTTTTTCTCGTTTTTATTTTTGATATAAAATTATTTCTGCTGGTTTAACTTTATCTACATCAATTACAGATTTTATAGCTAACTGATGAAAAACAAAAATAACACAATCGTAATCTTTATATTTTTCTATAACACTTTGAATTCTATTTTTTAAATGCTCTTTGGATTCCAATTTTACTTCTCTATCTTTAGGAATTACACCATCATTCGCTATATAATCTTTATAATATTCTTTCATTTCACCTACTTTATATTGATATGTCAAATCAGGTTCCCACTCTCTTAAACTATGTTATAAAATCACTAAAAAATCAAGTTATCTACATAAATTACATACTTTTTATTAAAATTATGTAGATAACTCCATATTTCACTCAACATTCAAATATATTTAACATTACCTCTTTTATGTATAATAAGAAGAAAAAATATTTTATACAAAAGTTTTGCAAGCAGAATTTTTTTATTAATCTTTATCCCTGCTAATATTTAATATTATCCCAATACTTACCATACTAACTAAAAGAGATGAACCTCCGTAAGATAGAAATGGTAGTGTTACACCGTAAACACATTTTTTGGGGAGAAAATATTATGAAGACATTTACAAGGTAGATAAAAAAACTTTTAAAAAAATCATCTAACAAAACTAGCTAACTCTTGAAATTTGAAGAATACATAAATCTTTTTATCATTATCAATTTCAATTCTATCAATAAGTTCTGCTATCATAGATTTACTAGGTTTCTTTTGTGCTAGAAATTTCTTTACTATGAATGCACAACTATCACAATCAAGAGTTTGTAGTTTAGATGTAATCAAAATCTTTTTATTATCTAACTCACTTTTTAGTTTTATGGCGTTATTTAATTTATCATTATAACTATCTAATAAATTTCTAAAAATGTTTTCAGGTAATTTACCATTAACTTTATCTAAATATAATTCTTCAATAGCAGTATTATATTTATTAATATCTCTTATAAAAATATCTGTTTCTTTTTGTAAACTATTTAATTCTTCACTTAATATTAAATTTGCTTCTTCTATTAGTGACTTACTATCATATTCTTTGATAAAGGAATTACAAATATTTGTAATAATATTAATTAAATCTTCTTCTAGTAAATTATAATTCACTCTATGAATATTACAAATACCGTATTTTCCTTTTTTACTATACTGATTACACTGAGTGTAGTGTGAATCAGACTTTTTATTTTTTCTTTCTAATATGCTTATAGAATGACCACATTCCTTACATTTTAATAGACCACTAAATAAATATTCTTTTTTACTTTTCGTAACTAATTTTGAATTAACTTTTAAAAGTGTTTGGACTTTATCAAATACTTCTTTACTAATAATGGCTTCATGAGTATCAGGAACAATTATATAATCTTCTTTATTAACTGCACGAAGTTTTTTAGAGTTATATCTTATTTTGTTATAAGTATTTTGTACCATATTTCCTATATACATTTCACTAGTTAAGATATCTCTTATTGTTTGACTTCTCCAAATTCCATAACCATCATTATCAGTAACAGTTGCACCACGACTTTCTTTTTTATAAACTATCGGGATTGATATTTTTTCATCAGTAAGAGTAGTTGCTATTGTATAACAAGTATTTCCTGCTAGTGCCATATTATATATTCTTTTTACTATAACTGATGCAACGGGATCAACAACTAACTTATGATGATCACTTGGATCTTTTAAATATCCATACTTAGGTATTGAGCCAATATAATCTCCATTTTTTTGTCTTGCAGTAAATGCACTTTTAACTTTCTTTGATGTATCTCTTAAAATATAATCATTAAAAGTTAATTTCATAGAAATCATATTATCTCCATTTAATGAATCATATCCATCATTAATTGCAATATATCTAACATTTTTTTCTAGAAAATATTCTTCAATAAAAGAACCGGTACCATATAATTCACGACCAAGTCTAGATAAGTCTTTTGTAATAACACAATTAATTTTTCCAGACTCAATATCATCTAGCATTCGTTTGAATGCAGGTCTATCAAAATTACCACCAGAATATCCATCGTCAACATATTCTTCAACCAAATCTAACTTTCCAAATTTACAAAATGATTCTATAATCATTCTTTGACTTTCAATAGAAGAACTTTCATCTTTTTTTAAGTCATCTTCTTTGGATAATCTTAAATAATCGCCACATTTATATTTCCTCATAACTTGTTTCCTCCTTTAAACTTGTTAATCAAAAACTATAAACACTTAAATAAAGTATAACATAAGTTAGATCTTATTATTTATAATTTTGATTAACATTTTATATTTTTTATATCGCTTCTATTTTCTTTTATATAAAGTAATATATGTTCTTTTAATATTTCTTTTAACTCTTTACCATTAGCATTAAAATTTAAAACTATATTATTATGTAATGGTAAGCTACTAAGTTTACCAGTCATATTGTTTCCTCCTTTAAAAATTTATTATCATCTATCTAATTTTATGCAAAAGAAAAGCCAACAATTTCTTGTTTGCTTAATTAGACAAATTATTTAATCGTTGAATCCATTTTTGCATTGTCTATATATTTCTTTAAGACATTTATCTTCTTTAATATCTGCATTAGAAAGATAGCCAATGTTTGCAAAATGTTGTTTTGAAATTTTTAAATGAAGATTTTGTTTTCTAGCAATAGTATTTATTTCACGATTAAGAATTGAAAGATTATTTTCAATTTCACTTAGAAATTATGCTGTTGTTCTTGTATTCTTTAAATAATCTGCAATAATATTTTTTGTTGTTTTATTTAAAGAAGTACTAGTTTGTTTAGATATATTATATATTTGATCATATAGTTCATTATCAACTCTTAAAGTAATTATTTTCATTTTTTACCACTTCTTTCTTTATTTTATTTGCTAAATTGTGAATCATTTTAGGTTTATTTTTTATCAAAACTATTTATTTTTTATAATGGGCATAAGGAGAACGACACCACAAATCTTATTCTTCCTTTTAAACAAAAAAAAAGAGTGGTGTCTTACTTTTTTTACACTTGCAAAAATGATTCATTAATTTTCCTTTTTTGACCACTAACACCATTTATAGCCTCATTTATAAACAAATTTGATGACTACAAAGTGACCACTAAAATGATTCGCACATATTTTTGGATGCATCACATTACTTTTAATTTTTGATAAAGTCGATAAAGTTTTATAATTTATTTTTAAACACCTCCAAACATTATAAAACAAAAAAAGAGAAAACCTCATTTAAAATAAAATTTTCTCTAATCAAAAAATAAATTAAAAAATAAATTAAAAAAGCAGAAAGAATAGGATTCTCTCTGCATATTTAATTCATTTTACTATATTTTACCACTTGACAATCGGAAGTCATGCAAGTTTTGGACGAATTTGGACTTATTCGGCCTTATTTGGAAGAATTTATTTATTGTTATATTTTCTAATATTATTAATAATATTTTTGTAAAAATTATTTAGATTCTGATCTTCACAATATATATAGCATCCTTTAGTTCCTCTAGTAAGCAATACTCTATACGCATTTTTTATAAGTTCATCAGCAATTTTATTTGCATATGCTTTATCTTCTTTTTCTAGTTTTTTAATTCCTTTAAAAGATGGATCTGTTGAAGCGTGATTATGAAAGTCGGTGTGAACTCTGCCATCTTTAAAAAACATATCTTTTCCAATTATAACTCCAACATAATCAAATTCTAATCCTTGAACAGAATGTACGCATCCTACCTCATTAATTGAATCATCAATAGCATATGTTTGCTTTGCACCTAAATTCCAACTCATTTCAAAACTATCAATTTTAATATCATGATAATTTGTATTATCAATTTCTTTTTTATTCCAATTCCAACAGTATCCAGCTAAAATTCTTGATTTAAATTTAATATTTTTTTCACTAATTATTTTTCTAAGTTCACTAGCGTTATCACAAATTTTAATATCATAATTTATATTATTAATATTTATCTTATCATTATAACCTAAAATATAATCAATGATAGATAAATAATCCCTAGAGCCGTTGCATCTAAATTGTGATGTTAATTCATATATATTTACTTTTTTGTCACATGCAGATGCCCATTTTATAATTTCATCAATAGTTCCGATATCATTTAAATGAATTCTTTGTTTTTCATCAATAAAAAATACACTATTATTGGATGAAGTAATAACTTCTTTAATTTGATTAAATCCATAATTGTTAAACAATCCTGATTTTTCTGCCATGCAATGAGCTTCGTCTACAATCAAGCAATCAAAAGATTTTTCTTTTGTATCAGTATATGCACCTGAGGTTTTAAATAAATTATCTATATTACTTTTCTTTAGTGTTCCTTTCAATTCTGCAGAATAGACAACTCTAGGAGCTGTGTTTCTTGAAACATACTGTGTCATTTTTCCTTTTTGTAACATGCTTGTTAATAGATTAATTGCGATTACTGATTTACCTGTACCAGGCCCTCCAATTACAATAGAAACAGTATTATCATTATTTAATAAACTTCTTAAAATTTCATCATAAATTATCATTTGATCATCTAATAATCTGAAATTATTGTTTCCAGTCATTAAATTTGTTATTTCATTTTGTAATTTTTTTGAAGGATTAAAATCACTATTTTCAATTTCATATATTATTTTTGATGAATCTCCTTTACTAAATGATTTAGAAATATAATCAATTAAATTTTGTTTATCATCACTATAGAACATTTTTACCTTTGATAGTAAATCATCAAATATTAAGAAATTAATTATATTATCTTTTTTATAATTATGAAGAATAACACTAGTCTCAATAATAGCATTATGCTCTTGTATAAATTTATTATAATCGCAAAGCATATCTTTATATGTTAAGACTTGATATGCGGGATGTAATACTTTTCTTTGTGAATTTCCAACAAATGTTTCTAAAAGGACATCACTGTTATCAACAAGATTAACTTTTGACCACTGTTTTAATTCAAAAATCAAAATTTTTTCCTTATTATTGAAATCATATCCAGTAATCATTAAGTCTATTCTTGATGAAGAAATTGGTAAATTATATTCTAAAATAATAGTACAATCATCTGGTAAAGTACTTATTTTTATAACTTCTGCCATATATGAAAGTGAATTTTCCCACGATTTTTTTTCAGAATCAGATGTATAATGAAAAAGCTTATTTTTAAAATTTTGATTTAATATTTCTACTAAAAGATTATCTTCGATATCTGAAATAAATTCTTTTTTGGTTTTATTATATATAATCATGATTACTTCTTTCTAAGCATATTTACTTTATCTTCACATGTATATGTAAGATATTCACCAGTAATATATTGATTTTGTATGAATCTTCTTAAAATTTTCTCATTAAATTTATCTGTCCACGGTTCGTTAGTATAACCATTTATTTTTTGATAAGTTCCTATGCTTTTTAAATATTTCAAAAATAATTCATAAGAATTAAATTCCATTAAAAATTTATTTCTTTTTGCAGAAATAGGATATAGCCCTGCTTCATCTACCATTGAATCCATATCAGAAACACTGAATCTTCCTTCAAGTTCTTTTCCAACAAATACTTCTTTTAAGTAGTCAGTACCTGGAACTGAAAATATTGTTTGTCCAGTTGAAGTTAACATATTTCTTGCTTTTTTAAGTGCTTCAACAGGATTATCCAAATGATGTAAAACATAACTAAATATTAATAAGTCATATTTTGATTTAAAATCATATTGCATAAAATCATTATTTATAAAACTGATTTCATTATTTCCAGTAAAAATTTTATTTTCAGCCACTTGTATCATATCTGGACTAATATCTAACCCTGTTATATTACATCCATCAACTTTACTATCAATTCTTTGAATAATTTTTCCAGCTCCGCATCCAATATCAACGATTGTCATTCCATCAGATATTGATGCCATGATTTCACTTTTGATAGGATTTTTAATTCCATGGTAAACAACAAATTCTGCTTTATCATCCCATTTTTTTGCCACCTCAGCATTAAATACTTTTTCAACACCTGAATGTTGTGATAATGCTTTACTGAAGTCTAGAAGAAATTCTGTAATTACTTTTTTAGTTTTTTCTTTACTCTTAATTAGAGAATTGTTTTTAAAAGTTTCAATACATTTTAATAATTCATTGTATGCTACATTCAAATCATCATTAACTATTACACAATCATAGCCAATAGCATCTTTAATATTTTGAATATCATTTTTTATTCTTTCTAATGAACGATCTTTACGTCTAAAATTTAAATCTTCTACCGAAGGTGGCAAGATTAAAATCAATAATGTATTGGGATTTTTCTTTTTCATTTGAATTGCTCTATCTGGCGTTAATTGAAAAATTATATCTTTACTTGATATGATGTGATCCATATCTCTTTCAAAACTTCCATAATAATTTCCACCATATTTCCTAACATTAAACATTTCTCCAGATTCAACTAATTTTAGAAATTTTTCTTCATCAAGAAAGTAGTAATCAAATCCATTCTTTTCACCATCACGAGGTTTTCTTGTAGTGCATGTTGTAAATTTTTTAAATCCAGAATTCTTTAACAACATTTCTGTTAAAGTTCCTTTTCCAGTCCCACTTGGACCGCTTAAAACTATATTCATAGGTCATATCCTCCTTTTATTGATGAATATAATAATATAAACAATTAAAAAAAGCAATACATTTTGCCGATTATTATTTCATATCTATTTTTATTTCTTCTATTATATGGCCTATATTTCCTTCACCAGCATATTTTGTCATATCAAAGAAGTTTTCATTAATATCTACCCATTCAAGTTTATTAACTTCTTCAATAAGTTCTACATCTTTGTTAAGAACACCATAGTATACTTCTAATTCTTTATCCCATTTAACATAAGTTAAATTCATAAAATGAGTTAGCTCAATATTATCCTTAGTTATGTTAGTTTCCTCAACTAATTCACGATATGCCTCGTTTAAGTCATC
The DNA here is from genome assembly GCA_934098385.1 of uncultured Bacilli bacterium. Taxonomy (GTDB): domain Bacteria; phylum Bacillota_I; class Bacilli_A; order RF39; family UBA660; genus UMGS1124. Next base: position 126,699 of record CAKOOJ010000001.1, read on the forward strand.
ATTTTCTTTTTCTATTTTGCCACCAACAAGATTATACATTCCCTTGTATGGTTCTTTAGTTCTTTTACACATCAAAGTTTGTTTTAAGTCTTTATCAAAGACTACAATAACATTCATTTTCTTCATAAATTACCTCCATTTAAATTATATCATGATATTTATTATTATTTTAAAAAAAAATAAATATCTTTAAAATATTATCTCTCAAAGTCATCTTCACTATATAAATTATTTAAATCATTATCCCATAAACCATCTATATCAAAGTTAAATTTATTGATATTGCTATAAGTAGCATTTTTAAAATAACCAAATTTATTTTCAATTAGATAGCCATCTTCATCTTTAAAATTTCTACTAACAACTTTTGGTACAATATAGTGAATTATTGCAAATAAATCTTTATAGGAATTGTTTTCTTCTAATAGTTCTTGAAATAGCTTATCATAATAATATATTTGAAATTCTCCTTTTTCAATATAACCTTTATTAATTAATTCATTAGTTAAAATATTATGTTTTTCTTCATTTAAAAAAGGCGATTTGGTTTTATCTTTTTTATCTATTTGTTTTTTAGTATTTTGTTTATTAGTATTTATTTGTGTGTCCTTTAGGGTATCTCCTTTAACGGCATGTCCTTTATGGTAATGTGGTGAAATATCTGGTCTTTCATAAATATAATAATCATAATCGAAATGAGCTTGAATACCATTTATCTTTTCACGATATAAGTATCCTTTATCTTCTAATTCTTTAAGAGTATTTCTAATTGCTTTTTCTCCTCAAGACAAATAGCACATAATCCCTTAAAGAGTAGTCCCAGTCATCTGGTAATGATAACATATAAGAAAGAAGTCCTTTAGCTTTAAGGTTTATTTTTTTATCTTGTAAATAATAGTTTGACATAATAGTAAAATCTTTTGTTTTTTCTATTCTAAATACAGACACTATTTCACCTCCAAAAAAAGATACCACTTTTAATAGTGATACCTTAATATTCTATTTTATTATTTATTTGTATTTCAAAGTTATATTTATATTTCTTACGATTATAAACACTTAAGCCTTTCATCTTATAGCGACTTTTATAATTATACATATATACCTCAATTCTTAGCGTTTATAGATTCTAATTAACTTTTTTCTCCCATTAATGTATCGTTAAAAAACATGATGAAAATTACTGTATTTTTTGTATTTTCTTAAATTTTTTCTTAATTTTTGATTTATCTATTTCTTGTAAAAGTCCATAAATCCTTTAAAATAAAGGAAAAATGAGAGATTATTATTTTCTCCCATCTAAATGTTTAACCTGTAACTGGTACCAAACCAACTACAACAGATAAATTTAAAAGTGTTTGAAATATAATCATAAAAGATAAACCAAAAGATAAATATTTACCAAATAAATCTTTCGTATTCATACTTATTTTAATACATCTATAAAATATAAATATAAAGAATGAACTAACTAATAATACACCAATAAATCCTAACTCTTCACTAATAATAGAAAATATAAAATCAGTTTGAGGTTCAGGAAGATAAAAATGTTTTTGAATACTTTTTCCTATTCCCATACCAAATAAACCTCCAGGACCGATAGCATATAAACTTTGTATTATTTGAAAACCACTACCTAGCGGATCAGTCCATGGATTAATAAACGAAATTATTCTTGCCATTCTATATGGTGCAATTATAATTAATCCTACTATGCCTACCAAGCCACATACTCCTATTTTAACAAAGAAAGATAATTTAACTTTAGAAATAAATATCATTGCTACTAAACACATTGTTATAACCATAGCAGTACCAAAATCAGGTTCTAACATTATAAGAAGAAAGAATACACCAATTACACTTATAATAGGAAAAACACCCTTTTTAATATCATACATTATATTATAATTATTACTTAAGTATTTACTAACAAATATAACTAAACCTATCTTAGCTGCTTCACTAGGCTGTAAACCAAATCCACCTAAACCAAACCAACTTCTACTACCATTTCTAACTACTCCAATTCCTGGAATTAAAACAAGTATTAATAAAATAAAACATATTAAAATAATTAAATTAGATTTTTTTTTATATAAATTATAATCTATTTTTGATGTAATATACATACCTATAATACCTATTATATAAAATACAAATTGATTAATAAAATATTTATAAGGATTATTGAATTTAAATTCTGCCCATATATTACTAGATGAATAAATCATAAAACAACCAAATAATGCTAAAATAACTACACTTATAAATAATTTATAATCAGCGTTTTTCAAGATAATCACCTATTTAATTATATAAAAAAAAGTATGATTTATAACCATACTCCGTATATTATGCCTAGCATACCTAACATAAAACCTGCTATCCAAAATAATTTTACTATATCTGTTTCACTCCAACCTAGTTGTTCGAAATGATGATGAAGTGGTGCTTTCTTAAATATTTTCTTATTAAATTTTCTAATTGCAATTATTTGAATTAAACTAGATAAAGTTTCTACTACAAATACTCCACCAATAATTGCTAAACTTATTTCATGTCTTGTAACTATTGCAACTGTTGCAAGTGCACCACCTAAAGCTAAACTACCAGTATCTCCCATAAATACTTTTGCCGGATGAGTATTAAATACTAAAAATCCTAACAATGCTCCAACAAGAACAAAACAGAATATCGCAATTTCTTGATAACCACTTATCCAATAAGATCCCCAAGCAATAACTCCATAAGACAAGAAAGCCATAACTGATAATCCACCACATAAGCCATCAAGTCCATCAGTAATATTAACGGCATTTGTTGTTCCAACTAATAAGAATAATATAAATATACCAAAGAAATAACCCATTTGTAATTTAAATCCGAATAAACTAATTGTTAAATCTGTTAAACCACCATTATATTTATAAATAAAATAGAATATTATTGCAATCAATAATTGTACAATAAATTTAATTTTAATGGATATGCCTTCATTATTATGTCTTTTTATTTTTAACATATCATCTATATAACCTAATAATCCATAAGATATAAATACAAATATTAATATTATTAAATTATGATTAAACTTCAAACTACCTTTAAAATATAAAAGCAATATACTTATAATGGTAGGTATAATAAATATTAGTCCTCCTATTGTAGGAGTACCTTCTTTCTTTATATGTCTATCATTTATTAATTTACATGTTTGTTGTCCTAATTTCTTTTTTCTTAGTATTGGTATTATTATTAAGCCAGCGATTAGAGATATTATAAAGCCTAACATTATACCAAGTACTGTTTTTGCTAAAATTAACATATTGCCACCTCTTATTTAATTATACACTAAATATTATATTTATAAAACAAAATCAGTATAACTTTACTATTATACTGATCAAAGTTTACATTATATTCTTTCTATTTTAATAAAATTAGTATGTGCTGTAGCAGGACTTCCACCAACAACAACTACGATATCATCTTTATTTAAATTTAGAATATTTTTGGCTGCTTCTACTCCATCTTTAACTATATCATCTGTATCATCATAAGTAGGAACAATACTTGTATATACTCCCCATTTAAGCGATAAATTTCTTGCTACTTTTCTATCTGTTGTAGTTGCAATTATAAATGAGTTTGGTCTAAGAGATGCAATATCTATTGCTGTTTTACCTGTTAAAGTTGATGCAACTATAGCTTTTACTGGTAGATAATCTGCTGCATCTACTGCACATCTTGCAATAATATTATGTATCTTATTACCTCTTAATATGTATTCGTCCATATCATATTTAGTAATCTTTTCTGCACTCTCACATATTTTAGACATTGTTTTAATTGTTTCTACTGGATAATTACCTATTGTTGTTTCATCACTAGTCATTATTGCATCACAACCAGCAAGTACTGCATTTGAAACATCTGTAACTTCTGCATTAGTTGGTCTAATATTAGTTTTCATACTATACATCATTTGAGTAGCCATTATAACACCTTTACTCTTAGTATGACACATATCTATCATTTTTTGTTGATATTCAGGTAAATTTTCAAATCCAGTTTCTATTCCTAAATCTCCTCTTGCAACCATTATATAATCAGATGCATCAACTATTTCCTCTAAATTATCCATAGCATATTGTGTTTCAACTTTAGAAATTATTGTCATTTCAGGTTTACCATATTCTTTACATAATTCTTTTACAGCAATTACATCTTCTTTACTATTAACAAATGATATTGCTAAAAAATCACCATCGTTGTCACATGCATACTTAATATCTTCTTTATCCTTTTCAGAAATATATGGAACATTAAGTTTTATACCAGGCATGCATACTCCACGTCTACTTTTTATAACTCCACTATTCATTATTTCACATGTAATACCATCATTTTCAATACTACGTACAATAAGTTCATAGAAACCATCATCTAATAATATTTTAGAACCAACACATAAATCTTTTAAAACACCTTTATAATTTAATGATATAACTTCATTAGTTCCTACTACATCTTCCTCAACTATTCTGATCGTGTTACCTTTAACTAATTCTATTTTATCATCTTTAAAATTACAAGTTCTTAAATCTGGTCCTTTAGTATCATATAATATTCCGATATCAGCACCTAATTCTTCTCTTGCTCTTTTAACTAAACTTTCATCTAATCTTCTTTCTTCAATAGTTGCATGTGAAAAATTAATTCTTGCAACATTCATACCTGCTTCTACTAATCCCTTAAAGTTTTCCCAATTTTGTGTAGCAGGTCCTATACTACAAATTATCTTTGTTTTTTTCATTTTCTAATACTCCTTTTTTTTACCGAACAGAGTAAATTATATAATGAATTATAATACATTGTCAATACGTTTAACTTATTTTCACTACAAAAAAAGATTAAACTTTCATAGTACTTTTTAATCTTTTTATTACTTTTTTTTCTATTCTAGATATATATGATTGACTAATACCTAACATATTTGCAACTTCTTTTTGAGTATATTCTTCGGTATTATTTAAACCATATCTTAATTTCATTATATGTCTTTCTCTATCACTTAAACTATTAAGTTCATTTTCTAACATTTTTTTATCTATTTTATTTTCAAATTCTTTATATACTATATCATCATCTGTTCCTAATATATCTTCTAAATGTAATTCATTACCTTCTGCATCATAATTTAATGCATCTTCAAAACTAATTTCACTTTTTCTTCTTTTATTTTTCCTTAAAAACATTAATATTTCATTTGCTATACACCTTGAACAATATGTAGCAAGTTTTATATTTTTATCCATTTTATATGTATTTATACCTTTTATTAATCCTATAGAACCAATACTAACTAAATCTTCTAAATCATATCCTGTATTTTCATATTTTTTGGCTAAAAAAACTACTAATCTAACATTATGTTCTATAAGTTTATTTCTTGCTTCCATATCACCATTACTAGCAAGTATAAGATATTTAGTTTCTTCTTCACTACTAAGTGGTGGCGGTAAAATATCAGTACTTCCTAAAAATAAACATATGTTATCTTTATAAAATAACTTAATAATTAATCTCATTAATCTTTTCATATTTCAAGTATCCTTTCATTTAATATACAATCATATTTTAAATTTTCACTTATACCTATTAAACACTTATCATATTTTTTATTATCTATTAATATATATTCAGGTATAATACATTTTAATAATCCATTATTATTTAATGAACTAAATGGAACATAAATAACATTATATTTAGTAACGTTTATATATTTTTTATTAAGTAATATTATCGGCCGTTTAAAATATGGATCAATTAATTTATTACCAGTGTCTAAAAAACCTTCAATGTTTATAGTTTTATTTTTCAACTTTATTATGACATTATATATAGTATTAATTTTTCTTTTAAAACTCATAAATTCTTTTATATATAAAAATATTATAATAGGACTTATTAATAGGAGTATAATTATATTTATACTATATCCATTATTAATAAATATAAAACTATCTACTTTATATCCTAAACTATCATTTATTAAGTATAAACTACCTCCTAATACTATACTAATTATATATAGATAAAATAATTTATTAAAAAATTTATTTTTACCAAATGTTATATATATCATTAATAAACTAATTAATATTTTATATAAATTAAATTCTAATGTATTTAATTTAAAAAATAATAAAATGATTGATAAACTACCAGCTAAAGAACCAAGTATTATTCTATATATTTTAGTTTGTAGTTTTAATAAGAATTTAACACCACTTAGTATATAAAAATCCATTATTAAATTAATTAAAAAAACTAGGTCCAGATATACAATCATAGTATCACCTAGTATATTATAAAATATGTTTTTTAAATAAATTGTCAAAAAAAATAGTATAAACATAAATTTATACTATTTTATAACGTAAGGATTTTGTTGTGTGCCATCTCCGCTTGTTATTTTTGTGGAAGATAAAAGAGTTACTGTGGCACGGAGCGAGATAGAGTCGTTGCTGACAGGACCGAAGTCGATGTTCCCACCCGAACTTACTGCGAAAAGGAACCCTCCCAAAACACCACTATTGAAGTGAGAAAGTGAAAAAATACACCAACCATTTGATATAGCATTTTTATTTAAGTAATATGTAGAATTACCTACATTATATTGCCCACCAGCAAACACTATTTCATCTACAGTTAACATTCCTACTTTATTTGTATCTATTTCTCCATTTCTTTTCTTATTTCCATCGCATTTTAATGATGGTATTTTTGTATTCATTATTCTTTTATCTGCACTATATCTAAATGATGTTTTAACATTAATTAATTCTTCTGCTGTTTCTGTTTTTAATGCATATGTTGAACTATCATACGCACTTGTTCTATCTCCTATACACCAATCTTCATTTTTAAGTAGTGCTTTATCACTATCTTTTGTTATTTTTCTCTCTAACCAAGCATTTAACTTTGTTCTTGCATTTCCAGTTGTATCTCCTGCACTATTTATATAATCATCTATATAATAACTTCCTACCATTTTATATCCATAATGAGCAGATAATTTTGTTCCTTGCACTCCAGCAGCACCATTTGTTGCATATCCACTTGATGTTGTTACATTTGTATCACTACATGATAGTTCTGAAGCTAATATTAGTTTTATACTTCCATCTCCTTGTATTCTGACTATTCTCCAACACATTCCTGCATAGTTTACAAAATTATCTTCTACTCCACCTCTATAATAATAACTTGTTCCATAATCATCTTCTGTTATACTCAATACTTTTTCTGTAGATTTTTTAGTTATTGAACTTGAATTTATCGTTGCATATTTTATTGTTGATACTATATCAGATACATTAGTTGATATTTTATATATACTACTTTGATCTTGAGTATTTGATGTAGTTGGTGTACTTGTACTCCATACTGCATATTTCCCTACTAAACTACTTGCCATTGATGTTGTATATTTTGCAGTTGCAATTGTTGGATTTACTAAAGTAATTTTGCCAGTTGTTTCGTTTATAGTATAATCATCTGCATATGAAATATAATAATTTGTAGCATTACTCAATGTTGAAGTAAATGAAGTCGGATCACCTCCTTTTACATATATAAATGAACTTGTTGCTTGTCCAGGTGTAGTTGTTGGCGTTTCTTGATATATTGTTCTTGTTGCATCACTACTTGATGCTGCAGTTTTTGCACTATCTATTATAGCAGTTGCTAAAGTATTTGTTCCATATGGTTTAAAATTATTTGGATCTACTATATTTGCTTTTGCACTAAATGTTTTATTCATATCTACACTTTGATCTACATTCATTTCTTTATATGTTATTGTTAATGTATATACTTGTGCTTTATCATCTGCTATATCATTTTGTACTAATATAGTTCCAAGTGAAGGAAATGTTGTTTCATCACTTACTCCATTACATGTTCCAGATATAGTTCCTGTTACTGTCTTATTTGTTTTATCTATGCTAAATCCCGTTTTAGAATATTGTTTACAATCTAATGTGTATACAATATCATCTTTTCTTTCAAATTGATTTACTACATTTTCTAGTGCTACTCCATATGTAACAGTTTTATTTCCTTTATTAGTTGCTACAAATGTTTTTGTCCATGTTTTTCCTGGTTCTACTGCACTATCTGTTATTAGTTCATCATTTACATCTGCATATTCAAGTAAAAGATTTGCTGTTGTAACACTAATAGATTTATTATTTTCATTCCCTTTTATCTTTGTTAAAAAGTATGCATATGTAAGTCCTACTAATATTAATAGTACTAAAAATATACCAGTAACACTTACTATTATTCTTTGTTTTCTAGACATCTATATCATTCCTACTTTCTTATTCTAATAAAATTATAAAATAAAAAGTACTTTATATCAAGTACAAATATTAATCATTTTGAAATAATGTATTGCTTATATTGACACATCATTATCCAAATGTTAAAATTAATTTAAGTAGAACATTTATTGTTAAATGTCCTACCTTTATGTGTAGCGACATTTGTACTTTCTAAGTACTATGTCTTTTTTATTTACCAAAACCCCCATAAATTAGTCTTTTATAAAACTATATAAGATTTTAATAAAAAATATAATAATTATTCTATCCAATATTTTTATAATATATGAATAAAACTTCATAACTATTACTCCCTTCATACTTAAATATAAAAGGCAGGACATAAACAATAAATGTTCTGGTTTTATATACTACAATAAACTATTTAAAAAATATGTCTTATTATGTAACAAGTATAAATTATATATAATTACTAATAATAATACTGGTGGAATATATGAATAAAATAGTTAGTTATATAAATAAAGAATTTAAAGAATGTAATGATTTAATATGTAAAAAAATAAGAATAAAATTAAAAAAATATTATGTAATATATTTAGAAACTATAAGTAGTAGTGATAAAGTAAATGCTTTTATATTAAATGGAATGTCTTTTAATAAAAATATAAATAATATAAATAAGTCAATACCTAGTCCTAATTTTGTAGAAATAAAAAAAATAGATCAAATAAATTATTATTTATGTAATGGTTATACAATTATTATAAATAAAAATAATGTATATGGTGTAGAAACTAAAGCTGAATTAGATAGAAGTATAAGTGAAGCAACTACTGAACCTAATTTATATGGACCTAAGGATAGTTTTGTAGAAAATATTCAAAAAAATTTAGGTCTTATTAAACGTAGACTTAAGACTAATCATTTAAAAAATAAAGTTAAAGTAATAGGAAGAGATAGTAAAAGTATAATTAATATATTATATATAGATAATATTGCTAATAATAAATTTATTAGTGAAATAGAAAATAAATTGGATAATATAGATATTGATGGAATATTAGATTCTGGTATGTTAAAAAAAATATTGGATGATAATAAAAATCCTTTTCCAACTATAAAAACTACTGAAAGACCTGATACTGTATGTTCTAATTTATTAAATGGTAAAGTATGTATTTTAGTAGATGGTAGTCCATATTCTTTAATACTACCTACTTTCTTACTTGATTTTTTTACTAATACAAGTGATGCTTATGCTAAAAGTGTAAATGTAATTTTTATTAAAATACTTAGAATATTATGTTTTATATTATCTGTTGGGTTACCCGGATACTATATTGCTATAACAACGTATAATCAAGAAACTATCCCACTACCCCTTCTTCTTAATTTTGCAACTCAAAGAAGCGGTGTTCCTTTTCCACCAATAGTAGAAGCTTTAACAATGCTAATAATATGTGAAATATTAAAAGAAAGTGATTTACGTTTTCCACATAATTATGGTTCTGCAATTAGCATACTTGGTGCTTTAATATTAGGAGAAGCAGCAGTTAATGCTGGTTTAGTTAGTCCAATAATGATAATAGTTGTTGCAATGACTTTTATATCAAGCTTACTTTTTACAGATACAGAAATATCAGGAGCATTAAGAGTATGGAGAACTATATTATTAACATTTAGTACATTCTTTGGATTATATGGTTTATCGTTATCCATAATATTATTTTTAATAAATGTTACTAGTTATAAATCTATGTATATAAATTATACATTTCCAATTGAACCTAATGATAAAAATTATTTAAAGAAAATAGTATTTGGTACTAGTACTAATAAAAGAAGTAAATACTTAACTAATAATACTACTAAAAGCAATTTGTAGTATTTTTTTTTATATTTTAATCATAATAAAATTGGTGGAATATATGAAATTATATAGAATATTATTACTATTTCTTATAACAATTACTTTATCTGGTTGTAGTACAAATTATCAATCTCTAAATGATATGGCAATAGTTTCATGTGTATTAATAGATAAAGATGAAGATAATAATTTTATTACTTATATAGAATTATATAAAGAAGAAAAAAGTGAAAATAAAAGTAAAAAATTATCTTATTTTGTAAAAGGATTAGGTAAAACAATTAAATCTAGTATGAATGATGCAGCAAGTAGTATATCTAAAAATTTATATTATGTTCATATTAATGCAGTTATATTTTCAAAAGATGTTGCATCAACAAATATGGAAGATTTATTTAATTATTTAGTTAGTAGAGTTCAAATAAATTCTAATTATTATATTTTAATAAGTGATGATATAAAAGAATTATTAGATACTAAAGATAATGATAATGATATATTAGGAGAAAAAATAGATAAATTAATAAATAATAGTACTAATAGTGGTACTATGGCTAATTATGATTTTATGGAAATATTAAGAAATTTCACTTCTCCAAATAAAGATATACATTTAAATAAAATAAGTGTTAGAAATGATTTAACAACTATTAAAGATGGATATTATTTTAATGGCGAAAAATTAGCTGGAGAATTAGATAATAATGATTTAAAACTAATTAATTTATTTAAAAAAAGTAATAATATATATTTTACTTATAAATATAATAAAGATTATTATAATTTAAAAATAGATAGTTCAAATGTATCTTATAATATAAAAGATAAAATAAATATTAAATTAGATATAAAAGCTGATATAGATACTGCTGGAGAAAATATTAAAACTGCTAATATAAATGTTGTAGAAAAATTAAATAAACATACAGCACAAAGTATAGAACATGATTTGAATAATCTATTAAATAGGTTAAAAAAAGATAAGAGTGATATATTAGGTATAAATAATTATATTTATAAAATATATGGTAAGAAAAAGTTAGATTTTTTTAAAGATGATTTTGATATAAAAGTAAATGTAGTAATAAATAAAAAAGGTTTAGTACATGATACTTTAGGAGGAAACTATCATGAAAAAGAATAAAGAATATTTAAGTTTAACTAACTTTTTTAGTAAAGCTTTATTTCTTGGTATAGGATTATCAAAAGTATTAATTGATGCAAAAGAAAGTGCTATATTTAGTATAATACTAGGTACTATATTTGGTACTTTAATACTATTTATATTAAATAAATTATCTTTTTATAAATGTAATGGATTAAGAAGATTTATTATGTTTATTATTATATATATATTACTTGTAATAGGTTTAACAGAATTTACTACTTTAATATCAAGTATATATTTAATAGATATTAAAAAATATATTCTTATGTTACCTACTCTAGCTGTTATATTATATATGAATAGTAAAAATATAGAAGTACATTATAAAGTATCAAGTATGTTATATATTGTATCTTTTACTATATTTATTATTACATTTTTTAGTTTAGCACCTCAAATAGATTATTTAAATTTATTACCATTATTTAATGTTAGTTTTAAAAAAATATTATTTACTTCTTTAGAATTTACTCTATTTAGTGTAGTACCTAATATATTATTAGGTGGATTAGATATTAAAAAGGATAATAAAATAATAAAAAGATATTTAATGTCTAATTTATTATTAAGTTTAATGATATTAGTTACACAAGGTATATTAAGTGTAGAATTAGTAAGAATGTTTAAATATCCAGAATATATTGTTTTAAAAAAGATTAGTTTATTAGATTTTATTAATAATGTAGAAAATATTATATCTTTCTTATGGATATTTACTATATTTATGTATTTAAGTATATGTAGTAAAGAATTATATGATATGTCTTATGATACATTTAATAATAAATATATTTATCCTATATTTTTATTTATAAGTACTTATTTTATATCTAATTATTTTTTAGATAATGTTAATTGTTTACTATTTTTATTTAATAATTTATGGTTAATATTATTAGTTATATTAGTAATATATATTTTAGTTAATGTGAAGAGTTTAAAAAAGAAATAATTTTTTAGTTTTAATTATTTCTTTTTATTTATAATAACCTTATTATCTTTTATATTTATTTTGATGTTTTCATCTAATTCTTCTTTGCTTATAGGATCATATTGTGTATCTAAATATTCTTTATCATATAAATCTTTTAATTTAAATTTCTTATCACATTTATCTTCTAAATAACATTTATATGAAACATATTCTATTTTTGAATATAAAACATTATATAATTTTTTCTCATGATTTTTATTTAATTTATATATTGTTAATATTAATAGTATGATGAATACAATACTTAATATAATTATTGATATTTTATTTATTTTTTTCTTCTCCATAATAATTCTTTATAAACTCCTCTTTATATTCTAATATGTTATCATTTTTTATTGTTTCTCTTAAATCTTCTGTTAGTCTAATTAAATATCTTATATTGTGTATTGATAATAGTCTTGCACCAAAAGTTTCATTAGCATTTATTAAATGTTTTATATATGATTTAGTATAATTTTTACAAGCATAACAGTCACAATCTTTTTCTATAGGACTAAAGTCTTTTTTATATTTAGCATTTTTTAAGTTTATTTTACCATATTTAGTAAGTGCATGACCATGTCTTGCAAGACGTGTTGGACTTACACAATCAAATATATCAATTCCTCTAATTACATTTTCTATTATATCTATAGGATCTCCAACTCCCATTAAATATCTTACTTTATCTTTTGGTAGATGTTTTGTTGACATTTCAACCATTTTATACATAGTTTTTTTATCTTCTCCGACACTTGTTCCACCAATACTATATCCATCAAAATTCATCTTTACTAACTCTTCTGCACAATGTTGTCTTAAATCTGGATATTCTCCTCCTTGAACAATTCCAAATAGACTTTGACGCTCGTTATTAAATACGTCTTTGCCTCTTTTTGCCCAACGTAATGTTCTTTCTACACTTTCTTTACAATAATCATATGTTGCAGGATACCCTATACATTCGTCAAAACTCATTGCTATATCACTGTCTAATTTGTTTTGTATTTCAATACTTTTTTCTGGTGTTAAGAATAAATTATCTCCATTTAAATGATTTTTAAATTTTACGCCTTCTTCTGAAATATCTTTTGGTTTTGCTAAACTGAATACTTGAAATCCACCACTATCAGTTAGTATTGGTCCGTTCCAGTTCATAAATTTATGAAGTCCACCAGCTTCATTTACTATATCTTCTCCAGGTCTTAACCATAAATGATAAGTATTTGATAAAATAATTCCAGCATGCAAATCTTTTAATTCTTCAGGACTTAATGTTTTTACAGTTGCTTGAGTTCCAACAGGCATAAACATTGGTGTATCATATTCACCATAATTTGTTTTTATTTTACCAAGTCTAGCATTTGTATTTTTTTCCTCTTTTATTAATGTATATTCTATTTTCATATTGCACTCCTAACACGTATAATTATATACTAATTTGAATAGAGATTACAACCAAAATTATTTCTTTTACTTCTAATAAAAGAAAAAATCATAACTTAAGTATGATCTTATATATTTTGGAATAATTATCATCCATTATTTAAAAGCCCGAATTTTATAAAAAAGGGCGGGTTTTTTAAGCAATTTTGTAGTCGTCTTCTAGTGAAAATTCTACATTTTCGTCTATCCATTCTTTTCTAGGTTCTACTGAATCTCCCATAAGTGTATTTACTCTTTTTTCAGCAAGTACTGCATCATTTATAGAAACTTTTATTAGGTTTCTACTTTCAGGGCACATTGTTGTTTCCCAGAATGGACCAGGGTTCATTTCTCCTAATCCTTTATATCTTTGTACTTTATAATTACTTTTTCCATTAGTGTATAGTTTTAATTCTTCATTTGTCCAAAAATATTTAGTTTCTTTATTATAGTCTACTCTAAATAGTGGAGGCATTGCTATATATAAATGTCCTGCTTCTATTAATGGTTTCATAAATCTATAAAAGAAAGTTAATAGTAAACATTGAATATGTGCACCATCATCATCAGCATCGGTAGTAATTATTACTTTATCATAATTTATATCACTAATATCGAAATCGTTTCCAACTCCTGCACCTACACAATGAATTATAGTATTTATTTCTTCATTTTTGAATATATCACTAACATTTGCTTTTTCTGTGTTAATTATTTTTCCTCTCAAAGGAAGTATTGCTTGAAATTTTCTATCTCTACTTTTTTTTGCGGTACCACCGGCACTATTTCCTTCCACTATGAATAATTCATTAATTTTGGGATTTCTTGATTGAGGTGGTGTTAGTTTAGCACTTAAACTTTTCGCTTCTCCTTTTTTTCCTTTACCATTTCTGGCTTCTTCTCTAGCTTTTCTTGCAGCCAATCTTGCAGTTCTACTCTTTGTTGCTTTCTCTAATATTTTAACCGCAGTATCACGATTTTCTTCTAAGAAAAACTTTAAATTATCATAAACAATGGATTCAACAACGTTTCTAGCTTCTGGTGTTCCTAACTTACCTTTTGTTTGTCCTTCGAATTGTAAAAATTTCTCTGGTATTTTTAAATTAATTACAGCAGTTAAACCTTCCCTAACATCACTTCCATCAAAATTTGCATCTTTGGCTTTTAATATTCCATTTGTTCTAGCATAATCATTAAATACTTTAGTAATTCCTGTTTTGAAACCTACTTCGTGAGTTCCACCATCTCCAGTTTTAACATTGTTTACAAAAGACAAAATATCTTCACTATAACTATCTGTATATTGAAGTGCAATGTCCACTTCAATATCATTTTTTATACCATGAATTGGAACTACTTTATGTAGGGCATTTTTATTTTCATTTATATATTCAACAAATGATATTAATCCATTATCATAGTGATATGTAGCATGTTTATCATCTGCAATATCATGTATTTCAACGGTTAATGCTTTTAGCAAAAATGCACTTTCTTGCATTCTTTCACATAATGTTGTAAAAGAAAAATCTCTTTGTTTAAATATTTCTTTATCTGGCATAAAAGTAACTTCTGTACCAGTTTCTTTAGTTGTTCCAATTTGTTTAAGCGAACTTTTTACGTGTCCGCCTTTTTCAAATTTAATTTCACATATCTTGCCATCTCTGTAAATTACAACATTCATCCACTTACTAAGCGCATTAACGACGCTAGCACCTACGCCATGTAAACCACCAGATACTTTATATCCACTTTCAGTAAATTTACCTCCAGCGTGAAGTATTGTATATATTACTTCTGGAGTACTTTTTCCACTTTCATGTTTTCCTATTGGAACACCACGTCCATTATCTCTAACTGTTAAACTTCCGTCTTCATTTATTGTTATTATTATTTTAGAACCAAAACCATTAATAATTTCATCTATACCATTATCAATTATTTCCCACGCTAAATGGTGAAGTCCTCTTTTATCTGTAGATCCAATATACATACCTGGTCTTTTTCTAACCGCTTCTAAACCTTCTAATATTTTTATTGAACTCTCATCATATTTTGCCATTCTATCACCTTATCCCTAAAAATTTTAACATATCAAATTTAAAAAAACAACTTATCAATAATCTGATACTTTGTTTTCTTCTAAATAACTATTCAAAAATTTATTAACAAACACATTTTTTAAAAAATCTATATCATTTTCATTAGTTATTGGAGTAAGTGTATTATTTTCTGTTTGTTTAAAAAACACACTTTCTTCAGTAGGTATCTCAGTATCATTATCAACTTCTAAAGTTAAATAGTACACACTACCATTTTCTATACTACTATCTGTTATAATATATTTCTTATTATTAGATAGTTCTACAATAGCCCCACTTTCTATCATTTAACATTTCCCCAATCCCTTTTTTATAATATCATCATTATCAATTCTATCATCTACATACTCAACTTTATCAAATTTTTTATCAAACTTTTTAACTATCTTTGTTTCTAATAGAATAGATGTTAATCTATCTTTTACATAAGTTTTATCAAAGTTACCACTATAATTTCTATTAACTAACATATTTTTTATTTTAAAATAATATTTATTTAATACTTCTAATATATTATCTTCTCTTAATTCTATATCATTTTCATACAAGAAACTCTTTATAACTTTTTCTGTAATTTTTTTACATAAATTAGCATTGTATAATCTTTTAATTTTTTTGATTTTTAAAGGTTCATCTTCCATAGTTATTTTAGTACTATAATATTTTTTATTAACACTATCACTTTTTAATAAATCTTGTAGTAACATATTATAATATATTTTAGTATTTCTTTTTTCTTCAATGGAATCTGTATTTTCATATAATGCACTTAAAATATTTAGTTTTTTTTCTATCAAAAAGGTATCTTTCATAACATCACCTACTATATTAAGTATAATTTATTTGTTGTTAAAAGTAAAGAAAAAACGAATAATTTATTCGTTATCAGTTCCACATTTAGGACATATTGAAACAATACTAGGCATTTCGTTTCCACAATTTTTACAATATTTTTTATTATCAGTTATTGTTTTTTCTGATGTTTCTGCTTGATTATCATTATTATTTAATTGTATTGTATCACTTACTTCTGTTGTTTCTGTTTGAGTGTTGCCTGAAAGTATTGTTTCAGTTTGATTGTCATTATTTTCAGTAATAATAGTTGGTTTTGAATTAAATGCATTTATTACTTGAGGTTCTTCTTTAGGTAGTATTTTCTCTTCTTCAACCTTTTCCACTGTAGTTTGTAAATTGTTATTTACATTATCATTTAAAGTCATGTTAAATGCATTTACTGTTTTGTTATTATTAATATTATTTTCTGTTGGAACAACATTTTCTTTTGAAATATTTGTTTCTAAATTTGTATTTTCATTAATAGGTATTTCAAGTGGAATATCATTTTGAGTTTCATTCATATTATTATCTACTTGAATATTATCAATATTTGTATTTAGTTCAGTAGGTATATTGTTTTCAACTTCGTTGTTCTCATTAACAATTGGTTCTACAACTGCTGGTTCTTCTACACTTTCATTATTGATAACTGGTATTTCAGCATTGTTATTTTCTGTTTCAACTGTTGTAGTATCCCCATTTTCTACTGTTGGAATATTGTTATTTTCTATTTCAACATTTTCTATTGTTGGAAAAGAACTATTTAATACATTATCATTAACTATATTTGTATCAGTATCATTATTATTTTCATTAATTATATTCATTGCATTAAAATTATTATTTATAGTTGGTTGTTTTTTATCTTCTTCTTCAGAAAAAGCAAGTAATGGAACAAATATTATTGGTAATAATAACAATCCTATTCCAAAGCCTGTACTTTTATTAAAACTCTTTGCCAAAGAAATATTTATTTTTATTATTGCATAAATATTTACAAATGGTATAAGTAATAATAAGAAATAAATCATTGAAAGATTTGCAACTTGTATTTGTACTATTACATTATATATTGGAACAAGTATTGCCCAACCTGGTTTTCCTTTCTTTTTAAATATTTTCCAGTAAGATATAATCATTATTATACTTAAAATTAATGAAAAAATAATAATTCCTATAAATAATGCTGTTAATCCAGCGTTATTTGTTGTTGTATCATATATTCCTCCCATATCACTTGATAAATCTTGCATATTATTAAACTCCTCTCTCTATTATAGATTATATAAAAGTTAGTAAATTAATGCAAGAAAAAACTACTAATTTAGTAGTTCTTCTAATTTTTTCTTTTCTTCTTCAAGTTTTTTTCTATCTAATTCAACTATATTCTTTGGAGCTTTATTTACATAGTTATCATTTGATAATAATTTTTCTCTTCTTTCTATAGAAGATTTTAATAATTTTATTTGTCCTTCTTTTAATAGTTTATCTGCTTCTGTTTCAATTTTTTCAAAATATATAGTTGCTTTTATTTTATTTGAAAATACTTTATATGATTTAATACCTAGTGGTCTATCAACTAAATTATTATCTAATTTCAACATTTTTACTATTAAATCATTATTATCTGTTGTATCAAACATTACTTTCATATCTTTCGTAATATTATTTTCTGCTTTAATATTTCTAAAATTTTTAATGAAATCTATTTCGTCATCTACTACTTGTTCTTCTAATTCAAATATATATTTTTTATTGTGTTTTGGGTAAGTAGAAATCATAATAGACTCTGTTTCTTTAACTGGTAACATACTATATATTTCTTCTGTAACATATGGCATAAATGGATGTAACATTTTTAATATGTTTGTAAGTATATAGCATAATACACTCTTAGTAGTATGGTTATCTATTGTATATTTTGCCATTTCTATATAGTAATCACAGAAATAATTCCATGTAAATTCATAAATTGCACTTGATGCATTATTAAATTCGTATTTGTCCATAAATTTCTTTACTGTACTTAGTGTATTTTCATATTTAGTTAGTATCCATTTATCTACTGGTTGTAAGTTTTCTAATTTTATTTCTTTTAAATCTTCTATATTAGATAATACAAATCTTGATGCATTCCAAATTTTATTAATATAATTCCAAGCAGATTTTATTTTTTCTTCATCAAATCTCATATCTGTTCCTGGTGCTACATCTGTTGCTAGGTAATATCTTAATGCATCTGCTCCATATAAATCTATCATATCAAATGGATCTATTCCATTGCCTAAACTTTTTGAAAATTTTCTACCTTGTTTATCACGTATAAGTCCATGTATTAAGCAATCTTTAAAAGGTCTTTTTCCTAATATTTCTTCTCCCTGGAATGTCATTCTGTTTACCCAAAAAGGTATGATATCGTATCCAGTAACTAATACATTATTAGGATAATATCTATTTACTAAGTCCATGTTATTAGGCCAACCTAATGTTGCAAAAGGCCATAATGCACTAGAGAACCATGTATCAAGAACATCTTCATCTTGTACCCAGCCTTCTCCTTTAGGTGCTTCTATTCCTACATAAACTTCTTCACCTTTATACCAAGCAGGAATTCTGTGTCCCCACCATAATTGTCTTGATATACACCAATCATATGTTATTTCCATCCAGTGATTCATAGTTTTTTCAAAATTTGTTGGAACAAAATGTACTTTAGTTTTTGTATCACGTTGATTTTCTAATACTTTATCTGCAAGTGGTCTCATTTTAACAAACCATTGTTTTTTTATCATTGGTTCAATTATTGCATTAGTTCTTTCACTATGTCCTACTTCGTGAACAATTGGTTCAACTTTTAAAAGTATACCAGTATTTTTTAATTCTTCAATAACTTTTTCACGTGCATCTTCTCTACTTAGTCCTTTATATTTACCACAATTTTCGTTTAAAGTAGCATCATCATTCATTATAATAATTCTCTCTAAGTTATGTCGATTACCTACTTCAAAGTCATTAGGGTCACTTGCTGGAGTAATTTTTACAGCTCCTGTGCCTTTAGTCATATCAGCATGTTCGTCTGTTATAATTGGAATTGGTTTATTAAGTATTGGTAATATGACTTTTTTTCCAATATACTTTTTATATCTAGGATCATTTTCGTTAACTGCTACAGCAGTATCGCCAAACAAAGTTTCTGGACGTGTTGTTGCAACTACAATATATTCTTCACTATCTTCTAATTTATACTTTAAGTGATAATATGCGCTTTTTTCTTCATTATAAAGAACTTCTTCATTAGATAATGCTGTTTTTGCAATAGGATCCCAATTTATTAACTTTTCTCCACGATAAATAAGTCCTTTATTGTAATAATCTACAAAAACTTTTTTTATTGCATCTTCCATACCTTTATCTAAAGTAAATCTTTCTTTAGAATAATCAAGTGATACACCAAGTTTTGCCCATTGTTTTCTAATATATTCTGCGTGTTCATTAGTCCACTTCCAACATTCATCTAAGAAGGCTTCTCTACCTATTTTATATTTATCTTTACCATTATCTTTAAGTCTTTTAACAACTTTTGCTTCTGTTGCTATTGCTGCATGATCCATTCCAGGAAGCCATAGTGCGTCATATCCTTCCATTCTTTTATATCTAATAATTGCATCTTGAAGTGCTATATCCAGTGCATGTCCTAAATGAAGTACACCAGTAACATTAGGAGGAGGTAAAACTATACAAAATGGTTTCTTTGTTTCATCTCCACATTTAAAATAACCTTTCTTCATCCAATAATCATATTTACCAGTTTCTACTTGCTTATGATTATATTTTTTGTCTAACATAATATCAAATCCCTTCCATAATATAAAAACACGATATTCCTAAGGACGAAATACCGTGTTACCACCTTATTTTATGTATAAAATACATCTCAAAACTTTAACGCAGTTAACGTAATATTCTACTAATTTCAAATATTCTGTTCCATTGCTACCTTCTATTATAATTTTTATTAGTTTACACCAACCACTAACTCTCTAAAAAAAAATATATAATATACTCCTCAACTTCATAACATTTTCTATATTATAAAATACTTTTTTTGTTTTTTCAAGAAAAAATTATTGATAATAATTAAATAATATTTTATAATTAATTATAGAATAAGGAGTGGTGTTATGGATAATAATATTTATAATGATATTTTAAGTACTAATAATAGTGATTCTAACACTAATCCAACTAATTTTATGAAGAATTATGATTATGATAATGTTGCTATTACTGACATTGTTAATTCTATAATTGTTGATGCTATAAATAATAAAGCAAGTGATATACATTTTAATCCTACGGAAGATGGGATAGATATTAGGATACGTGTAGATGGTGAACTTAGAAATTATAGTAAAGTCCCACTATCTGTTAAAAAGAATATGATAACTAGAGTTAAAATTCTTGCTGGCATGAACATTACAGAAAGTAGAATACCACAAGATGGTGCTATCAAACAAAAAATATTAGATAAAGATGTAGATTTGCGTGTTTCTTCACTTCCTACTAATATGGGTGAAAATATTGTAATCCGTATATTAGATTATACAATGAGTACACAAGGTATTGAGACATTAGGTTTTAATGAAACTAATTTAAAAAAATTATTAAAAATGATTAGTGAACCAAATGGTATAATACTTGTAACTGGTGCTACTGGTAGTGGTAAATCAACTACTGTTTATTCCATTTTACAAAGATTAAATACAATAGAAAGAAACATTATTACTGTAGAAGATCCAATAGAAATGAATATACCAGGTATTAATCAAGTACAAGTAATTAGTGATATAGGTCTTACTTTTGCAGCAAGTTTGCGTAGTATTTTACGTCAAGACCCTGATATTATAATGATTGGAGAAATAAGAGATGACGAAACTGCTCGTATTGCGGTACGTGCTTCTATAACAGGTCACTTAGTTCTTTCTACAATACATACAAATAGTGCTTTAAATACTATTGAAAGATTAACTGATATGAATATTGAAAGATATTTGTTAGGTACTGCTTTAACTGGAATAGTTAGTCAAAAATTAACTAAAAAATTATGTCCTTATTGTAGAGGAGTTAGACCTACTACACCATATGAAAAAAAAGTATTTAAAAATAGTTTAAATTTAGATATTAATGAAATATATGAAGCAAAGGGTTGTGATAAATGTCATAATGGTTATAGTGGACGTATGGCAATACATGAAGTACTTTTAATAGATCAAGAAATTAAAGATGCAATTACAAATAATATAAATAAAGAAAAATTAAGAGATTTAGTTTATGGTAATGGAACAATTACTATGTTACAAGATGGTTTGACTAAAGTGATTAATGGTGATACTACTTTTGAAGAATTAATGAAAGCTATTGATGTTGACGATTCAGATTTAACTACTAAAGGATTGACTGAATCTCTAGAAATATCTGAAAAAAATAAAGATGTTTTAAAAGATAATGCTAATTATAAAAAATTACAACAAAAAACTGATGCTGATTACGAAGTATTTGATTTAGATTTTTTAAATAAATAAACTAAGTAAATTTATGAACTTAGTTTTTATTTATAAAATAAAATATAATTATGTGGCATTAATTTCCAAATTATTCAAATATTTTTCATAAGTATTGATAAATCTGACAAAATCATCGATATCTACACTACCAATTTTAAATTTTATATTTTTTTTGGGAATTTTATATAATTGATCACATTTTACAATGCTATCGACATTTAAGTTATTGCTTTTATTTTTGTTTAATAACTCATTAAATCTAAATTTTGATTTTTCTCGATGAGATGATACAATTAGTCCAAAGTATTCTATAGGAATTAATTGTTCTTCATCGACATCAATAATTACAAACAAATGATTTTTACCTATTTTGCCATTATTATATTCATATTTTGATACAAAGACAATATCTCCAATTTCATATTTTTTCAAAAAAATCACTCCTTTGATTTTTTTAAATATGATTTTAATTCTCCTTTATGCTCTTCATATTCAACAGGAGTATCTTCAAATGCTTGTACATGAGATTTTATTATATAGTTTTTTTTAGACTTTGAAATCAATTTTTTTACTTTTGTTTTTATAGTTTCTTTATTTAAATTATTGTAATTCATAAATATAATTCCTCCTCTTTTTTATAAAAGTATAGCATATTTTCTAAATATATTAAATTTCATATTTAAAAATAGTATTTATTAATTTATATTACATGTTTTATTATTAATTTGTACTATATCTTTTATCACCACCCTGATGAAAAATATATATTATATTTAACACATAAAAGTCAACAAAAAATATGCATACCATTTTTAAAATATAATATGTACATTTTATACGATTACCAAAAACTGATGCTGATTACGAAGTATTTGATTTAGATTTCTTGGAAAAGTAAAAATCTATAGAAAATAAGTTCTATAGATTTTATTATACTATTTTTTTATTCTTCAATAATTTCTTTACATCTTTATTCATGCTGTTATCAAATTTATAATTTTCTTCAATTATTAAATTACAAACTTTATCGATAAATGTCTTATTATATTTTAATCTTAATAATATTCTTTTAGCCATTACTTCACTAATAATATTAGATTTAAAATTATATTCTTTATTATTCTTTGAAAATGGTATACCTATATCATGTAATAATATTGAAACTCTATGTTCTAAATTCATATCCGTAATTGATAACAAATATAATGTAAATTGCCATGCATTTAATCCATTATATTTATAATTTTTGTATCCTATCATATGTCTTAATTCTGGTATTAATTCTAATAATTCTTTTATATTACAATTAATACTATCCACTACATTTTCTTGCATTAATATTTCTTCTAACTTCATTTTACTACCTCTTACTACTTCATTTTTTAAATAATTTTTTTGTTTTTTCTAAAACTTTAATTCTTTTATCAATATTTTTTGGATTATGAGCTAATCCGTCTGCTAATTGAATTTGATATCTAATATATTCTAATTCATAGTTGTTTTTTATATCATCTTCAGTAATCATTATATCATGCATTAAAATTAAATAACATATTTTTTCAATATATTCATTATTATAACCTAATCTTTTTAATATAATTTTGGACATATTGCTAGATACTACATTATGATTTTTATAATGTCTAAATTCACCGTCTTCTTGATAAGAGTGTGGTTTACCTATATCATGTAATAATAATGTTAATCTAATATCAATATCTTTATTAGATATAGAGATTGCTTTTAAAGTGTGTCCCCATACATCTAAATTATGATATTTATTTTTATGTTCAAAGCCTATCATATATTTTATTTCTGGTATAAGTAAAGTTAAATAATCTAGATTATTATTGATACTTTCTACTACGTTATCACTTAATAATATATCTTCTAACATCTCAACCTACTTCATATTTTTTAATTTATATAATATATTTATAGCTTCTATTGGAGTGATTTTTAGAACATCTATTTTATTTAATTCTTCTCTAATATTATCTTTTGTTTCAAAGTCAAATGTTAACTGTTGGTTCACATTTTTATTTTTACTTTCATTTTTATTATTATTGTTTTCATAATTTTTTAGTATTTCACTAGCTCTATTTATAACAATTTCTGGCATATTTGCAAGGGATGCAACATGTATACCATAACTTTTATCAACTGCTCCACTTTTTACCTTATGTAAGAAAGTTATTACACCATTTTCTTCAATTGCATCAACATGTACATTTTTAATTCCATTATCTTTATTTTCTAAATCTGTAAGTTCATGATAGTGTGTTGAAAACATTGTTTTACATTTTATATTACTACTAACATATTCTAGTATAGATTGTGCTATGGATAATCCATCATATGTAGCTGTACCTCGACCTAATTCATCAAATAATATCAAACTATTTTTTGTAGCATTAACAATAGCATTTCTTGCTTCTAACATTTCAACCATAAAAGTAGACTCACCACCAACTAAATCATCACTTGCTCCGATTCTTGTATATATTGCATCAAATATTGGAAGAGTAGCACTACTCGCTGGCACAAAAGAACCCATTTGAGAAAGTATTATAGTTATTGCAAACTGTCTCATGTAAGTTGATTTACCACTCATATTTGGTCCAGTAATTAAAAGAGTATTTGTATTTTCATCCATTAAAACATCATTTTTAACATATTCATTTTTATTAATACTTTCTACTACTGGATGAAAACCATCTTTTATATCTACTTTTCTTTCATTAACTAGTTTAGGTCTAACTAATTTATATTCTTCACTTACCATAGATAAAGATGAATAAGCATCTAGTAAACTTAATATGTATGCTGTTTTTTTAAGTTTTTTAATATTTTCTTTAATAATACTTTTTATTTCCATAAATAAATTATATTCTAAATCTATAATTCTTTCTTCAGCATTTAAAACTAAAGCTTCTTTTTCTTTTAAAAGTGGTGTTATAAATCTTTCCGCATTAGTTAAAGTTTGTCTTCTTTCCCATCCATATTCTTCTTTAATCTTATCTATTTGACCTTTACTAACTTCTATATAATAACCAAATACTTTATTAAAACCTACTTTTAGATTGCTTATACCGGTTTTTTCTTTTTCAGTTGCTTCTAAACTACTTATAAATTCTTTACCACCACTACGTAAAGTTTTTAATTCATCGAGTTCCGTGTTATACCCTTCTTTAATTAAGTAACCTTCTTTTATAGTTATTGGTGGGTCATTATATATACTTTTCTCTAATAAATCATATAATTCAGTATGAGTATCTATATTATAATCTAAATTTAATTTACTTATAATATCTTTTATGTTAGGTAAAACACTTAATGATTTCTTTATTTGTAATACATCTCTTGCATTTAGATTACCACAAATAACTTTACCACATAATCTTTCTAAGTCATATACTTCATATAAATTATTGCGTAACTCTTCTCTTAGTAAAAATTCATTATTTAATTTTTCTACTATATCTAATCTATCATTTATTAATTTAATATCTTTAAGTGGATGTAACATCATATTTTTTAATGTTCTTGCTCCCATTGCTGTTTTAGTTTTATCTATTAGCCATATTAAACTATATTGTCTTTCTTTTAATCTTAATGTTTCAAATAATTCTAGATTACGAATAGTATGTATATCCATATTTAAATAATTATCATGTTCTATAATGTTTACTTCATTCATATGATCTAAACTATTTAATTCTACTATACTTAAATAATAAAATAAGTGTTTTATACCAGTTATTATTCTTATATCTTCTATATTTTTATATACTTCAGTATATTTATCATTTAAATATTTATCGTTTATACTTATATTAATATTATAGTTATTTTTAAGTACATTTAATAAACTTATATCAAAATCACTTGTAATTAGTACTTCTTTTAAATTAAGATTTAATATTTCATTTATTAATTTATCTTTATCATGAATAATAAATTCGCTATTAATTTCTCCAGTAGAAATATCAGCATAAGTAATTAAATACTCACTATTAACATCTAGTATGCTTCCAATATAGTTTGTGTCTTTGCTATCTAAGTATTCTAAATCTACCATAGTTCCCTTACTTACAACTTGTACTACTCCCCTTTTTACCATACCTTTAGTATTTTTAGGGTCTTCTAATTGTTCTACTATTGCAACTTTATAACTTTTATTTACTAATTTTTCTATATATTGTTTTGCACTATGATGTGGAACACCACACATTGGAACACGTTCTTTAAGACCAGCATTCTTTCCGGTTAAAGTTAATTCTAGTTCCCTACTTGCTATTTCTGCATCTTCAAAAAACAATTCGTAAAAATCTCCTAATCTATAAAAAAGTAATATATCTTCGTAATCTTTTTTTATGTCCATATATTGTTGCATCATTGGAGATAATTCTCTTATATCTACATCTTTTCTTTTCATAATATACCTCTAAATCTATTAATTATTATAACAGATTTATTATATTTCTTCATTAAAAAACTCTATCTTTTAAGATAAAGTCTTAATTATTTATTAATTTTTAATTTTATAACATTGTTATGAGTATCTTCTTTAGAAGTTATTGTATTTAAAAACTCTTTCATTATATCTTTACCAGATAAATTACCATAAGCTTCAATTATATGTTCATAAATTAAATGCGCTTTTTCTAAATCATAATCTATATTTAAATCATATGTATTATTGTGTAATGTATAGGGATTATTATATAAATAATTGTACATTACTCTATATTGTATTGGTAAATCACTTAATTTTATATTTTTAAAATTATCTAAAGTTGTTAGAATATATTCATTTAGTCCACATTTGATACAACCCTTATATACATGATTATCAATATGTTTTACATTAACACAAATATGATTACATGCATTATATTCTTTTTCTTTATATTTTGTTAAATTTATTATTATTTGTTCATCAATTAAGTCTTTAAATTTTATTAATTCTTTATATTTTATTACATCAGGTAATTGTTCTAATTTTTTTATTTCTTTTATATAATTATCTCTTTCTTCTAATAATTTTGTATACTCTTCTTTATTTTCCATATATAATCCTCCAATAAGTAGAATTATTTTATTAAAAAAAATATATAAAGTCAAATTATTTTATATATTTCTTTAGTATTTTGTATTTTGAAACCATTAACAACATTATAATTATCAGTATAAAAGTTAGTACCTATTTCAAAACAATCATAATATTTTATTTCTGTATTAAAATATCCAATTTTAGTTTTCCAATTTATTTTTTTATAATAATCATATTCACATGATAAATCTATATCATTAGTGCTTTCTATAATATCTAAAAGTACTAATGCAGCACCACTTATTATAATATATTTATTTTTATCTAGATTTAATTCATTTAATTTATTTAATATATCATTTTTATTCATACTTACCTTATTTTCTATTAGTTTTATATTGAAAATGCGTATTCATATTTATTTATCTTTATAATTTTCTAAGTACTTGTGTAATTTTATTGCAACATTCTCTGGAACAAATTCTTTTAATTCTTTAGTAGTAGCGTTGCTAATCTTTTTGACACTACCAAAATGTTTTATTAATTCTTTTTTACGTTTAGTACCTATTCCTTCAACATTATCTAATATGCTAGATATAGAACCTTTACTTCTTATAGTTCTATGATAATTAATTGTATATCTATGTACTTCATCTTGTATTCTAGTTAAATAATGAAATAGATTACTAGTTTTATCAATATCATAAATATTCAAAGTATCTCCATCCATTAAATCACTAGTTCTATGTTTATCATTTTTAACTAAACCACATACTTTTATTTTTAAATTTAATTCTTTTAAAGTATCTAGACATGCATGTATTTGACTTTTACCACCATCTACTAGTATTAAGTCTGGTATTTCACTTTTTTCAATCAAACATCTGTAATATCTTCTATATATAACTTCTTTCATAGTATTATAATCATCATTCTTATCTACAGTAATTTTATATTTTCTATAATCACTTTTACTAGGTAAACCATTTTTAAATACTACCATACCAGATACATTAAATGTACCAAATATATTGGAGTTATCAAATATATCTATTCGATAAACATTAATACCTAACAATCTACTTAATTCATCATTAGCACCATTAGTTCTAATACTATCTTTTTCTAATAAATTTAATTTATTTTCTAAATTCATTTTAGCATTTTTATAAGACATATCTAATAATTTCTTTTTATTACCTCTTATACTAGTAGTAAATTTAGTATTAATCATATTATTTAATAAATCTTTATTTATATTCTTTGGAATTAATACTTCTTTAGGTATTTCATGTTTATTATAATATAATGCTATATAATATTCTAATTCACTGATATAATCTTCCATAACTGGTATTATTTTATTATTATGTCCTATTAATTTACCATTTCTTAAAAAGAATATTTCTATACTTAAATAGCCTTTATCAAAATAATAATTTATTATATCTCTATTAATATTATCATGTAATTCTACTCTTTGTTTTTCCATTACTACTTTAATATAATCTAGTTCATTTTTTAAATCTTTTGCTTTTTCAAAATTTAATTGTTCAGAATAAAAATTTATCTTTTCTAATAATTTATTAGTGATTATTTTTTCATCACCTTTTAAGAATTTTATTATATCTTCTTCCATAGATTTTATTTTATCTTTATCTACATTTTTTGTACAATATCCTAAACATTCATTTATATGATAATAAAGACATAAATTTTTTCCCAAAGTATCACATTTTTTTAAAGGATATAATCTATTTATTAAATTAACTATTCTTCTTGCTGCATATACGTTAACAAATGGTCCAAATAATAGTTTATCTTTATGTTTTTTTATATTTAAGTATCTTACTACTTTTAAAGATGGATATGGTTTTCTGGTATATTCTATATAAGGATAACTTTTATCATCTTTTAATAATATATTATATCTAGGATTATATTGTTTTATTAAATTTAATTCTAATATAAAAGCTTCTAATTCACTATTAGTTACTATATATTCAAAATGATCTATTTCATTTACCATTATTTCAGTTTTACCAGTATTTTTTCCTATAAAATAATTACTAAGTCTATTACGTAAATCTTTTGCTTTACCAACATATATTATTACGTTGTCTTTATTATACATTTGATATGAACCAGGTAAATGAGGTACTAAATTTAATTCTTCTTTAAACATATTTCATCACATATATTATTTTAGCACAAATTTATTAACATATACAGAACTAATATATATCAACTTAATATTTAATTGTTAGTATTAAATGCAAAAAAATTCAATAAATTTATAACATATTGTAATTTTTTTAGATTATTTAATAACTATTTTATATTTAAAAATGAATAAATTAATATACCATTAAGCGAAGTTTTTTCTCTTCAACGCTAGTATTTTCGGCACTTTTTTTAAACTGTCAGTTAGTAAGTACAGTGTACGGATTTGAACTAGTTCCATCTCCTCCACCTACCAGCAATTCAGCCTTTAGATTAATAACTGGACGATAATTGTGACTATTTGTGACATTAAAGTATGAATTTGTAAAATTTCCAGCACTATCAACAACAAACAAGCTTGTAGCGCCATGAAACCTTGGAGATGAAAGCATAAACTCATTTCCATTACTTAAATAGTGTTTAATAGTACTTGTATTACTCCTATATCCATAAGCTCCTGCATATGCCACTTCATCAGCAGATAAAAGTCCTATTGGATATTTTAAATCTCCATTTGTTTTATTACCATTTACAAGTGTTGCTACATCTACTGTAAATCTTGAATAATCATTTGTTGCATTTTCTGCACATTTAAATGTTGGTTTTGCAGTTGTAATTTCTGTTGTACCAGAACTATATAATAATCTTTCTGTTGATGCATAATATGTATGATTTGTTCCATAACCTAGTTGAGTTGTAACTCCACCAATACCACTTGATGCTAAAGTTTTATCATTACAAAATACCGTATCTGAAATATAATCTATATTATTAGTATCGACTATATTAGTTTTATACCATGCATCAAGTGCTTTTTTTATTGTACTTTCTACAACATTTATATGTGTTGCATCATATGGTGTTGCTGCCCATTTACCTCCAGCAGATATACATGCAGCATTTGTTGTAATTGATGTATCTACTTCTGCTGCAGTTCCTGCATTATTTAGTTTTATACATTGATTTGTACTACTACTAGTTTGTCCAGTCATACCATACATATACCCAACATATGCATTATCATCACTTTTAGAATTAAATACAGATACACCAGCATTACTGTCTAGAACTAGCCTAATTGTTCCATCACCATTTATTCTTACTATTCTCCATTTTTTATCTGCAAAAGATACATAATTATTTAATATAGGTCCTCTATAATAATAACTTATTCCATAATCATCTTCTGCACTAAATATACCATCATTAGTAAAATCATTAACTTCATCATTCCAGGATGTACCATCTGCTACTTTACTCAAATCTGGAGTTGTTTTTATTTTTGTAGATTTTGCTGTTTTATATATAACCTCTGTCCCATCTTTTACACATGTTCCAGGACATCCAGCTGCCACATTTGCTAAACAAGTAGTTCCATATCCACAATTTGTATCTTCAACAAATTGAGTTTTATCCATATCTATTCCTGTTGCTATTTTGGCGCTATCTACTATCACATCTTTTAACGGCGCATTAACATAAGGATTAAATTGACTTGGATCTACTATATTCGCTTTTGCACTAAATGTTTTGTTCATGTCTACATTTTGATTTTCATTTACATTTTTGTATGTTACAACTAATGTATATACTTGTGCTTTATCATCTGCTATATCATTTTGTACTAATATAGTTCCAAGTGAAGGAAATGTTGTTTCATCACTTACTCCATTACATGTTCCAGATATAGTTCCTGTTACTGTCTTATTTGTTTTATCTATGCTAAATCCCGTTTTAGAATATTGTTTACAATCTAATGTGTATACAATATCATCTTTTCTTTCAAATTGATTTACTACATTTTCTAGTGCTACTCCATATGTAACAGTTTTATTTCCTTTATTTGTTGCTACAAATGTTTTTGTCCAACTTTTACCTGGTTCAACCTTTGTATCAGTTATTAATTCATCATTTATATCTGCATATTCTAATAAAATATTGGCTGTTACTACAGATATAGATTTGTTATTGTTATTTCCGTTTATTTTTGTTAAATAATAACCATAAGTTAATCCTATAAGTATTAGACTTACTAATACTATTCCAGTTATACTAATTATTATTCTTTGTTTTCTAGACATATATATCATTCCTATCTTTATTATTCTAATAAAATTATAAAATAAAAAATGATATATTTCAATCATTTTTATAGTTATTTAATATTTTTAATATACCAGTATAAGGAAGTGTTACGCAAGTTTTTCTATTTTGTTGTTTATATATTTCATCAAATGCAATACCTTCTTTTAGTTCTTCTTCATTATATTTTTTTTCTTCTACCATATTCATAAAATTATTTATATATTTTATTGCATCATCTACACTTTTATTTATTATATTTTTTAACATTATAGATGTACTTGCAGTAGAGATTGCACATGCTTCTCCATTAAACCTTATATCTTTTATTATATTATCTTTTATATCAATATATATATCAATATTATCTATACATGATTCATTATTAGAATTTGTTTTTATATATCCTAAATTATCATTTCCATCTTTATTAAATGGATTTTGAAAGTTCTCTAATATTATTTCTCTTTTAAATTCATTGTCCATTATATCATCTCTTTCATAATTTTATTTCTATCACTGAGTAAATTTACTAGTTTATCTATTTCTTCATATGTGTTATAAAAATATAAACTAACTCTTAATGAATTTTTTACACCAGTTTCGTCTTTTAATATTTTAGCACAATGATTACCTGCTCTTACACAAATATTATATTTATTTAGGTAAAATGCTACATCTTGACTAAATATTCCATCTATATTGAATGATACTATACCAGAATCACTTTCTAAGTTTATTATATCTATATATGGTAATTTTATTAATTTATCTATTAAATATGCTTTTAATTTTTTTTCGTAATCAAATATATTATCCATACCTATTTTATTTAAGTAATCAATTGCTGCACCTAATCCTATTGCACCAGCTATATTTGGTGTTCCGGCTTCTAGTCTAGTTGGTAATTCTTTTAAATAAACTTCACTAGGATTATCGAATGATTCGTTCATTCCTCCACCCATATTTATTGGTTCTAATTTTTCTAAAAATTCTTTTTTTCCATATAAAACACCTATACCTGTTGGACCACACATTTTATGTCCAGAAAATACTAGGAAATCCATATCACTTTTTTTTACATCGACTTTTTTATGTGGAACTAATTGTGCTCCATCTATTACAACGAAAATATTATTTGCGTGAGCAAATTTACATATTTCATCTATTGGTCTTTCATCACCAACAACATTTGTTATTCCTGCAATACTTATTACTTTTGTTTTGTCAGTTATACTATTTATTACGTTATCCATTGTGACGTGTAAATTTTCATCTAAATCTATATAATTTACTTTTATCCCAATAGTATTAACTAATTTAAACCATGGAAGTACATTTGATGCATGTTCACTCTTTGTTATTAAAACTTCATCGCCAGGTTCTAATAAATGCATGAAAAATCCATTAATAATCATATTAAGTGATTCTGTTGCACCACTTGTAAATATTGTTTCATCAAATTCAGCATTTATAAAATCAGCTACTTTTTTACGAGCGTTTTCATAATTGACATCAACTTTATAGCTAATTGTATAATCCCCTCTATGTGCGTTCGCACTATAATTTTTATAATAATCAGTTATTGCATCAATTACTGAATCTGGTTTAAAAGTTGTTGCTCCATTATCAAAATATATAATATCATTTCTTAACATTGGAAAATCATATCTATATTCTGTCATGTTATCACCTCCAAATTCTATCTAGCTTCATTATTTAAGAAACCATCTAAAATTAATCTAATAGAATTTTCTCTATTTATTCCTTTACTCATTAAATAAAATATATAATCTTCATTTACTAAAGATATACTTGCACTATGATTTGCAGAAACATTTTTTGTATCTATATACATATTAGGATAAATATTAGATGTTCCATTATTAATATTTAATAATTTAATATTCTCATCTAGTTCATTATCTATTGTATTTTCATTTACTTTACCATCAATAATAACACTACTTTTTCCACCATCACTTATACCATGTATATTAATAGTATTTTTTGATTTATTTCCTATCATTTTTACATTTATATAAACATTATAATCTTTTTTTGATATAAAACTATGATTATATAAGAACTCACTATTATTATTTTCTATTATATTTATTTTTAATTCACTTTTATCTATTTCACTATAATGATTTATTATAAATTTTATATTATCTTTTAATTCTATATTTAATTCATTTATATTATATTCTTTTTTTATATTACATATAGTATCTTTATCTATACATATATTTATAATATTTTCTTTATCTAATACTAGTTTATTCATTATTTATATTCTCACTTACTTTATTTGTCCTATTAAAACCATTATTTTCTATATTTTCTGCTAAACTATAATCTCCTGTTTTTATTATTTTTCCATTTTCTATTATATGTACATAGTTAGGAGTTAATTTTTTTAATATATTAGTATGATGAGTTATTATTAGAAATGAACATGAATGGGTATCAAAATATTCTTTTAGTGAATCACATATGGTATTTAAGTTGTCAACATCTACTCCGCTATCTATTTCATCTAAAAGTATTAGGTCTGGTTCTAGAACCCATAAATGCATAAGTTCATTTTTTTTTCTTTCTCCACCAGACATATTTTCGTTAATGCCTCTGTGTATAAAACTTTTATCTACATTTATCTTTTCACATACTTTATTCATAAGTTTAGAGAATTCAAATATATTTACACTTTTAGCAGTTTTAGCCTCTAAAGCTAATCTTAACATTTCAGAGTTTTTTACTCCTTCTATCTCGATGGGATTTTGATTTACTAAGAAAATACCATTTCTAGCACGTTCTGTTGTATCTAATTTTAATAAATCAACATCTTTATAGAAAATACTTCCTTCATCTACTGTATATGTTGGATCTCCCATTAATACTTTACATATTGTACTTTTACCACTTCCATTTAGTCCCATTAATGAGTGTATTTCATTATCATTTATTTCTAAATTAAAATCTTTTAATATAATTTTATCTTTTACACTTACTGTTAAATTTTTTATACTTAACATGTTATCACCTCTAATTTTTTAAAGCAGTTATGGGTACAACATATATTCCATCTGGTCTTTTATATGCTGCATTTGACATACCACATATAATACACATAACTTTTGGTATTTTACCATTCTCTTTTTCTATTCCATTTTTTATTTTTATTAAATTATTTGCAGCACTTTCTATTTGATTAGCACCTAATTTAATTTCAAATGCACACCAATCTCCATCTTCTAGTTCTATTATTGTATCTATTTCTCTATTTGAATAATCTTGATAATGGAAACATTTAGCATTAAATGTTGATGCATATATTTTTAAATCTCTTTCCACTAATGCTTCAAATAAAAATCCAAAAGTTTCTAAATCATTTATCAATTTATCAACTGATAAATTTAAAAGTGCACTAGCAATGGAAGGATCAACAAAGTGTCTTTTTTCTGATTGTTTTACTCTTATTGAAGATCTTATATTTGTACTAAAAGGTTCGTCATTATCTAGTAAAAACAATTTGTTTAAAGCATTTAGATATGATGATACCGTATCTGTATCTATATCTTCATTATCTTTTTCTTGTATATCATTTTTTAATGTTTTTATGCTTACAGTAGTTGATTCATTTCTTGCTAAAGATTTTAGTAGTAAATTCATTTTATGTTTATCTCTAGTTATACCATCTAATCTTTGTAGGTCGTCATCTATAATTAATTTTATATATTCTTTAACAGCTTCTCTTGCATCTAGGTCATTTAATTCTAAATTACCTGGCCAACCACCACGTATAATTAAATTAGCTAGTTTTCTTAAATCTACATTCCCAGTAGAGCATGAAATTTTTTTATTATCACAAATATCTTCTAGTGAAATTAATCCACTTGAATCACCAGATTCGTATAAAGACATGGTTCTTAAATTTATTTTTCCATATCTTCCTGCACCACTATGACTTATTCCGTTTCTTTTTGGTGTAGATGAGCCAGTTAATATATATTGTCCTTTTAAACCATTTCTATCGACATCATATCTTATTTCATCCCAAAGATTAGTAGCCTCTTGCCATTCGTCAATTAATCTAGGCTTTTCACCTTCAAGAATTATTTCAGGAGATATTTTTGCTAGTTCTATTTCATTTGAAGTTTCTCCAGTTGTTTTTTTTAAAAGAATTTCACTTTTTGCAAATTTTCTTCCTGTCCATGTTTTACCACAATATTTTGGTCCTTCAATAACTACAGCACCAAATATTTTTAAATATCTCTCTAAGGTTTTATCTAACAATCTAGGTTTATACAAATCATTAATATTTTCATTCATAATTTAGACTCCTTTTCTGATTAAATTATATTATATTTTCGTTTATTAGTCAATATTCATTCGGCCATATTTTACATTTCTATTCGGTCATATTTTTAATTTTCATTCGGTCATATTTCGAATTTCCATTCGGTCATATTTTTCAAATGAAAAAGACATCTATTCTAAGATTGCCTTTATTCTTCTAACACCAGCACTACTTGCTTCTTCTTTTTTTATAATAAATTTTCCTAAACATCCAGTAGATTTTACATGAGGTCCACCACATAACTCATGTGATATATCTCCTATACTGTATACAGTGACTACATCTGGATATTTTTCTATGAACATACATTCAGCGCCACTATTTAGTGCATCTGTTTTACTCATTTCTTTTACTGTTACTGGAATATCTTCTTTAATCCATTTATTAACTAAATCTGATACTTTTGTTTTTTCTTCATCTGTTAATTTATGATCGCAAGAAAAATCAAATCTCATTCTTTCACTAGTGATATTACTTCCTTTTTGATGTACTTCTGGTCCTATCACTATTTTTAAAGCAGCATTTAAAAGATGTGTTGCAGTGTGATATTTTGTTTCAATTTCTCCATTAGAAGCTAAACCACCTTTAAATTTACCGCTTGATGAAGTACGAGATAATTCTTGATGTGCTTTAAATTTTTCTTTGAATCCATCAACATCTACAACTATTCCCATTTCGTTTGCTAGCTCAACAGTTAGTTCAATAGGAAAACCATATGTATCATATAATCTAAATGCTAAATCTTTATTAAGTTTTCCGTCTGTAATATTTTTTGTTATTTTTTCAAATTCTTTTAAACCTTTTTCTAAAGTTCTATTAAATTTTATTTTTTCGTTTGTTAATACATCTAATATTATATTATAATTTTTATCTAATTCTTCATAATATTTTCTATATTTATTAATTATTAGTTTTGCGATTTCTATATCCCAATCACTATTAACATCTATATTTAATTTTTTTGCATGTCTTATAGCACGTCTTATTAATCTTCTTAGAATATATCCTTGGTCAGTATTACTTGGTTTTATCATCGCATTATCTCCAGATATAAATACCGCAGTACGTATATGATCTGCTATTATACGCATACTTTTTTCATTACCTATATATGGTTTCATACTGATACGTTCTATTAATTCAATTACATCTTTCCAAACACTTGATGTGTAGTTATCATTAACACCTTCTAGTATCGCTACTACTCTTTCATATCCCATACCAGTATCTACATTTTTTTTAGGAAGTGGTGAGATGTTTCCGTTTTCATCTTTGTAATATTGCATAAAAACATCATTCCATATTTCTACCCAACGATCGTCTTCTGGGTCAAATACTTCTGGTATAGGATCATCACTTCTGAAATAAAACATTTCAGAATCTGTTCCACATGGCCCTATTTCTCCTGCAATCCAGAAATTATCATCACTAGTTTGTGCTATTCTTTTATCACTTATTCCTAGACTTTTCCATATTTTTATTGCTTCAACATCTTTATCTAATATATCATTTCCTTTAAATACTGTTACCGCTAATTTTTCTTTAGGTATTTTTAATACGTCTGTTAAAAATTCAAAACTCCATGTTATTGCTTCTTTTTTAAAATAATCTCCTAAACTCCAATTACCTAGCATTTCAAAAAATGTGTGATGATAAGTATCTCCTACCTCATCTAAATCATTAGTTCTTATGCATTTTTGATAATCTACAAGTCTTGTACCATAAGGGTGAGGTTGACCTTTTAAGTATGGTACTAACGGTTGCATTCCTGCAGTATTAAATAAAACACTAGGGTCATTTTCAGGAACTACTGGAGCTGAAGGGATTTGTTTATGACCTCTTTTAACAAAAAAATCTATATATAAATCTTTTAAATTCATTATTTATCACTTCCTATTTCATTTATTATTTTGTCTACTACTTCATTTATACTCATGTTGGAAGAATCAATATATATTTGATCATTAGTTCTCTTTAAATTTCCAATAGGTTTATTAAAGTCATTATAATCTCTTGCTTTTATACTTTCTACAATTTCTTCGTAGGACATATTTATACCTTTTTCTTGATTTTGCTTATACCTTCTTTTTGCACGTTCTTCTACACTAGCATCTAAATAAAATTTATAATCTGCTTTAGGAAAAACTACAGTAGTAATATCTCTACCTTCCATAATAACATTTTTACCTAAAGCCATTTTTCTTTGTAAATCTACTAATATTTCTCTAACCTTAACTATACTCGATACTGGAGAGACAATATTTGTTACATCTTTATCTCTAATTCTTTCGCTAACATCTTTCCCATTTAAAAATGTATGTCCATTTTTATCAAAATCAATATTTATTTTTTTTAACAAATCTACAACTTTATTTTCTTCTTTATAGTCTATTTTATTTTCTATACAAGCTAGAGCTAAACACCTATATGTAGCACCTGTATCGATGTAAATTAAATTACATTTTTGTGCTACTAATTTAGTTATAGTACCTTTCCCACTTCCTGCTGGTCCATCTATTGCAACTATCATATACATCCCTCACAAACAATAATATTGTATCAAAAAAGTTACTAAATATCTACTTTATTTAGTAACTTTATTATAAATCTTATTTTTCTTCTATACTAATTGTTTCTATTATAGGTTGTTTATCTTCTGGAATAAGTCCGTTTCCATCACCATATTTGCTAACATCATTTACTATTTTATCTACTATTTCTATACCGCTTGTTACTTTTCCAAATGCTGCGTATTCTCCATCTAAATAAGTATTATCTTTTTGCATTATGAAAAATTGACTACTAGCACTATTATTATCACTGCTTCTTGCCATAGATATTACACCTCTAGTATGGCTAATTTTATTATTAACACCATTATTTTTAAATTCGCCTTTTATAGTTTTATTGCTACCACCAGTACCATTTTTATTAGGATCTCCACCTTGTATCATAAAACCATCAATTATTCTATGGAAAGTAAGATTATCATAAAAACCTTCTTTAGATAATTTAACAAAATTATCTACTGTTATAGGTGCAGTATCTCTATCAAGTTCCAATTTTATGTTCCCATAGTCTTTTATCTTTATAGTTGCATTAATTATATTATTATCATTTTCCTTCCAATTTAATCCTATAATTAATACAATAAATAAAATTAATATAACAACATATTTAATATATTTTTTCATCTAAATATCCTTTCATAATCTTTAATATATTTGTTAATAACTCTTTTGTTTTTTATAACTTTATATAAATCATTTAATTCATCATTTCCATATAATATTGTTGCAATAGGTAATGTTAAAGAACAATATAAATTAATATTACCTTCTAAATTGCATAACATCATTAATACATCTTTCATATTATTACTATTTAAAATAATATAAAATATAATTTTTAAAACATTATAAATATTTTCGTCATATTTTATTTCACTATAATATATATTATCTTTTAATATATGTTTATATTTTATTTTATTTTTTAATGAAAAGTAATTAGGTATATCTATTTTTAATGATTTATATTTATCATAGCCTTCTAATATATTTAATATATATTTATAATAAATAAATGCTCCTATAAGTACTTCTTCATTAATATTTGTTATAGATATAATAGGAATTATAGTATCTAGTGTATCCTCATTATAATAATTATATATTACTATTGGTATTATTCTTGATAATGATCTTGCACTATAATCTAATTCATTATATTTATAATTAATATTATTTTTTTTACTGTAATGTTCTAATATGTCTAAACTAACTTTGTCTAAATCATACACTTTATCACTAGTATACTTACCAGTAATTAAACTCATACATAGTTTATTTAATATATCCTTAGGGACTATATTTTTGTATTTAGTAATGGAATCTATTGTAGCAAGAAGATTAGTTGTATAAAATGAATAATTTCCTTTTTCTATATTAAGTGTTTTATTATCTTTTATTACAATATTATTATCTTCATAATTATTTAATTTAGATAACCCTAAACTATCTCCTATTATGAATGATAATATTATATTTTTTATATCCATATATTTTATTTATTGAATGATATTATACAACTATTCGATTCATTATAAGTACATAATTTATTATCTTTTTTATCTAATTTAAATTTATAAAATGTAGTAGCGTTAACATATATTTTTAAAATATCTTCTTCTTCATCGTATTCATTTATTCCAATTTGTTCTTTTCTATCATTAAATTTAATTGTAGATTTATTATTTTTTACTATTATTTCTTTAAAGTTAGTATTTTCATTATTAGTTTTCCATGTACCAGTTATATTTGTTGGTAATATAGTTAATACTTCATTAGTTTTAAATCCCATATAACATAATAATATTATTACTATTATTTTTATTATGTTCGGTACTTTTTTTAAAAATTTAGTATAACATATTGGCATCAATAATATACTTACTAATACAAAATATATAAAATTAAATTTACTATAATTAATAATTCCAAATACTAATACTAAAGACGCTATAATATATCTTAATATATCTAGTTGTTTATCATCTTCATAAATTGCATAATCATTTATTAAATCTACTATAACACCTATTCCAAATAACCCAAGAGTTAATAAATATATAATTCCCCATTTGTAATTTTTTTCTTTAAATTTGTGTATTCCAAACCATCCAGTAAGTGCTATAAGCAAAAATTCACTACCACTTTTTGTACTTTTTATATTTTTATATTTTTCTTGTTTTTTATTAAAATATTTTAATTCTTTATTTGTGCAAATAAGATTATATACTGTATTGTAATCATTATATAATCTTTTAAACTCTTTATTATTTTCTTTATATGTAAAATCATGTGTTAAAGTTTCTATTAATCTTTTATATATTTTTTTATTCTTATGATATAAACTATTTAATTCTGCATATATTAAATATGCTTCTTCATATTTTTTTTCTTTATATAACTTCTCTGCTTCAATATATTTTTTATTATCTTTTAATTCTATTTTTTTTATATCTTTATTTTTTTCAATGTTATTATTTTTATTTATATCTTTATTTTCTTTAACTATATTGTCTTTTTTTATATTAATATTTTTATTTGTTTTAATTTTAGTAGTATTGTCCTTTTTATTAACTTTATTATTTTTTTGTTTGTTATCTTTTACATTCTTTTTTTGTTTTGTTTTATTAGTTTTTATATTATTTGATTTTTTAGTTATTTTTTTATTTGTTTTTTTATTCATTTTAAACCTCCTTATCTTGTATTTAATTCTTCTAAACTATTTACCATTATCCAATCTTCTAAAGAAGAATAATTAGGAATATCTATACCATCAATTTTTTCTAAGTCTTTAAATTCTATTAAGCATACACACTTTTTTTTCCATTTTTTTTCTTCTTGATCACATAAATTTAATTTATCTTTATATTTGTCAAATATTTCATCTATTTCCATTTTAGTTAAGGCTTTATAACTATCTGCATTTGTTACTATGGCATGATAGTAAGATTTGTTTTCACCTTTATTAACAAAATACAACTCATCATTAATAAATATTCTTGAATTTGGAATACGTCTAGTTGCACTACCTCTTAAAATTATAGTTCTTTCTTTATTAATTATTTTATCTAATTCTTTAGTTTTATTATCACAAATTACTATGTGTATCATGTATATCACCTGCATATATTATTCTATCATAATTTAATGTAATTTAAATAAAAAAATTCACATTTTTGTGAATTAATTGTCACTATTATTTTTACTTTTATTTATTAGTTCTTTAATTTTTCTAAAATAGTGATTTATACATGACTTAGTTATCTTTGTACTAGTTTCCATGCTTATAATATAAGATAATTCATTCATCGTTGTTTCTGGATATTTTTCCTTATAATCAATTACTGTTTTTATTTTATCATCTAATAAATCTAATAAATCATGATCTTTTAAATATTTTATATTTTCAATTTGCTCTAAACTAGTTTTCATACTTTTTTCTATATTTGCTTGTTCGCAATTATTAAGTCTATTTACCATATTTTTATGATCCCTATATATTCTAATATCTTCATAATAAAACAATGAATTTGTTGCACCTAACAATTTTATAAAATCACTTATTTCTTCACTAACTTTAATATATACCATATACCCTTTATCGCGTCTAATTACTTTACTATTAAATTTTAACTTTATTAATAATGAATTAATTAAATCTGCATCATTTTTGTTATCTACTAAAAATCCTAAATGATATTTACTTTTTGATGGATCATTTATTGAACCTGTACAAAGAAACGTACCTCTTAAAAAGGATACTATTTCTTCATAACTGGAATCTATTATGTTTCTATTTAATTCTTTTATATCATTCGTTATTATATCTATTTTATCTTTTATTGATAATATGAATATTTTTTTTATTTTGAATTTCTTTTGTGTTCTTATTGTTAAATTAATATCTATATTATAAGTTATTTTTATTAATTTAAAAATATATCTTGCTACATTTGCATTTTCTATATATATTTTTAGTCTGTCATTTTCTAGAGTTGTAGCGTATTTTAAATAAGAGATTAGAAGTATTCTAGCATCTATATCACTAGGAATGTTGCTTGTAACTTCTTCTTTTATTCTTGTTGTAAATGTCATTTAGAAACCTCATCCATTAGGTATGAGAATATTAAATATGATGTTTTTAATGAATCATGTTTTATAGTTCCATCAACTTTACTAAATACATATAATTTATCACTTATTAGTTGTGTATTTAATTTTTCTATTTCTCTTTTATCAACTTTTACTAAATCTTTTTCTTCTTCTCTTTGGTATTTTTGTCTAGTTTTATAAGGAATATTTTTATCGTTAGATATTACAACATCTATATGTTCAATATATTTTTCTATTACTTTTATATGATCACTTACTTTAAAATCATCTGTTTCGCCAGGTTGCGTAAATAAGTTACATACATACATTTTTTTTGCTTTTGATTTATTTATTGCATCTTTTATTTCTTCTACTATTATATGTGGTAGTATACTTGTATATAATGAACCTGGTGAAAATATAATTAAATCTGCATTTTTTATAGATTTTAATACTTCTTCATTTACATTAAATTTTTTATCATATTTTAATTCTTTTATTTTTTTATCACTATATGTTATATTTTCTTCTCCAACTAT
Organism: uncultured Bacilli bacterium; assembly: GCA_934098385.1. Classification (GTDB taxonomy): domain Bacteria; phylum Bacillota_I; class Bacilli_A; order RF39; family UBA660; genus UMGS1124. Next base: position 169,932 of record CAKOOJ010000001.1, read on the forward strand.
TTTAGTTCCATCTTCCATTATTCCTACAAGTTCTACTTTATCTTCTGTGTTGGGTAAAATTCTACCATTAATTTTTAAAAGCCTACACATAAAGTCAATTGCATCTGTTAAATTACCTTTTTGGTCTATTAAAGCAGCCATTAAAATATTTCTTATTGGATGATTTTCTAATGATGGATTTTTAAATCTATATGATAATAAATCTATTAATTCTTGATCACCATTGGCCATTGTTAGCATAACTTTTCCTATATCTCCTACAGCGGGTATATTAAGTTCTCTTTTTAGTGTACCAGTACTTCTTCCATTATCTGCAACACTAATTACAGCGGTTACATTTACTGGAAATAATTTTAATCCAGAAAGAAGATGTGAAAGTCCTGTTCCTCCACCAAATACTACAACATTTTTCATAATTATCACGTCCTAAAAAGAATTATAACAAAAAAAAGATTTAGTATCAAATATATTGTCTAAATCTTTTATGATTTTACAACGTATGCATTGTTGACTGTACCGTTTCCAGACGTTATTTGTGTACCAGTTATGAGCGTTATAACAGGTCTGAGTGCAGTATAACCGTTATCACTACATATAGTTTCATTTCCAATATAACCCACCATTCTATTTCCTGGAGGAGAAAAAACATCTTCTATATACATTGCTTTAACCTTTTCATTAGGAGTGGAATTATAATGATGATCAAGAGATAAAAGATACCATGCATAATAAGAACCAATAGATGATGCATTATCATACAAATAATAAGTTGAATTGCTAGTTGAACCTCCTCCAGCAAATTGTGCTTCATCAACTGTTAACATTCCAATAGTATTAGTATCTATTTCTCCAACTTTTTCTTTACTTCCATCACATTTTAATAATGGACTTTTATCTACATTTATTCTTTTATAAGCACTATAACTAAATATTGTTGATGCTTTTATTAATTCTTCTGCTGTCTGAGTTGACAAATCATAAGTTTTAGTAGAACTGTTATAAATATACGCGCTTGTTCTATCTCCTATACACCAATCTTCATTTTTAAGTAGTACTTTATCACTATCTTTTGTTATTTTTCTCTCTAACCATGCATTTAATTTTGTTCTTGCATTATAAGTTGTATTTGCTTCACTATTTACATAATCATTTTGTATGTAGTTTTCAATTTTTTTATATCCGTAGTCAGATAACAAAATTGTTCCTTCTACACCTGATATTCCATCTGTAGCTAAACCACTAGTTGCTGTTACATTTGTGTCACTACATGATAGTTCTGAGGCTAGTATTAGTTTTATACTTCCATCTCCTTGAATTCTGACTATTCTCCAACACATTCCTGCATAGTTTACAAAATTATCTTCTACTCCGCCTCTATAATAATAAGAAGTACCATAATCATCTTCTGTTTTAGAAAGTGTTTTTTCTGTTTCTGTAGATATTGCTTGTCCTGGAATTGTTGTTGGTGTTTCTTGATATATTGTTCTTGTTGCATCACTTGTTGCTGCTGTTTTTGCACTATCAATTATAGCAGTAGCTAAAGTATTTGTACCATAAGGTTTAAAATTGTTTGGATCTACTATATTTGCTTTTGCACTAAATGTTTTATTCATATCTACACTTTGATCTACATTCATTTCTTTATATGTTATTGTTAATGTATATACTTGTGCTTTATCATCTGCTATATCATTTTGTACTAATATAGTTCCAAGTGAAGGAAATGTTGTTTCATCACTTACTCCATTACATGTTCCAGATATAGTTCCAGTAACAGTCTTATTTGTTTTATCTATACTAAATCCTGTTTTAGAATATTGTTTACAATCTAATGTATATACAATATCATCTTTTCTTTCAAATTGATTGACTACATTTTCTAGTGCTACTCCATATGTAACAGTTTTATTTCCTTTATTTGTTGCTACAAATGTTTTTGTCCAACTTTTACCTGGTTCTACTGCACTATCTGTTATTAGTTCATCATTTACATCAGCATACTCAAGTAAAAGATTTGCAGTTACAACAGATATACTTTTACTATTAGTATTTCCTTTTATTTTTGTTAAGTAATAACCATAAGTTAATCCTATTAATATTAAACTTACTAATACTATTCCTGTTATACTTATTATTATTCTTTGTTTACGACTCATTCTATCACTCCTTTTTTCTCACGAAAAAACATATTTCTTCATACCCCCCCCCCCAACGTTTTTGGGGGTTGGGAAAGAGATATGTTTTTATAGTTTTTTCATGAGTCGTAAAATTTATAATTTATAATTTGTGGTATTTCTACCTTAATAAAAATATAACATTTTTTATAATTATTGTAAACATATTTTGTGAATTTTTGAGATTTTTTATATTGACACATCAATAATTATGATGTTAAAATTAATTTAAGTAGAGCATTACTTTGTAATGCCTACCCATAGGGTAAGCACTCGTATTAAATTACGAGTCTTTTTATTTTACATTAATATATTTGTTTTTATTACAAATATAATAGTAGGTAAAATATGATATTTAATATCAAACCATAATATATTATTTATATTAGGTAGAACAAATAATTAATACGTAGTGCTTAATGGAGTTAACCTATACTCCTTTTTGTAGGAGGAATAAGACTACTTTCAAAATGTATATTATTACTATACTTTTAAATATTTCTAAAATATAATAAAGTAATTTATTCATATATACACTCCCTCTCATTTGATATGATTGGGTAAGCACTAAACAAAATAAAGCTCTGGTTATATATACTACACTAAAGTATTTAAATATTTTGTCGAAATAAAAAAGATTTAGTATTAATTATATTTTCTAAATCTTTTAAAAGGTTCTTCATCATCTAATTCAGTATCACTTAAGTCTTTAATTAATTTCTTTTGTTTTCTATCTAATTTTGTTGGAATAATAACGTTGTATATTAGATAAGTATCGCCTTTCTTTCCATATTTTTCATCGTCTATTCCTTTACCACGTAATTTTTCTTTGTCACCATTTTGTGTTCCTGCGGGAATATCTACTTTTACTTCACCCTGAATAGTTTTAATTGTTTTTTTACAACCCATTATTGCATCAGTTATAGTTAATGGCACTTTCATGTATATATCACTTTTATCTCTTTGATAAATTGGATGGTCTTTAACTGTAAATTCTATATATACATCTCCATTTGGTCCACCATTTAATCCACTAGAAGCTTTTCCAGCCATTCTTAATTGATCCCCATTATCTACACCGCGTGGAACACGTAATTTAAGGTTCTTTTTACTATTTACTACACCATTACCTTTACAACTACTACAAGTACTTTCAAATATAGTACCAGTTCCATTACATTTTGAACATGTAGATTGTGTTTGCATCATTCCTAATATAGTTCTTCTTTCTTCAACGACCATACCACGTCCGTTACAATTTGGGCATGTTTTTTCTCCATGACCACCAGCGCCATTACAACTTGAACATTTATCTTTAATATTTATTGTAAATTCTTTTTCACAACCATAAACAGCCTCTTCGAATGACAAGTTTATATGAACTAAAGCGTCTTCTCCTTTTGTTTGCATTTTAGATGCTCTTTTTCTTCTGCCACCAAATGATGAGCCTCCACCCATAAATGTTTCGAAAATATCACCTAGGTCTATATCACCAAAGTCAAAGCCAGAAAAACCTCCAGAGAAGCCACCAAATCCGCCACCGCTACCATCAAATGCAGCAGAACCAAATTGATCATATTGTTTACGTTTATTTGGATCACTTAAAACACTATAAGCTTCTCCAATTTCTTTAAATTTTTCTTGTGCTCCTTCTTCTTTATTTATATCAGGATGATACTGTTTAGCTAGTTTACGAAAAGCTCTTTTTATTTCTTCATCACTAGCATTTTTATCAACACCTAAAGTTTTATAATAATCTTTTGCCATTTTTTACACTTCCTTTTTTAATAAACTTATATATAAATCAAGCAAACTATTAAATTCATTAAATGCATCTTTATAAACTTTTTCATCTGTTAAATCAACACCAGCTAATTTTAATGATTCCACAGGATCTATTTTAGAGCCTAGACCTAAGAATTTTGTATAGTTATCTAATGCATTTGTTTTATTGTTATATATATCTTTTGCTATTTTCATAGCAGCAATATAACCAGTTGCATATTGATATACATAGAAATTGTAATAGAAATGTGGAATTCTAGACCATTCATATTCTATTTCTTTATCTATTACTACATTATTTCCAAAATATTTTTTATTTAATTTATAATATTGGTCACATAATAAATTTTTAGTTAATACTTCACCATTTTGTTCAAGTTCATGAATATTAAGTTCAAATTCACTAAACATAGTTTGTCTTACTACACTGGCTTTAAATCTTTTAATAAGTTCATCTACTATATATAGTTTTTCATCCTTTTCATTATTATTATTTAACATATAGTATGATAATAATAATTCATTTACTTGACTAGCAACTTCTGCAACAAAAATTGTATAACTATAATTTTGATATGAGTTATTTTTTATTGCATAGTAATAATGCATTGCATGTCCTAATTCATGCGCTATTGTAGAAACTTCATCAAATCTACCATCAAAATTTAAAAATACATATGGATGAGTTAAATAACATGCAGTACAATAACCACCCATTCTTTTATTTGTAGTTGGATAAACATCTATCCATCTTTCATTAAATGATTTTTTTAGTATATTAATATAATCTTCACCTAATGGTTTAAGAGCTTTTAATATTAATTCTTTTCCTTCATCAAAGGTATATAATTTATTATATCCATCAACTAATGGAACATATGTATCATATAAATGTAATTTATTTAATCCCAATACATCTTTTCTTATCTGCCATTGTTTATGTATTATATTTAAATTATCGTTTATAGATTTTACTAATATTTTATATACATTACTATCAACGTTATTATTTATAAGCGATGCATCTAAACTAGATTTATATCCTCTAATATTTGAAATAGAATTATGTAATTTAACTTCTCCACTTATTAATTCACTACTAGTATTTATAATGCTTTCATATCCTTTATAAAGAGTTTTAAAGGCATTTTTTCTTACATTTCTATTATATGATTCTAAATATGTAGCATAATTATTATTATTTATTTCTATCTTCTTGTTATTTTCGTCTTTAATATTTCCAAATTTTAAATCTACATCAGTTAGTTTAGAGAATGTATCTTCTGGCACATTAAATGTATCAGATAATTTAGAAATTATTTTTTCTTCTTTATCACTTAAAATATATTCTTTTTTTCTAAAAATATCTTTTAATAATATTTCATATTCTAATAATTTTTTATCCTTTTTGTATAGTTTTTCTATATCGCAATAATTATATTGCATTAATTCTGGAATTATATAAGATGATAGCTCACTATATTTTTTGTTTAACTTTATTACATTTCCATAGAATGTGTTATATTTGTCATTACTTAAGTCTGTATCATTATTTATATGTGCATATATAAATAATCTTTCAATTCTTTTAGAAAAATTTGTATCTAATTCTAATAATTCATATAGATTATTGTATATGTTATTCTTATATTTTTCTATTACACATATTTCATTTTCTAAACTTTTAATTTCTTTTATAAAATCATTTTCATTTTTAAATAGTTCAGTTAAATCAACTTTATATTTTTCTGGTATATCGTTTCTACTCTTATATTTCATTATTCCTCCATATAAATCTAAAAAGAAGAGCTAGATAAATCTAACTCTTTTATCTTTTTAATTATTTATTAACAAATTCTGCTTCGCTTGCATTATCATCATTTGTTGTATTATTATTTTGATTTTGTGCAGCTTGTTCTTGATAGATACGTGTTGCATATTCCATAGCTTTTTCATTCAATTTTGCTGTTTTTTCTTTTATTTCATCAATGTTATTACCTTCAAGAGCTTTCTTTAAATCACTTATTAATTCTTCTGTTGTTTTCTTTTCATCTTCTGTTAATTTGTCACCTAAATCTTTAATAGATTTTTCAGTTGTAAATATTGCTTGTTCTGCTTCATTTCTAGCATCTGCTTCTTGTTTTTTCTTTTCATCTGCTTCTTTATTAGCTTCTGCTTCTTTCATCATTTTATCAATTTCTTCGTCAGTTAAATTAGTATTTGAAGTAATTGTAATGTGTTGTTCTTTATTAGTTCCTAAATCTTTTGCAGTAACATTAACTATTCCGTTAGCATCTATATCAAATTTAACTTCTATTTGAGGAATTCCTCTTGGAGCAGCAGGAATATCAGTTAATTGGAATCTTCCTAATGTTTTATTATCTGCAGCCATTGGTCTTTCACCTTGTAATACGTGAATATCAACAGCAGGTTGATTATCAACAGCAGTTGAGAATACTTGACTCTTGCTTGCTGGTATTGTTGTATTTCTTGGAATTAAAACAGTCATAACATTACCTAATGTTTCAATACCTAATGACAATGGTGTAACGTCTAGTAATACTAAGTCGTCAACTTCTCCAGTTAAAACTCCTCCTTGTATTGCAGCACCCATAGCAACTACTTCATCAGGGTTAACGCTCTTATTAGGTTCTTTTCCTAATTCGTTTTTAATTAAATTTTGAATATAAGGAATTCTACTTGAACCACCAACTAATACTACTTGATCAATGTCATTTTTAGATAGTTTAGCATCTTTTAATGCTTTTCTAACTGCATCTAATGTTGAATCAAATAAATCTTTACATAAACTTTCAAACTTAGCACGAGTTATTGTCATATCCATATGAACTGGCCCATCCGCATTTTGTGTTAAGAATGGTAAATTTATATTTGTTGTAGTCATACTACTTAAATCTTTTTTAGCTTTCTCTGCAGCATCTTTAATACGTTGCATTGCCATTTTATCTTTAGATAAATCAATTCCATTTTCTTTTTTGAATTCATCTACCATATAATCCATTAAACATTTATCAAAGTCATCTCCACCAAGTCTGTTATTACCACTAGTTGATTTAACTTCAAATACTCCATCACCAAGTTCTAGTATTGAAACATCGAATGTTCCACCACCTAAATCATAAACTAAAATTGTTTGTAATTTATCTTGTTTATCAAGTCCATAAGCTAAAGCTGCTGCTGTTGGTTCGTTTACTATTCTTTCAACTTCTAATCCAGCAATTTTACCAGCATTCTTAGTAGCTTGTCTTTCAGCATCATTGAAATATGCTGGAACAGTAATTACTGCTTTTGTAACAGTTTCACCAAGATAACTTTCAGCATCTTTTTTTAATTTCATTAATATCTTAGCACTAATTTCTTCTGGTGTATATTTTTTACCATCAATATCAACTTTTTCGTTAGTACCCATTTTTCTTTTTATTGAAGCTATAGTATTATTTGGGTTAGTAACTGCTTGATGTTTTGCAGTTATACCTACTATTTCTTCTCCATTTTTAAATGCTACAACACTAGGAGTCGTTCTATCTCCTTCAGCATTTGTTATTACTTTTGGTTCTCCACCTTCTAGTACAGCAACACAACTATTTGTTGTACCTAAATCTATTCCTATTATTTTACTCATATATATCATTTCCTTTCTTTCTTAGAGTAAGTTTTTTACTACTTATATTATCAAAATCATATTTATAAACTTCTATTATGTTTTCTAAATATAATCTTGTTATTTTTTCAAACTTTTTAATTTGTTCTTTCTTTAAACCAAAATACAAATTATTATATAATGATTTAAATTCTTCATATTCAATTAAGTCATTCATTAATCGAACTATTAAAAACATAAAATCCATGTATTTATCATTGAATAATTTTGACTCTTTATTTAATATTTTATCTATTTCTCTATCTTTATCTGTATAACTATAAATGTTAAATTTATTCATTTACTTTCACCATCGCAGGTCTAATAACTCTATCCTTGTACATATAACCCTTTTGTAATACTTCTACAACTACATTATGTGGTTTTGACTCATCATGTTCCATTAATACTGCTTGGTGTACTCTTGGATTAAATTCTATTCCTTCAGCTTCTATTTCTTTAACTTCAAATTTATTTAATATATCAACTATACTTGTATATATCATTTTAAACCCACTTAAGAATTTAGAAACTTCATCTGATAAATCAGTATCGTCTAACATAATTGCTCTTTCAAAATTATCTACTATAGGAAGTAAGGACTTTAAAACATCTTCATTAGCATATCTTAATAAACTAGATGTCTCTTCTTCTTTTCTTCTTTTAAAATTCATCATTTCAGCTTGAGCTCTAATAGCCTTATCATTACTGGCATTCAGAGCAAGTTTTAATTTTTCAATCTCACTTTCTAAATGTTCACATTTTTTATTTTCATGTTTTACATTTTTGTGAGCTTTATAAGGTTTCTCATTTTGTGTTTCTTTTGTATTATCTTTTTCACGTTTCATTTCTTCAACCTTACTTTTTATATCTTTTAATTCTTCTTTATTAACTTTTTTATTATTTTCTTCTTTCATACTTTACCTTTCTATGTAGTTTTTTAAATAGTCTAAAAGAGTAACTACTTTATCATATTCCATTCTTTTTGGTCCTATAATAGCAAGTGTCCCAACTTCACCACCTATGTTGTAGCTAGTTTTTATAACTGTTGTATCTGGATCAAAATTATTTTCTTCTCCAATGTATACTTTTATGTCTTTATCATCAGTTTCAATATTTTTAACCAATTCTACATCTTCTAGTTTATTTATTATTTCTTTTATTTTTTCTGGTTCATTATATTCTGGTTGTTTTAAAATATTTGTCTTTCCTCCAAAAAATACATCATCATTAGAACCTTCTTTAAATTCAGAAAATGCATTGTAAAAGAAACTACATAATTCTTCATATTTTTGCATTGTATTAGCAATTTCAGGTTTAATAACATATTCTAATTTTTCTAGTATTTCATTTATTGGTGTTCCAACTAATTCTTTATTTACGATTTCACATGTTTTAACTATTTCTTTAACACTAACATCCTCTGGTATATATACTTGTCTATTTTCAACATGTCCCGTATTTGTTACAAGTACAGAAACAACTTTCTTTTCATCTATAGGAATTATACTTATTTGTTTTAATATGTTGTTATAACTGTTTTTTCCTAATACTATACTTGTATAATTAGTTATATCGCTAATAATCTCCATACATTTATTAATAGCATCACTCAATATCAAATCTTTGTTATTCAAAATTGTTTGAAGTTTTAAAACATCTTCACCAGTTATTTCTTTAGGTTTCATTAAATTCTCAACGTAGTAATGATATCCAGCTTCACTAGGGATTCTTCCACTACTTGTATGAGTTTTTTCTAAATAACCTAATTCTTCTAAATACATCATATCATTTCTTATTGTTGCTGAAGAACATTTAAATTTCTTGCATAATGATTTAGAGCCAACTGGTTTAACAGTTTTAATATAAGATTCGACAATGGCTTTTAATAATTTACTCTGTCTATCTCCCACAAAATCACTTCCTTAGCACACACTTTTCTTTAGTGCTAACTACATTATAATATTATGCTTAGCACTTGTCAATATATGAGTGCTAATTTTTTTATTTTTTTTTAAATTTTAATTATATTACAATTATTATATTTTAATGAATAATTTATAAGTTATTCATTAAGTTCTTAGTCTACAAAATCATTCACTATAATATTTCTAATAGACTTAAATAAATAAATTTGATATTATGTATTTGGTGATCATAAATGTATATAAATAAATTAATGGAAAAAGCAAAAGAAAATAAAAAAACAATATGTTTAGTAGAAACAAATGATATTAGAACGTTAGAAGCAGCAAGTATAGTAAAAAAAGAAGAGTTTGCCAATATAATTCTTGTAGGTGATGAAGTTAATATAAATAATATTGCAAAAACAAATAAAATTGATTTAGGTGATATTAAAATTATAAATCCTTTGAATAGTAAATTGACAAATGAATTAATAAATAAATTTTATGAAATTAGAAAAAATAAGGGAATGAGCTACGAGGAAGCCAAGAGAATTATAACAACTGATTATTTATATTTTGGCGATATGTTGGTATATTTAGACTATGCAGATGGATTAGTTGCAGGGGCAACTCATTCATCAAGTGATGTACTTCGTGCTGCTTTAAAAACTGTTAAAACTGCACCTGATTCAAAAATTGTTTCATCATTTTTTCTTATGGAACTTGAAAATAAAAATTTAGGAGAAAATGGATTATTTATTTATTCAGATTGTGGTATGATACAAAATCCAACAAAGGAAGAATTAGTTGACATTGCATATAGTAGTTATAAAACTTTTTTAACTTTAATTGGAAATAATCCTAAAATAGCATTTTTATCACATTCTACAAATGGAAGTAGCAAATGTAGTGATGTGGATAAAGTTAAAGGCGCAGCAAATTTATTCAAAGAAAAATATCCAGATATTATAGCCGATGGTGAAATGCAGCTAGATGCTGCAATAATACCTAAAGTTGCTGATGCAAAATATCCTACTTCAAAAATTAAAGGTGATGCAAATATACTTATATTTCCAGATTTGGATGCAGGTAATATAGCATATAAAATAACTGAAAGAATGGCTAATGCAAAAGCTTATGGTCCAATTACTCAAGGTATAAAAAAACCAATAAATGATTTATCTAGAGGTTGCACTAAGGATGATATAGTTGGAGTTATTGCAATAACATGTCTTCAAGCAAAATAAATTTTAGAACCTAATGGTTCTATTTTTATATAAAAAAAGAACTTATTAAGCTCTTGATACGTATTTTCCATCAATAGTAGAAACTATAATGTGTTCTCCTTGAGATATAAATAAAGGTACTCTTAATGTGTAACCAGTTTCTATAACTGCATCTTTAGTAGCATTATTAGTAGTATTACCTTTTGTTGCATCTGTAGTTTCAGTAACTTCATACTCAACCTTTTCAGGTAAAGTTATACCAATAATTTCACCTTCATAAGTAGAAATATCTATATCCATACCTTCTTTTAAGAATTTAATTTGATCTTTTAATTTTTCTTCCGGTATTTCTAATTGTTCATATGTTTCATTATTCATAAATACATAATTACTTCCATCATTATATAAATAATTCATTTTAGATTTATCTACTCTAGCTCTTTCAATTTTGATATTAGTATTATAAGTATCTTCTACTAAAGCACCAGTTCTTAAGTTTCTTAATTTCATTTTCATAAATGCACTACCCTTACCAGGCTTTACATGTTGAAATTCTTCAATTAAACATAACTTACCATCTATAATAATAGTCATACCATTCTTAATTTCATTTATATTAATATTCATATGTAGCTCCTTTCAATAAATTAAATTATTTTCCTATTTTAGCTTCTTTAAAAGTTTGATGTTGTTGACATTTAGGACAATATTTATTTATTTCTAATTTTTCAGTTGTATTTCTTGTATTCTTTTCTGTATGTCTTATCATAAAACCACATTTAGGACATTTTAATCCAACTAGGCATCTTGCATCAGTTTTTCCTTTTGCCATAAAATAACCTCCTTTGTTTACAAAACTATAAGTATTATAACAAAGAATATACTAATTATCAAATAAAACTTTACTAACTTGTCTAGATAAATACATATTTATTGGATATGTACGTGTATTTTCTCTTTCTTTATAATCAATATTAGGACTAACTATTATTAAACTATACATAGGTTTATCACTAGGCATATAAGAAACAAATGTCCTAGTTGTAGCATAAGTGTCACTTATCCCATCTTTATCACTGTCTAAAATAGATTCACTAGTACCAGTTTTACTACTAGCATTATATTTCTTATCTATATAAAAACTACCAGTACCATAAAGTGATACATTTCTTAAACCTTCTTTAATTCTATTTTTATATTTTTCTTCTAAATCTATTGTATTTAAAACTTTTTTTTCATTTTTTAAAACAACTTCACCTTTATCATTAACTATTTCTTTCATTAAAGATAATGCTATTCTATTACCATTATTTGCTACTGTGTTAATATATTGTGTTAATTCTATAGGAGTATATGTGTCATATTGTCCTATACTTAAATTAAGTAATAAATCATCGCTTATAGTTTTACCAATAATACCAATATTTTCATTATCTAAATCTATACCAGTCTTACTACCAAGTCCATAACTAGCTAAAGTATCTCTATATACTTTAAAAGCATAATCTAAATTATTTAAACTCATATTATATTTATATTTCTCACCAGTTAATCCTATTGCTATTAAAAATTGATAATAATTACTAGATTCTTGTAATGCTCTTAAATCATTAACTCTACCTAAACTTTTCCAACTACATTTCTGTGTCTTATTTTTTAATTTAACACATGAATCATATACACTAGTACCTATATCTATAATATTATATTTATAACCTATTGAAATAGTAGCAGCTTTAACAACACTACCTACTGTATAACTTTTATTAATATTACCTATTTCATTATTATAAAACTCTCCATTATTATAACTCTTACCTACCATACTAACAATACTACCATCAGTAGGATCACTTACAATTATATAGGAACCATTATAATATCTAGTACTTTTATAATCTTTAGATTTTAATATTTCACCTTCTAATATACTTTCTATTTTTTGTTGTAAATTAATATCAATATTAAGTACTAAGTCATTTCCTCTTTTTTCTTCACTTAACAATGTTATTGTATTATCATTATTTATTTTATATTTAGCTTTTTTTCCTTTTAAATATTTTTCATAATATTTTTCTAAATAACTAGTACCAACTATGTCATTGCTAACATATCCTAATTTTTTATATGTTTCTATTTCTTCTTTTGGTATTAAACCTATAGTACCAATAACATTGCTTAATGTATCATCATAATTATTAACTCTTTTAAATGATAATTCACATCTTATACCAGGTAAATTTAATTCTATAACTCTACTATATTCTTCATCAGTACAATTCTTTTTTATATATTTATCTTCATAATTATATCCTTTAGACATAATACTATATATTTTACTAGCCCTCTTATCTATATCACTCATATTATTTATCATATCATCAGTTATTTTACTTAATTTAATCTTTAAAAGTTCATCACTACTTATTTTTCTTTCTTTATATTTAGTATATTCTGTATAACTAACTAATTTATTAATTTCGTCAGTATGAGTTATATAATAATAATATTTTAATTCTTCTTGATTACCAAAATCTATATCAACTACTTCACCTAATTTTTTAGCAATATCTATTTCATCTTTTATATCAATATTTTTTATTTTATTATATATTATTGTTTTTATACCAACATTATCTACTATTATATTTCCAAATTTATCTAATATTCTTCCTCTAGGAGCACTATTACCATATATTATTTTATTATTTTTTTGTTTTAATATATCTTCATAATAATCATTTTTATAAAATATTAAATAACTAATTCTACTAATAGTAATTAAATAAATTACAATTAATAATATATAAAGTATTTTTTTCTTCACATTATTCACCATTATTATTATGGATACAAATAAAAAAAATACTCTTAATTTAAAGTATTTTTTAATTCTTTAACTTTCCTTACATTTTTAACAAATAATTGTCCTATATAAGGATCATATATTTCATCACTTAAAATATAATCACTATTTTTATTATTCAAGTTAATTTTTCTTAAACTACTATTTTCTATATATTTAGATCCAACTTTAAATAATCTAGCATTACTCTTTGCAAGTTCATAAGTACAAGCCACTAAATAATCATCATCAATAATATCATATTTTTTTAAATAGTCTAATAAATTATAATTTATACTAGTTATAATATAAATATCTCCAACATATTTTTCCATATTAATCACTCCTGTTAAAAATATTATACATTATAATAAAATTAAATCAAGTTTTGTAATTATTATAATATATATTAGTAATTACATGTTAAAAATAGTAGACTTTATATTAATAATTTAATTCAACATCAGTTTTCAAAACTGATGTTAACATTGTTACACCTTGTTCCGTAAAAACATAAGGAAGTTCCCTTACACCGCCATGTGAATTATTCAAACTTATTAATATTTCTTTTGACTACCTTATTTAAATTAAATGTTTCATAATTTAACAATGATGCTAAATCACTATCAATCATAACCTTAACACCACGAACTTCATATATTTTTTTGTTTCCATAAATCCTCCTGAATTTTAATATATGTAATTTTTATATTGTATTTACCTTATAGTTGTTTATTATATCATAATATAAATGATTTTATATAAAAAAAGACGAAATAATAACTCTGGTAGAGAATTTATAAAAAAAACAATTTATTATAATGAATATGTTCATTATTTCAAATTGTTTTTATTATATTTATTAATTTTAATGTTTTGTATATGATAATTAATCATTAATAATAATTTAGTTGGAATAAATCTTGTAGCAAAAATTGCTAATTTCATTCTTAATGTAGGTATAATAATTAATTTATTTTTAAACATTTTATTGATTGCATATTGTGCTACATATTCACTTGTTGCACTTTTAGTATTGAAAGATCCACCAGCTACTTTATTAAAATTTGTATCAACAGGTCCGGGGCATAATATGCTTATTTTAACATTACTATTCATTTGTTTTAATTCTTCATATATGGCTAAACTTTGTTTTAAAACATAATTCTTGGTAGAGTAATAAGTTGATAATTTAGGTCCTGCCATAAATCCAGCACTGGATGCTACATTTAAAATACGTCCCTTATCTTTTTTAACAAAATCAACTAAAAATAATTTAGTTAATACATGCAATGCAATAATATTTAAATTAATCATTTCTAATTCTCTATCTAGATTAGTATCTATAAAATTACCAAACAAACCAAAACCAGCATTATTTATCAGAATATCAATATCTTCATTTTTTACGATTTCATAAAATTTGTAAACATTATCTATTATGCTTAAATCCATATCATATATTTTAACATCGGTTTTAATTTTTTTCTTGACTTCGTTTAATTTGTCTTTATTTCTACCAACTAGTATCAAATCATATCCCTTGTTTGATAAGTAATAAGCCATATCTCTTCCTATTCCGCTACTTCCACCTGTTATAATTGCTTTCATAAAATTATCTCCTTATACTTAAATTATATCAAAAAAAATAACAAATTGTTATTTTTTAGAGAAAATACTCTTAATTTTACCAACAATAAATACTATATCATCACATTTCTTTATTGCAATTGTTTTACATATAGCTTTTCCACCAACTGTCAAACTTGATATTATACTTGAAACTAATATACTAGCTAAGACTGTATTTCCGCCAATAAGTCTTGATAGGGATATTGCAACCATAGCACCCATACCACCACTTATAATACCGCATATATCACCTATAACATCGTTGCAGATACTTGCAACTTTAACAGAATTTTTTAATAATTTTAAAGATTCTTTAGCGCCTTTTATTTTCTTTGAAGATTTAGCATGAAATGTAGCTTCATTACTCGTTAAACTAGCAGTTCCAATCATATCAAATATAATACCTATTGCGATTACTAGTATTGTAATTAATATCATAATAAAAAGATTTGCATTTGTACTAATAATATTTGATACGAAACTAAAAGTTAATGAAAGAAAAAAAGTCATTAAAAAAACTTTATATATCCAGTTATCTTTTTTCATCAATACACCCCTTATATAAAGCTTGGAAAATTTTGTATGGTATGTTATAAATTAATTTTACGGCTTTGGTCGAGTTGAATTTCTCTATTTCCTATCCCTCAGTTACCTTTAGGCGATTTCTCTTTATAAGGAAATAATTAAAAGTTACCTATTTAATTACTCGATTACCACTTAGTCCGCACTTCAAACCTTATAACTTAACACGCTAGAAGTTTTCCTTGACACAACTAACCTATTCTTATTCGCTTTTGCAATCATATTTTCATAAATATATTCTTTAATCCCACATAACCACTCACGACATGCACTTTTTTGTATTTCGTGACGCAATTAAAGGAGTTAAATTGTATGCCATTACAACCGTCCTTAAATTTTAAATTATATACTCACCCCGACTTGGGCAGAAGAAGCAAATATACAAAGTGTCATTTGTACAATTGATGGATTTTTAGCCCCATCTTCAAATAGTGTTTATGACTAGCATAATGCACCACACATTTAAGATTATACCATATATGGTGGTATCTGTCAATTTACTACTCTTAATAATTATATTCTTATAAAATAAAAAAATGTATGTTAACAGCCCTCATCTGTTGTACATACATTAGTATTTATTTTATCTATTAACTCTTGATATTTACGTGATAACTCTTGCTTTTCTTGTTCATCTAATTCATCGGTAGAATTAACTTGACTGTCAACAGTTTTAAAATGTAAACCAACATAATTACCATCTTTTATGAACACTACTGTGGGTACTAATATTTTCTTTTCATTTGCTCTTGTACTATTTTCATCAAAAACAGTATTTATATCAGTGCCTATAACTTTAATAATTTCTTCATATATTTTACTTTTTTCTTCATCTTCATTTTCGTACGAATCTCTTAATTTTTTTAAGTTGTAATAATATAAAGTATCTACATTATTTTCTTTTAAAGTCTTAAGTAAGATAGGTAATGCAGTTCTACACCAATTACATTCTGACCAACCAAAATATATTACATTAGTTCCTTTATGTAATAATTTAACAATTTCATCGTCACTAACATATTTAACATTATTATCGCTATCTATATTCAATGTTTTAAGAATATAATTTTCTGTTAATTCTACTCCATTATCTTTTTCATATTCGTTTTTAAATTTTATTTCATCATCAGTATATACATCTTTAACGTCATCTGTTTTTATAAAAAATAAAACAGTTGATAATACACCAATTACAATTATAACACTAATAATCATTATCATATTTTTTCTCATAATTACATCCTTTATCTATATATCATTTCAATTTTATATTTATCAAAATTAGTATTAATTAGAATGCAACATCCAATAAATATTCCCATTTCTATAGTACATATACTAATTAATAATATTTTTAAAATATTACTTATAATATTTTTCTTCATAATACCACCTAAAATAATTATAAAATATTTTATAATATAATACAACATTTTTTTAAATTTGTATTTTTTATGTTTTTTTGATAAAATAACTCAAGTAGAGGTGAAAAAATGATATTACCAAATATAAAAATATTAGATGAATCTAATAAAATATTAAGAAAAAAAAGTAAAGATGTAACTTTTCCATTAGATACAAAGTTAAAAAAACTTATAGATGATTCTTTAACTTATTTGGAAATGAGTCAAATGGATGAATATATAGAAAAATATAATTTACGTGCAGGAATGGGATTATCTTTTGTTCAAATAGGTGTATTAAAAAGAATATTTGTTATATCTGAAGAATTAGAGGATGGTACTTTTAAAAGATATACATTAATTAATCCAAAAGTAATATCAAAAAGTGAAGAATTAATATATGTTGGTGAAGGAGAAGGTTGTTTAAGTGTTAATAGACCTGTTGAAGGTATTGTGCCTAGACATGCTAGAATAAAAGTTGAAGCTTATGATGTAGATGGTAATAAATTTACTATTAGAGTAAGAGAAGACATTTCTGTAGCATTTCAACATGAATTAGATCACTTAGATGGAATTTTATTTGTTGATAAAATAGATCCAAAGAATCCTTATAAAAATCAAGAATTTATGAGAGAAATATAAAAACAAAAACAAGCTTTACAGCTTGTTTATTTTTTATCTACCTGACCAATAAATACCTTTATTTGGTAATCCTAAAGTTTTTTGTGGATCATAAGTATTTGCTAAAAAAGTTCCGTAAGAAATATATGTTTTACCATACCAACCATTGGCTAGTGTAAAGTGTAAATGTGCTCCTGTTGAACATCTTTCCCAACCAAAAGTACCTCTTCCTCCACCAACAGTACCTACAACCGTACCACTAGTGACTTGATCACCTAAACTAACATTAATAGTCAAAAGATGCATGTACATAGATGTTACTTGTCTACCATTAATAGTATGAAAAACATAAACTTGATTACCGCCACACGAAGCTTTTCTAATAATTTTTCCTACCATACCATTAGCAGTTGCATAAACATTAGTTCCTTCACTATTACCACCAATATCTATTCCACTATGGAATTTCGTACCAGAACCAGATAGAGGATTAACTCTGTAACCATAATAACTTGTAATAACCCCTCGATTTAAAGGCCTCATATATCCTGTATCTCCCTTAATAGAAACACATTCATTTAAATCTTGATCGTCTTTACACCCTAAATTTTTATAATAATTTATCAATTCTTGAGTTGAATTAATCTCATCTTGAACATCCATAGTATCTTCACTAATCTGTTCGAGTTTATCTCCTAAAGATTCAATCTTATTTCCTAATTCATCAATTTGTTTGTTTAGTTCAACTTCTCTGTTAGCTAAATCTACTTGTAATTGTTCATTCTTTTTAATTAAATCATTATATTTGTCAATTTGTTCATTGTTATAATCTATTATTTGTTCTACTATTGCATATCTATAAACTAAGTCTTCATAACTAGTAGCATCAAATACATATTCTAAGTATACATTTGAACCATCAGTTAATTGATAAGTTTCCATAGTTTTTTTTATGCTTTCTTTTGTATCTTCAATTTCACCATTTAAAGTAATAATATCACTTTTAGCTTGTTCAACTTTTCCTTGATTAACAGTTATTTCATTTTTTGCATTTGATATTGATTGATTACTACTTGCTATTTGTCCTTGAGTTAATTTTTTTTCATTATCTTTTTGATTTTTTTTATTTTTTAGAGCAGCAAGTTCATTTTTTAATCCACCTAAGGTTTTAGCATTAGTAGAGGCATTTGGAGAAATAAAAGTATATAAAGAGAACAATAAAACAATAATTGTTATTAATATATTCTTAATATGTTTCATACTTTTAAATACTTTCTAACCGCTCTCGTGCTTGCAAACATACCAACTAATCCACCAATAATTAGAAGTGCTAAAGATGTTTTATAAATAATTAAACTAGGTTTTGTTAATTCTACTAGATTAGATAAAACTACTCCACCCATTGTTTCATAGAAATATGTATATCCAAAAATAGTAAGTATTATTGGTATTAAACTACCTAAAATTCCTAATAATAAACCTTCAAATAAATATGGAAGTTTTATAACAGCATTACTAGTACCAACTAATCTCATAATATTTATTTCATTTCTTCTACTAAATATAGTTATTTTAATAGTGTTTGTTATTAAAAATACAGTAACTACTATTAATGCTATTACTATAGCCCAACAACATTTTTTTACCATATCAAATACACTTATCATTCTATCCACCATAGTTTCACCATATTTAACTAAAGTAACTTTATTTATATTTTTTATAGTTGTTGCGGTTTCTTTTATTTTCTTTATATCTTTTACTTTTAGAATATAAGTGCTTTGTAGTGGATTTTCATCATCACTCCAATTATCCATAATAGTTTTAAATGTTTCATTTTCATTACTCATGTTATTTTTTATTTCGTCTTTACTTCTATATGTAATGCTATCTACGTTATCTATATTATTAAGTTCATTTTTTACATTTTTTATTTCTTCTTCACTAGATTTGCTATCTACAAAAACAATCATTGTTAAGTCTTTTTCTATTTTCATAGTCATATCCGTTACATTTTCGGTAGCAAGTATTGCTAGAGCAACTAGAATGAGTGTGATAACCGTACATGAAATACTAGCTACAGAAAGACTAAAATTACGAAATATACTTTTAAAAGAATCCCTTATACTTCTATTAAATATTCTTATCAGCTTCATCATCGTATTTTCCTTTCTTTTTATCACTAACTATTACCCCGTTTTTTATTGTAACAACACGTTTTTTTAATCTATTAACTATATCTTTATCGTGTGTTGCCATAATTATAGTTGTTTCTAAATCTTTATTAATGCTAGTAATTACATCCATTATTTCTTTAGAAGTATCAGGATCCAAATTACCAGTTGGTTCATCACATATTATCAATTTAGGTTCATTTACGATAGCTCTTGCTATACAAACACGTTGTTGTTCTCCACCAGAAAGTTCATGAGGATAACTTCTATATTTTTCTTTAAGTCCAACTCTTTCTAATGCTTTTAAAACAAGTTTTTTTATTTCACTTCCTGCCATACCATAACTTTCTAATGGATATGCAACGTTTTCATAAACTGTTAATTTGGGTAATAATTTAAAATCTTGAAATACAATACCTATTTTACGTCTTAATTTATAAACTTTACTATTACGTAATTTAGCAACATTAATTCCTCCAACATATACCTCGCCTTTATTGGGTTTTTCTTCCCTATAAAGAAGTTTTAATAAAGTACTCTTACCGCTAGCTGTAGGTCCAATAAGGAAAACAAATTCTCCTTTTTCTACTTTTAGATTTCCATTAGCTAGGGCAGTAACACCATTTTTATAAACTTTATAACAATCTTTTATATTTATAAATTCCATATTTACTCCACCTTACTATATAAAGTATAGCACAAATTATTTATCTTTTAAATAAAAAGTCGATATTTGTCAAATATTAGCAAAAAAAAAGACATAAGTCTTTTTTCATTATTAAATTAATATTAAGCAGCTGGAGTAACAGTATTACCTTCAGCATCAATATAAGTTGCACCACTATCGTTAGTAGTAACACCAACAACTTTTACAGTAGCTTTTATATTAGCAGCTTGGCTATCATTTTGACTAGCAGCAGTATCAGCATATTTTAACATTAAGTAATAATATTGAGTAACATTTTTGTCAATTTCTACAACTTTAGAAATAACTTTATCTTCTCCAGTAGCTGGTAATTGACCACTAGCAACTTTTGTTCCACCAGTATAAGTATCAGCAGCGTCTACAGAATATAATTCATAAGTTAAATTAGCAGCATCTGCAGTATTTTTAGCAGCAATACCATTAGTAATATCAATTAACTTAATAACGTAAGTTGATTTACCAGTAGATCTAGCAGTACTTGCTACATTGAAAGCAGCTGGTTTAGTAATACCGTCAGCAGCAGTTAAACCCTTAGTAGTTACATCTGCATCATCAGTTGCAACTAAAGCTTTAGTACGTAACTCACCATCAACTGTTTCAGTTCCGAAATAATGTAAACCATCACTTTCCCAACCAGGAATAACTTTTTGAGCAGTCATTGTTTTGTTTTGAGTATAATTAACTTCTAACATACCTGCTGTAACTTCTGTAGTTTTTTCATCTTGGTTTCTTGCTACTGATGCAGTGAAGTATGCATAAGTAAACCCAACTACTGATAAAGCAACTACAAACATTGCTACTATAGCTATAGCTATCTTTCCATTGTTTTCTGATTTCATTTCTTTTCTATCCTCCTACAATAAAATCATATCAAATCATAATAAGTATGTCAATTTAAAATTGAAAAAAAATTTAAAAAATTAAAAAATAGACGATATTGTCTATTATTTATTCTGTAACATATTTAACATGTCAATTTTAAACATATCTTTTGAAGCATTAGCTTTACTAATCATAACACCTTTATAAGTAGTTAATTCTGCCATATGTCCTTCTAATAATATATCAGTAGGTGTAATAGTATCTAACATAACTACATTTTGTTCTTTATAAACGATATACTTAAGTGTTACATCACCATGAATTTGTTTAAACATATGATCACTAGGCAATCTAAGCTCATAAGTTTCAGTTTTTTCAACTTTATTCTTACTAATTAATTCACCAATAAAATTACCTTTTCTTAATTCAGGATAGTAATCAAAATTAAGTTTTTTATAAGCAAGCATATTGTATTTTTTTAATGCCCTTTCTAACTTTTTAAACTCATTCTCATTAATATAATCTAAAATAAATCCTTTCATAAAATAACCCCCTTATTTCATCTGTGTATAAATTATAGCACTTTTGTTTGTGTTTGTCAAATTTTGTCAAGTGATAAAAAAATAGACAAAAAGTCTATTCAGCATCAACGCACTTACCATCTCCTGGTTTATCACCTTTTTCATATACTTGTCCAGTTAAGGAACAACCTGATTTAGTTATAGAATCTTTTAAATAACCACCAAAATAATTGACTAAAGCAATGGTAATAACACTTATTAGTGCAATTATTAAAACATATTCAACCAATGCTTGACCTTTTTTATTCATTTGTAATCACCTACTATACCTAAAGTATAATAAATTTATCGATTATTGTCAAATACTTTCATTAGCTGTTTTTAAGTGCTCTTTTGCTTTATCTGTGGTCATTCTACCTCTAGGTGTTCTTTTTATAAAACCTTCTTGTAAAAGATATGGTTCAACTACGTCTTCAATGGTTGAAACTTCTTCACCAATGCTTGCTGCTATGGTTTCAACACCTACTGGGCCACCATTAAATTTATTAATTAAACTAGTTAAATACTCTAAGTCAACTTGATCAAGTCCATATTTATCAACTTTAAGTCTTTTTAAAGCACTATCAGTTATTTCTTTATCAATTATTCCATCACCAATAACGCTAGCAAAATCTCTAACTCTCTTAAATAATCTATTGGCAATTCTAGGTGTTTTTCTACTTCTTTTGGCTAATTCTAATGATGCATCGTCTGTAATTTCCATATCTAAAACTCTACTTGTTCTTTTTATTATTTGATTTAATTCTTCTTCACTATAATAATTAAGTTTAGATACTATTCCAAATCTATCTCTTAGTGGACTTGATAAATCGCCTGCTCGTGTTGTTGCCCCAACAAGTGTAAATGGTGGTAAATCTATTTTTATATTTCTAGTATTTCCTTCTGTTCCAACCACTATGTCAAGTTCAAAATCTTCCATAGCAGGATAAAGTATTTCTTCAATAAATTTTGGAATACGGTGTATTTCGTCTATAAATAGTACATCTCCCGGTTCTAATGTTGATAAAAGTGCTGCTAAATCCCCACTTTTTTCAATAGATGGTCCTGTAGTTGTTTTTATATTACTACCTAATTCATTAGCAATAATATGTGCAAGTGTGGTCTTTCCTAATCCTGGAGGGCCATATAATAATACATGGTCTAAAGACTCATTTCTCATTTTAGCAGCATCTATAAATATCTTTATATTTTCTTTTACTTCTTCTTGGCCAACATAATCTTTTATATATTGTGGTCTTAGCGTATTATCAACTTCACCATTTAATAATTCTTTAGAAACTATTCTATCATCCATATTATCACTTTCCTAACAATTTTAATGCTTCCTTTATTTGATTTTCTAAACTTAAATCATTATCTACTTTATCTATTATCTTTTTTATATCATTACTTTTATAACCTAAACTTTCTAAAACTTCAATAAGTTCTCTAGAGTCATATTGAAATAAGTCAGTTTGTGTAGTAAGTTTTCCTTTTAAATCTAATATAATTTGTTTAGCAACTTTATCTCCAATTTTAGGAAATCTTGTTAAATATGTAACGTTATCACTATTAATTGCATCATAAATTCCTTTAATATTACCACTTGCAAATAATGGCATAGCCATCTTAGGCCCTATTCCTTTAACATTAATAAGTTTTAAGAATAAGTTCTTCTCTTCCATATTTTTAAAACCATATAAACTATTTTCGTCTTCTTTAATATGATTATATAAATAAACTTTACATTCCTCATTTAATTTAAAACTATATGGGTTAGATACAAAAATAGAATATCCTATATTATTATTATCTAATATTATATAATTACCATCATATCCAACGACTATACCTTTTATATAACTGTACATTATACCAACTCCTAAAATAATAGTATCATACATTCGTTTGTATATCAATAGTATTTTAAATTTTTTATTTTTTTTTATTATTTTATTTTCTTCAATATATTTATAATTCAAATTATTATTTGATGTTATAATGGTCTCTCCAAGATTTTTTTCTAAATCTTCTTTTGCAGTTTTAGCCGCATGTCCACCTAGTTTTGCTATTTTTTTATTTTCTTCTAGTCCAAGTTGTTTATGTTTTTTAGCTAGTTCTTCTGTTGCAGCCTCTCCTAAATCCGTAAGAATAACTTCAATTTTAGACATGTTATCTCTTAAATTTTCTTTTCGTATTCCCTTATATTCTTTATATTGTTTTGCATTCATACCAGACCATTCTTCATATATAGTATTAGTTAATATTGCATATTCCACTCCATCTTTAATACCATTATTACTCCATACTTTAGTTAATTTTTTTCGATTAATAATAGCTTTCATTCTTGCTTCTATCCATTCTAACGAATATCCTTTTTTTATATATAAATCTATCATTTCATCAATACCTTTTGAGGGATCGAATACTTCATCGACTTTTTGTCTACCAAGCTTAGCGAGCCACAACTTAAATGGTTCTGCTTTTGGACTTGGAACCGATTCAATCAATCTAAATATTCCTTCAGTATCCAATGTATCGGTTTGTCTTAGTTTACCGTCTTGTGCTTTAATTTTCAACTTCCGACAATTTGTCGGAAGTTCACTTCCTTCGTCTTTAGCTAATCGTCTTTTTAATGTTGTCCAATAATCACTCGAATCTTTAGGTTCAATTAATGCATTTATAACATCAACCACACTAAAGTAATATTCTTCTTTGTCCTTATCCCATATACTTCTGATCTCTTTGTTTTCGAAAAGATTTGAAATTGTTTTTATCTTACTATCATTCATAAATAAAACCCTCCTTAATATTTTTATGACTTGTAAAAGAAATATAACATGATTGATAAAAGTTTGTCAACAAAAATATGTATTATATTTTTATTTTATTATATATTTTATTTGTAGTTTTTTTAAATTTGTTTAATATTTACTCTTTTATATTTTTTTGAGCAATTTATAATAACAATTTTCTTACTTTATTAATAAACTATAATAGATAGATTAGGAGGTATTAATATGTACTACTATGGATACAATGGAGGTTATAACCAAGGTTATAACTATAATCCTTGTTGTAACACTACTTATGCAGGTACTACAAACGGTTATGGTTGGGGTGCTGCATTATGGATAGTTTTATTCATTTTATTAGTAATCATAATCGGAGCAGGTTGGACTTGGAATACTCCTGCAAATTAAAAGATGAGCTAAAACTCATCTTTTGTTATTCAGTAATTTCTTTTGGATTTTGATCTATTTGTAATGGTTTAGGATCGTCCTTTACATCTGTTTCCTTCTTTTTAATAACTAAATTATTATCTTTATCAACATCAAGTTTTACATCTCCACCAAAATTCTTATTAAAATCGTCTTCTGAAACTATTTCTTCTGTTTTTTTACTTTCTTCTTTTTCATCTATAATTTCTTTCTCAGTTATCTTTTTAATAATAATTTTTCCATCAACAATTTCATATGTATATTTTATCCCATTAAAATTAAATTCTTTACTAATTATAGTAATTTGATATAAATTAGTCATATCAATATTATTTTCAAATATAATTTGTTTATCTGTATCAATTACTAAATATCCGTTAAATTTCATATTACTAATATCTGTTTTTTCAACTAAATAAGCATTACCATTAATATTTATAGTTGCTTCTTTTGCTGGATCAATTGTTACATTATCACCTGTAATATCTTTAACAACTATATTTTGATTATCATCAACATTTTCATAATTGTCTTTTACTTCTCCAACATTTTTTACCATATCTGGATTTGTTTCGTCTTTAATTTCATTATTTTTATCATAATTATAAACGACATCATAAATATTAAATTCATTTAAATCAAATACTTTTTCTGTATTTTGAGAAACAATTTTTATACTTAAAACAACTTTATTAGGTGTATTACTATTTAATATAGTACCACTTATAAATTCCTTATATTCTAAATTATCTTTGTTAATATCATTCTTTAAAGCATAATAAACTTTATATTCAGAAGTTATATTATTAACTTTAATATCAATAATATCATTTATACTAGCTACTACACTTTGGTCTTTTACAATATTTCCATTTTGTAAAACATCAACAGTAACGTTTGATAAGTCAATTGCTGGTTTGATTTCTTCAGTTTTGTTTTTAATACCTATTATTGCATACATAGATAAATGTGTTGTACTGAATTTGATATATCCATCTTTTACACTTGTTTCGAATGTTTCATCAGTAATTATACCATTATCATTTACGTATACAACCTTATATTCATCATATCCAATTAAATCACTACTAAGTGGAATACTTATATTTATTAATGAATTATTTACACTCTTTTTAATATTATCACTTGAATATAATGAAATATCATATAAACCTATTACATTGTTATTTTTTAAGTATTCATTAATATCTAATTTTTTACTAACTAATTTATCATTGTCTAGTATTTCGTTAGTTAATTTAAAATTGTATATAATTTTATTAGTTTCGTCTACTGTACTTTTATATACGTTGTTATTATTTTCTTCTTTGACATTACTAACTTGTTTCACAATGTTACTTTTCTTTGTTGTTTTAACTTCAGTTGTTTTTACTTCTGTAGTCTTTTTTTCTTCACTCTTTTTATCTTTATCTCCACTTACTAAAGATTTATTATTAAAATGTACAATAAGTACTATTCCTAATAATATCAATAAAACTATTCCTATTACAAAATATTTTGTTTTCTTTTCATTTAATTCCAATTTAAACACCCTACCTTCAATTAGAAGTATATATTTTATTAATATAAATGTAAATAAAAAAAAGTAAAACTTTACTTTTACTTTACATTATTTAAATATATCTTTATATATTTCATCATAGTTCTTGATTAATTTAATATCTATTTTTTCTTTAATATTATCTGGAATATTATCTAAATCAACTTTATTATTATATGGCATATAAATTGTTTTAATTCCATTGTTGTATGCTCCAATAATTTTTTCTTTTATACTTCCAACAGCTAAAACATCACCATTAAGTGTTAACTCTCCAGTCATTGCTATGTCATTTGGAATAATTTTATTTTTTAATATACTTAATATTGCAGTTGTAATAGCGATCCCTCCACTGGAGCCATCTTTTTTTATACCTGCATTAAGTAAATTAATGTGTATATCTATATTACTTACGTCTTTTTTTATATATTTTTTATATTTAATTAAACTAAGTGATACCGTTATACTTTCTTTTAATATATCTTGTACATTACCAGTTGTAATTACTTCACCTTTGCCTGGTATAAAAATACATTCAATTCTTTGAATATTACCTCCATTTGCATTACAGCCCAAACTATTTACAACGCCTTTATGATTGTCAATTTCTTCTTTAACATATTTTATTTCCCCAAGTACTTCTTTAACATAGTTAATATTTATTTCTTTACTTTTTATATTATCTAAACAGTAATTTCTTATTAATCTTTTTAGTATTCTTGATAATTCACGTACACCAGATTCTTTAGTATAATTATCAATTATATATAAAAGTACTTCATCAGAAAATTTTATATTATTAATTCCATATTTTTTTATTATATCTGGTATTAAATATTTTTTTGCAATATCTATTTTTTCATATTCAGTATAAGAATTTATTTCTATTATTTCTAATCTATCTCTAAGAGCAGTTGGAATTTCATTTATGTTATTTGCAGTTAAGATAAACATAACTTTAGATAAATCAAATGGTTCTTCTATATAGTTATCTATAAATATATTGTTTTGAGCTTCATCTAGTATATCAAGTAATGTATTAGATGGGTCACCTTTATAATCATGACTCATTTTGTCAATTTCATCAATTAATATTACAGGATTCATAACACCACATTTGTTAATTCCTTGAATAATTTTACCTGGATTAGCACCTAAAAATGTTCTTCTATGACCAACAAGTTCACTAGAATCATTAAGTCCGCCTACACTTATTTTATAAAACTCTCTATTTAAAGCATTGCTTATACTTATTCCTAATGTCGTTTTTCCTACTCCAGGTGGACCAACTAAACAAAGTATTGGACTAGACACATCTTTATTTATATTTTTTATACTAACAAATTCTAATATTCTTCTTTTAATATTATCTAGTCCATAATGAGTTTCATCTAAACTTTTCTTTATCTTTTTTATATTTGTTTCTTCTTTTTTATATTTATTCCAAGGAAGATTTAATACCCATTCCAAATAATTTCTTATAACAGATGCGTCTGGATTATTATCATTTGTATATTCATATCTTTTAATTTCATTTAAAATTTTATTTTTAGTTTTATCACTTAGTTCTAAATTATTTAATAAAGTATTGTAGTTATTTATTTCTAATTGTTTATCAGTGAGTATTCCTAATTCGTTATTTAATTTATTAATTTTTTCTTTTAAAATAAAATCTCTTTGTTCTTTTTCAAATCTTTCTCTTATTTCATCATCTATTTTGCTATCTAGATTTAATACTTCTAATTCTATGTTTATATCATTAATTAAATTATTAGCTCTTTTAACATAATCAAATTCATTCATATACATTAGTTTTTTTGTTTGATCCATTGGTAAGAATGATACAATTATATCTGTTAATATATCTAAGTCATTTACATTTTCTATACTAGAATTAATTATATTACTAGATTCGCTGTTAACTAATATATATTCATCTATTAATTCTTTTAATTTTCTAACTAATGCAGTTTCTTTAACTTCGTTAATACGATTAACATATAATCTTTTTACAGTACTTTTAAGTATACCTTTATTATTTTGAAAATATTCTATTATTTGTACTCTATTTAATCCTTTTATTATTATTCTATAATTATTATTAGGAAGTTTTATTTTAGTTTTTATTTTACCTATAACACCTACTTTAGGTAAATCATTTGTACTAGGTTTTTCTTCTAATAGGTTTACTGGACTAATAACTAATATATTGGAATTATAATTTTTTATGGCATCATCTATTGCGTTTTTTGATACATCATTATTTATTTCTAAACGTATTTCTTGATTAGGAAGTAATACTAATTTTTTTAAAAGTAAAATGCTTAAATTTTCTTTCATACTACTTCCTCCTCTGTAATGATTTTTATTATAATCACTAAATTATTTTTTGTAAATACTAAATCAAAAAAAAAGCCAAAATTGGCTCATTTTTACTACTAGTATTTAATATCTACTTGAAGATCTAATGCTGCTAAGTTTTCAATGTTTTGATTCTTGCTAGCATCTTCATAAGTGACTTTTACAAAATAATTATTATAAGTTGGTGTACTATCATTAGTTGCTGCAGCAATATTTTCTTGAGTAGTTGTTAAATCTTGATAAGTAGTACCTAAAGTTTTATTATAAGTTGGATTTAATGTAGCTATTGCAGCACCATCTGCAGTAGTAGAACATTTTCCATCAGCTTTGAATAATTCAACTTTAATGTGATTATATGCTTTGCCATCAACGAAACAAGTAGCTACAGTTCCTTCTTCATTTGATAAAGGTAAGTCACCATAACAATTAGCATCATCATCAGTATGCATAAATTCATTTTTACCAGTTGGTACACCAGTTGTTAATTGAACATTGAATTTTTGAGCATTTACTGTATCAGCATTCTTAACAGCGAAAGCTTTAGATACACTAGCACCTGGCATAACATCAGTTAATTTAGCAGTAGCTGTTGATTTAGCTGCATATTCACCAGCGTCAGTACAGTTTTGGAATTCAAGAGCTCCTACTGTAGCTGTTTGTACGTTTACTGATTCAGAAGTATCACCAGTAACTCTAGTTACGAAATATGCGTATGTAACTCCTACTATTGTTAGGGTAACCATAAATATAGCTGCTATCCCTAAAGTTAATTTTTGTTTTGTGTTCATCTTTCTTTATCCTCCTACAATAAAATCATATCAAATCATAATTAGTATGTCAATTTAAAATTAACATTTTTTTTAAAAAATTTTATGAATGAAAAAACACATATATTTTTTTGACATGTGTTTTACATTAATATTTAGATATTTTAGTAACATTCAATTTTATATTACTTACTATTTGTTCTCCACTACTAGTTTTAGCTTCAATGATCAAATATAATCCATCGTTAATTAGCTTCTTTTTCTTGTATGTAAAATATTCATTATTTTTATTTTTTTCTGTTATATTAAATGATGCAAAATTATTTATTACTTCACTCAACTTAATTTCAGTATCTAAATCTAATGAATTAGATATAATTTCTATTAATTTAGTACCATCCATTACATAGTATCCAATTTTATAACTTTTTATATCATAATCTACGCTATTTATATATTTTACATTATTATTATTTATTAAATTAATATCATTATTTAATGCTATTATACCATCCTTTACTTCTATGTAATCATCTTTACCACTAAAAGCATATAATTTATTGTTTGAAATAGTATAAAAAGCAAATACTAGTAGAATAATATTTATTATGAATGATATGACAATTATAGTTTTATAAGAATTGAATATATTTTTTAAATTCTTTTTTACATTTTTTTTGTGTCTTTTTTTATTCATTTTTCTAACCCTCCATATTTATTATTAATTTTTCATTTATTTCACTACCTACAGGTATATTGAAACCTACAACTTTACCAGTACCATTAATTTCATAATCTACTTTCATAAAATTCAAGAGTGATACAACTTCTGTTTTTGTCCAATTACTAATATCTATCATTATTTTTTTATCACTATTTGTTTGTAAGAATACCTTGGAATTTACGATTATATTTTTGTTTTTTTGTGGATATTGATAAGTAACAATATTTCCGTCTCCTATGACTATTGGATTTAAACCTAAAGAAGAAATATTATTTTTGGCTTCATTTATATCTTTATTTAAATAATTTTTTAATGTTATATATTTTGTTTCGTCTTTATTGGTTTCTCTTTCGCTTAAATTTTTATATTTGGCGATGGATTCAACTACACTTTTAGTTATGTTACCCATGGCACTACTTGTTCCTTCTAAATCTTTTACAGCAACATATATTATATACTCTGGATTATCTTTTGGGAATATTCCAGCAAAACTTCTAATATTCTTTGTACCACTAGTATATGTACCATCACTTGAAATATATTGTGCTGTACCAGTTTTTCCTATTAGTCTAACTTGATCTGTATGATATACCTTACCAGTTGCAAGCCCATCTTCTCCATTGACGGTTAAATCCATTAAATCTGTTATTTTATTTATTGTTTCTTCTTTATATACTTTTTTTAATTCTTCTCTTTTTGAAATAAATATAGCTTTACCATCTTGATCTGTTATCTTATTTACTACATAAGGTTTTAGTGTCGTTCCACCATTAGTAAGACAAGTAAGTGCTTGTATCATTTGTATAGGAGTAATTGTTATACCTTGTCCGTAACTTGCTGCTGCAAGTTCTGATGCATACATAAAATTAACTTTACCTTTCATTTCTCCTAATAATTCTATACCTGTTTTTTGCCCGAATCCTAAGTCAGTATAGTAATCTAATAATTTTTCTTTACCTAATTTTTGCGCAAGTAAGGTAGCGGCTACATTGGAAGAGTAAGTAAAACCAACGTCATAAGTTATTGTTCCCCATCCTTTATCATTCCAATCTTTAATTTCATAGTCATCTACAACTATTTTTCCTGAATTATATGTATCATTACCATTATAAAGTCCTTCTTCTATACTTGATGCAAATGAGAAGATCTTCATGGTACTACCTGGTTCATAAGTGTATGAAACTAAAGGATTATTATAATTTGTAATATTTAATTTGTTTGCATCAAAAGTAGGATTTGAAGCACTACCTACTATGGCTCCTGTTTTTGCATTTGCTACTGTAACAGTAACCCAATCCGTACTATAATTATTAACTAAATCATTTATTGCATTTTCTAAATACATTTGAATATTTGAATCTATTGTTAGTTCTATATTGTATCCGTTCTTAGCTTTTTTTTCTTGAACTGGAGTATTAGCAATTTTATAGCCATATGCATCTTTTTGATATTTGTAATATCCATTTTCTCCACTAAGTTCTTCATCAAAATAAGATTCAATTCCCATTTCACCTACTATATCACCATCATCATTTTTCTTGGCATAACCAATTATATATGACGCAAATGAACCATATGGATAATATCTTTTACTTGTTTTAATAAAATCTATTCCTGGTAATTTTAATTCTTCTATTTTTTCTTTTACTAGTTCACTTATACCTCTTCCTTCGGGACCCAATTCAACTTGGTATGCATCTCTTGTTAACAATGATCTTAATCTATTTTCATCCATACCAATTATAGGTGCTAATTGTGTAACTGTATTTTCTACATCAACAACATGTTGTGGGTTTTTATCAGATTTAGTTCTACTACTATCTAAGTAAGCAATTACTGTATAAGAGTTTATGTTTTCTGCTAATGCTTCTCCAGATGAATCATATATCGTTCCACGTGAGGCGTATAATGTTTTACTACCTGTAGTACGCGAGAGTGCAAATTTTTTGATATCTATACCATCTATATTTGTACAAAGTGAAACATAAATTACTTTTGCTATAACTATACCAAATAAAAGAACAATGCCTATTACTAATAATTTATTGATTTTTACTGCATTGTTCATTTTATTCACCCTCTTACTTTATTAAAATTATATTATCATTATTGTATGATAAACCATATTCTTTTGCTACATCTTGTATACTAGATAAGCTTGCAAGTTCATTGACTTGCATTTCTAAACTCTCATTTATATTCTCTTGTTTTTCTACTTTCTTTTTTATCCTTTCTAATTCTATATTACTTTTAGATAAAATCGATTTGCTTGATACCGTTAATATTGGTGCAAAAATCCCAAATATAATTATGAGTGTTACAAAAAATTTTTCGCCTTTTAAAAATCTTATTTTTTTATTTTTATTTTTTTTCATGATTATAACCTTTCTATAACTCTTATCTTTGCACTTTTACTTCTACTATTTTCTAGTATTTCCTCTTCTGTTGCAACTATAGGTTTATTATTAATTAATTTTATTAGAGGTTGATATTCTTTTGGAATAACTGGTAACCCTCTAACGTGTTCATCTATTGCACTATATTTTTTAAATATATTTTTTACTATTCTATCTTCTAATGAATGAAATGTTATTACAACTAGTCTTCCACCTTTATTAAGTAAATTTATAGCATCAGGTAAAACACTTTCTAAAACATCTAATTCTTTATTGACTTCTATTCTAATTGCTTGAAATATTTGTCTTTCAGGATGGTGTGTTAAATAATATTTTGTTGGTACACTAGATTTTATTATATTAACTAATTCTAAAGTAGTTTCTATTTTGTTATTTTTTCTATAATCAACTATTTTGTTTGCAATTTTTTTAGAATATTTTTCTTCTCCATACTTATAAAATATATTAGTTAATTCTTCAAATGAATAATTATTGACTATATCGTATGCAGAAATATTATTTCTTGTGTCCATTCTCATATCTAGTTTAGAATCTTTCATAAATGAAAAACCTCGTTCTTTATTATCAATTTGTGGACTAGATACTCCTAAATCTAGTAAGATACCATCAACTTTATCTACACCTTTTTCTTCTAATCTGTCTTTCATATTTTTAAAATTATCATGTATTAGTGTATAGTTATTGTTTATTTTCTTTAGCAATTCATCTGATTTTTTTATAGCAAATTCATCTTGGTCGAATCCATATAAATGTCCTTTAGGAATATTTTTTAATATTTCACTACTATGTCCTGCTAGTCCAATAGTCCCATCTACATAAATTCCGCCATTTTTAATATTTAAATTTTCAAATACTTCTTGTTTCATTACACTATAATGCATATTATTCTCCCCCAAATAAGTTTTCTGCTATATTTGCAAATTCATCTTCATTGCTTTCAAAAAATTCATTCCATGCATCACTGTCCCATATTTCAAGTCGATCATTCGCGCCGATTATAACACAATCACGCGATAAACCGGCGTAATGAACGAGCGGGGAGGTAATGCATGCTCTTCCTGATTTGTCAAGCATGCAGAGAGTAGCACCAGACATGAAGAATCTGGTGAAATTACGTGAGTCTTTTTTTGTAAATGGGAGTGAACGTAATTTTTCGACAATGTTATTCCATTCTTCCATTGGATAAACGAATAAACATTTCTCAAGTCCACGTGTAATAATAAACTTGTCCCCTAATTCATTTCTAAATTTACTAGGGATTATAAGTCTATTTTTCTCATCAATAGAATGATGATATTCACCCATCAACATAAAATCCCCCACTTTCTTCCACAATGTACCACTGTCTATATAAATAATAACTCAAGTTTTCTTAAAATACAACATTTATTTAAAAAAATCAACAAAAAAAAGTGTATTTTACACTTTTCTGTAAATTCTATTTTAAATAATCGTCATTTATATCAATTTCTTCATTAACTTCGTTGTTACTAACTTGTTCATTATCGTCTACTATTTCTTCATAATCTTCAAATTCATCTTCAACACTTACTCTAACTTTTGTATCTCCAACAATTTCAACTCCCATTTCTTTATGAACAGAAAGTTTTATGACAGATCCATCAACTGATACATCTGTAACTGAAGGTTGATTTAAAGATCTAACAATTATGTCACTTGAATTAGAAAAATCTCCGTTTTCTTTAATTTTTACGTTCATTGTATCTTGATAATTAAATCTTTTTACCAATACATTAGTTTTTGTATTATTGTCATATGAATACCAAATATTAATATCATAACTACCATTAACAAGAACTTTACCACTATTATTAATTCCATTAAATGTATGATTAATTACCCAACAGCCAAGAACAGTATTAATATTATCCTCTGTTTCTATAATATGTTCCAAATTAGTTGTTTTCTTCCCCTTACCTATTACTGCTTTAGTAACAATTTCTTTAAAATAAGACATTATATCACTCCTCATAACATTTTATGTGATTAATGCCTAAAAAGTGATACAAATATTATTAAAATTAAAAAGAAAAAATTTGATATATAAAATATCAAATTAATCTGTAGTACTTATGTTAATATTACCAATTCCACCATCTATTTTTATTTTATTATTTCCATTTTCTATATTGGTATTATCTTTTAATTCTTCATTATTCAATTTTATTGATCCAATACCTTTATTAATTTTGAAACTATATTTTTCATATTTATCTAATAATTTAACATCTAGTTTTCCTATACCTGTATCAATTTTATTATCTTCATTTAAAAACGCATTGATGATTACTTCACCTATACCCATATCCATATCTAGATTACTTAGGTTACTATTATTTATTTTAACACTACCGGCGCCAGTTTCTATTTCTGTTTTGTTTAGAACTGTTAAGTTATTTATGTATGTCTTGCCTGCTCCTAAATCAAAATTTACGTTATTACTACTTAATTTTTCTATATTAACGACCCCAGCACCAGTATCTATATTTATGTTATTAAATATTTTATTAGTTGGTACTTTAAGTGTAATTTTATATCTTCCATTTAAATTTACATTGTTATTCTCTTTTATAACAATTTTATCATTATCTTGCTTTAAGTTAATATGTTTATTATTAGTTTCTAATGTAAATTTTTCGCCTTCTTTTATGTATATGTCAGTAAGTTTAAGATTTATATTTAAATTACTATAATTATTATTTAATTCTACTCTGTTGTAGTAATTGATTTTGTCGTTAGTTTTACTATTAATATTTCCTATAATGTTAAATATAGATAATATTCCCATTATAATAGATACTATTAAGTAAAATGCAAATGCAATTGCCAAGTATTTTATTACTCTTTGTATATTTGTCATTTGATTTCTACTCCACCAAATATTGTTGTTGAATTAATATATACGATTTTTGATTTATCATTTATTTTTTGTTTTGTTTTATCTTCAACTCCACCAAAAATAGGTGTTGATTTAACTTTAACTTTTACATCTTTTGGAACTAATATTGTTATACCACCAAATACACATGTTGAATTAATTACAACATCTTTTTTTATTATTGCATCTCTTAAATCTAATTTAATTCCTCCGAATATTGCATTAAGTGTAGTACCTTTAAATTCTTCATTATCAAATTTTATATTTTGTCCACCAAATGTTGAACAATAATCACTATCTGTTTTAAATTTCTCATTTAATTTATTAATTTCTTTATTTATCTTAGTATTAAATAAATCTTTAAATATAATTGATAAACCAATAATTACTAATATAATTGGTAGAATTAGTTTCCATATAATATCAAAATCTAAAATATTTCTTGTTGATAACATAAGTATTATACCTATAATTATTAGTATTATATCACCGGTTCTGTCATTATCTTTAAATAATCCTATAAATCCAGGAATTATTAAAAATAATGTCCACCATCCTCTAAAGAATATGTTTATATTTGTTATTCCAAGTGCATTTAAACCAAAAACAACGCCTATAATAATAAGTATTAATCCCCACATTACATTGCCTATTTTTTTCATCATTTCACCACTTTCTAACTAAATTATATTATTTTATTTTGTTGTTGTAAACGATTAATTATATTTTTTTATTAAAAAAAGCCTTTTATTAAGCTTGATTGTATATTTTTTTATATTCATTTATGACATCTAACATTTCTTCTACAATTACTTGATTTATATCATTTAGAGATATGCTATCAATTAAAAC
Source organism: uncultured Bacilli bacterium (assembly GCA_934098385.1). Taxonomy (GTDB): domain Bacteria; phylum Bacillota_I; class Bacilli_A; order RF39; family UBA660; genus UMGS1124. The sequence goes on from CAKOOJ010000001.1 coordinate 206,832, forward strand.
TTTTTCTACTTCATTAATACCAATCATTTTTATAGTGTAATTTCCATCTATTTCATTTTTGTCTAAATTAGAATTATCTATGTTTGGTACTTTATCTGTTTTTATTACGTAGTAATATATTTCATTTTTTCTATTCTTATTAGTACTACGATAATTTCTAGTATAATGTGTATTTTTTTCTATAATGTTTTTATTTATTTCTTCATCATTTAATTCAATTCCTGTTTCTTCTTTTATTTCTCTTTTTAAGCAATCTAAAAGTGTTTCATTCTCTTCTAAATGACCTCCTGGAAATTGATATGTATTATGGCAATATCCTAACATTATTTCATTTTTATTGTTAACTATTAAACCTTTACATCTTATTACAATTTCATCTATTTCATTTTCTTTTAAGTTATCATAGTTGTATATTACTTCTTTCATATTTTGCTCCTATTCATATTTAAAATTATTTTTTGTCACAATAAGTATATCATAATTTAATAATATAATAAGATTTTTATTGATAACTTATAAAAGTTTCCTTTTTATTAATCTCCGAAACAATTGTATTTAATCTATTAACATTTTGTAAAAAAATTTATTTGTTCGCTTGTTTTATATAAATACTTATTATATAATTTTATTAGGAAATGCTATAACTGTTGAGTACTTGCCAACTTCTAAGGAAGGAGGCTTGATATTATGAAGAATAAAGATTTACTAATCTCATTTCTAATATTAATTATCATTTTATTAATAGTCTCTTTAATGATTCTATGTATAAAAAAATAGTACTCAATCTGCATTAGATTAAGTACTGTACCAATTAATTAAGGTAAATACTCAACACAGCAAAGTTAAGTATTTCCCTTTTTTTATTTTATGCAAATTTCTTTCACATATTCATTATACCATAAATAAAATATTATTCAAGTTTAGCATGATATATTTTTTATTTTAGTTATTATAATCATTCAAATAATTATTACAAAACTATACAACACTATATATCTCAAAATTAATATTGCACTTATTATTTATATTAAATACTTATTTTTACTTTTTTTTTTTACCCTTTACATTTATAACAACACGAAAAAAAGGAACCGCGTTCCCTTTTCTCCCCTCAATAATAAGGGCATTTCATTACATATTCATAATATCATACTTTATGATTATTGTAAACATGTACAATAATATTTTATGCATTTTTTTGTTTATCATTCTTTAATTTATCAAAAAACTTTTTATCTATTCCAGTATATCTTGTATATGATCTATCAAATAAAAAATGAGTATATTTTAAACAATCATTATTTTTTGAATTTTCATAAATCATTTCTTTCATTTCCATTTGTATATCTTTTGTTTTTTTATTTAATGAAATTAAATCTTGCTTTATTCTTCTATTATTATCATATTTTTCACAAATAGATACAATATTGAAATTATAATTACTATATTCTTCTAATTTGTCTAATATTTTCTCATACAAATCAAGTTTGTTAGTTGAAACTTTTTCTGGTCTTAATATTATATTATATTTTTTATACACATATACTAGTTCATTATATATATTTGAATTATTGTCAAGTTTCTTTATTATGTTATAAATAATATATATTACCCAAGATAAATCAATATTAGAATTTCCTGAAAAACTATTATATTTATCACTTCCAAAAAATTCTGCTAAGTATGACATATAACTTGTTGTTAATACATATTGATCGTGTTGAGTTGGAGCCTTTGGCAATAAATAATTAACTTTCCCAGTTTTTGTTGAATAAAATTCTCTTACATTAAAATTATAAATTGGTTGGTTGTGAGCTAAACTATTACGTAAAATACCTATAATATTTAAAATTTCACGCATAACATTTAACTTTTTCCAATATATAACTTTTTCTTCTTCTGTCTTATTATTTTTATTATTTACTTTTATTTTGGTAAAATAATTTACACAATCCTCTAAAATATTTTGTTTGTGTTCTTTATTTAGATTAATGATTAATTTAATAGTTTCACCTAAAGTTAATTCATTTATAATAATCCAATATGGAACAGAAAGTTCTTGATCATTTTTTCTTTTTATAGGATTTGAATATTTATTAGTTTGTTTATCAAAAATTTTTTTTATTGAATTAATAGAATTTGTAACATTTTTAGGTGTTGTATCATATTGGTTTATATCTGTTAAAAAAGTATCTTTAGCTTCTATTTTATTTAAATAAGAAACTAAAACATTTTTTAAACTTTCTTCAATAATTAAAGTGTAACGTAATAAAATATTTCTTAATTCATGTTCAAATTTATATATTCTGACAAAATCACTATACATTACTTTATTTGAATATAAATGATTATAATATTTTATGTTTTTTATCTTTTCCTTCAATTTATTATCGCTATCTGTGCTTTTATAATTTATACTATATTTTGTACATATCGAAGTCAAAATTTGTCTATATAAACTTTTAGTTCCATAATAATCCTTAATATCAAAAATCATTTTATATTTTTCAATGTCTAACGAATTTATTATATTTTTTTCTATATCATCTATTGTTTCAATTCCGTTACAAAAAATATTTTTATATGCATTAATAACTTGATAATAACTATATTTATCAAAACTTTGTTTCTTTTTTTCATCAAGAATTATCCCTTTTTTCTGTAATTTTTTCTTTAATTTATTATTAGTATATGATTCCATCCAATTCCACCTTTACTTCTGATAATACAAACTTCTTTAATTATTATTCGTAACTGATATACATAATTATTTATAAAGATATTTTTTAAAATAAAAAAAATAATGGTGTCCCAGGCGGGAATCGAACCCGCAATTAAGCTTTAGGAGAGCTTTGTTATATCCATTTAACTACCAGGACATACCTATATTTTAGCATAAAAAAAATTATTTGGCATTATCTTTGGCCAAATAATATCATATTTATAAAAAATATTGTATATAATGCTATTGCATTTTTAAATTTAAATTTAGTAAGTTCATATGTTGCAACACTCTTATCAACTAAAGTTAATACCCAACTTTCTTTATATTTAGGTATAGTAGTTCCTAGTGGAAACATATGTGAAGTAATTGCATTTTTTTCTATATCATTTAAATCAAATTCTTTGCTGGCATTGTTGTATGCAATATTTGGATGATCTATTCCTTTTTTTATTCCTTTAGTTCCATTAAAATCATTTTCTGTAAAATAATCATGAAGTAGTGCAGCACGTGTTGCTGAAACATAATCAAAACCTAATTTTTTTGATATCTTATAAGTATACTTTGATACTCTCATAACATGTATGTATCTAGTAAGTCCATGATGACTTTCATATTTTAATTCGTTAAATTTATTTGTATTTATTATACTATCTGCAATATCATTAAAACTTATATTATCAGTAGCTTTTTGCATTATTTTTTCACCTCAGTAAACAAATTATAGCACATATTACTATATTTGTCTAAAATTTATCTACATAATATTATATTAATTTACATTATATAGTAAAACTTGATTCGTCTATAAATTTATAATTTTCTTTAAATTTTAACTCATAAACTAACTTTACTAATGCTAAATCTTTACCTTTAGCTTCTAACAAAATATCTATATCTTTATTATATTTCCTTAAGAAATCAATAAATTTAATAAATTCATCACTATTTATATATTCATTATGAGTTCTTTTTTCTTTTTTACTTTTTGGACTAGAAAAATGCATTTTTACTTTACACTTTTTATAAGTATTAAATATTCTTTCCATATAGATATTTATATCTTTAGTACATTTATTACAATAATGATGATGTATATCTAAACACATTGGAACATTTATTTTTTCACATAATCTTAATGTTTGATAAACATTATAACTTTTATCATCATTTTCTAATATTATTTTATTTTTTAAATCATCATCTAATATATTAAATATATCTATAAACCTACTTATACTTTTATTTATTCCTCCATTTTTACTTCCTATATGTAATATAATATTATAATTAATTTTAAACATATCCATTACTTTTTTTAAACTATTTAACATTTTTATACTTTTTATAATAACCTCTTCATTAACACTATTTAGTACACAATATTCATTCTCATGTACATCTACTCTCATATTACTTTCATTAATTAATTTTCCTATATAAATGAATTTATCTTTATATTTATTTAGATCTATATCATGTATATCTATAAGTGGGATTAAAGATGCTGTCATTCTAAAAAAGTGTATATTATTTTTTATATTATATTTTATTATTTGTTCTAAATTATATAGATTTTCTTTTATTATATTATCTATCTTTATAGATTTATTATTAGTATCTAATTTATTATAGTATGTTAATGTTGTTGTTTTACTTGATGTAGTATCTATTATTTTACTTATACATGCATATCCTAATCTTATTTTCATATTTATCACAATATTATTATGTTTAAAATATATTATTTCATGAAAAAAACTTACTAATTAAAGTAAGTTATTATAATCTAGTAAATAATGCTTCAATAGTTGGTAAAGATAAGTCTTTTTTTGCTTCTATATAATTCCAAGAAGGTTTATCAATACTTAAATAAGATCTTATTTTTTCTGCAGAAGAAGACATTATTGGTTCAATATAGTTGCTAATATTTGCTATTATTGTAGAACAAGTATAAATAGTATCATTGAATTTATTAATATCTTCTTTAAATGATATCCATGGTGTTTCTTCGTCATAATATTTATTAACTCTATCAAGTAAGTTAATTATTATGTTAGCAACTTCTCTAAATTCCATTTTTTCCATATAGAATGTTATATCTTTATATGTTTTTTCTAGTAGTTTTTTCATATCTTCATTCATATTTCCATTTGGGATATTTGTTAATCCTTTGAATTTTAATGTTCTATTTATGAAATTACCTAATTTGTTATTTATTTCATTATGAGTTGCATTATATTCTTCTATTCCAAAGTTTGAATCTCTTTTTTCTGGACCATTTCTAAGCAAATGGAATCTTAGTGTGTCTATGTTAAATTCTTCTGCTGCTTCTAAAACAGTCATTCCTATTCCTTTACTCTTAGAGAATTTTTGATCGTTGAAATTTAAATATTCACAAGATACTAACATGTCTGGTAATTTGTAATTATCTTCTAGTGCTATTAAAAGTCCTGGGAATATTATACTATGGAATGTTATGTTATCTTTACCATGAACCATGTACATAATACTATTTTTATCTTTATCCCACCAATTACGGTAATCTAAATTATTTCTGTTACAAAAATCTATAGTTGCTGTTAAATAACCTAATACAGCATCTATCCAAACATACATTTTTTTATCTTCATAATTTGGTACTGGAATATCTACTCCCCATGTTAAATCTCTTGTAACAGCTCTATCTGGTAATCCTTCGCTTAAATATTTATTAGTTTCATTTTGAGCATTTTTTCTCCATTTTGTTTCATTCTTTTTAACATACTCTTCTATTTTAGGTTGTAATTTAGATAATGCAATGTATAAATTTTTATTGTCTTTTAATATTGTTTTATTACCACAGTCTAAACATATTGCGCCTTCTAATTCTAATTTTGTGAATACATGTCCACATTCACATTGATCACCTTTTGTTTCGTTTCCACAGTCAGGACATGTTGTTAATAATTCTCTATCAGCTACAAACTTTTTACATGTTTCGCAGTAATTATCTGGTTCAATTTTTTCGTAAATATAACCTTTATCATAGATTTCTTTAAATAATTTTTCAACAGTTTTTTTATGAAATTCGCTTTCTGTTTTAGTATATAAATTATAAGTAAAATTCATTTTCTTAAATGATTCAACAAATTCATTATGGTAACGTTCAGCAATACTGTTTGGAGTTACTCCTTCTTTTTTTGCTCTTTCTGTTATTGGTGTACCGTGACAATCACTTCCAGATACGTACATTACGTTGTCACCCATTAATCTATGGTAACGAGCAAGAACATCACCTGGTAATTGACTTGCTAAATGTCCTAAATGAAGACTACTATTTGCATAAGGCCAAGCTCCACCTATCAATATATTTCTTCCGTTTTCATTAATTTTTATATCATTATATATTTCGTTCATAAATATTCACCTCAAACTAATTACTATTATATTCTATCATATATATGTACTTTTTTACACAATTTTATTTCACATAAGAAAAAAAACTAAAAATTTTAGCTTATTTGTTTTTTTCTTTTATTAATTTTTTTGTTTTTCCTATATCTTGACTATCACCATATTCAATTTCAACATCACTTGTATAAACAATAAATTCAGTATCTAAACCTACATTTTTATAATCTATATCATTTGGTTCTTTAACTAATAAATCATAAACTATTGATATTTTATTGGAATATACTCCTAATTCTTGATAAATTGATTCTGTGTAACGTTCTTGTTTGGTAGTACCACTAGAATATCCTTGTGCTCCGTAATAAGTTCGACTAATAAAATTTTCATTACATCTTTTAATTGCATTTACACCAATATTGTATCTTGTTTTATACCGTCTACTGCTGAATATCTTGATTTTATTGATGTATCAATATGAACGTTATCGATATAAACTTTGTAATCTTCTGCTAAATTTTTAGTATACACTTTTAATCTTAAGAATTTATTACTAATTCTCCATACTTTTTCTTCACCTAGATTACATGTATACTCACATCTTAATTTAAAAGTTTCATTTGGTATATCCAATTCTTGTTTTAATGTTTGCCTATTTTGACTTCATCATCGTTCAATGTATCGTAATTTCTTTTGGTGCTAGCACAACTATATTAACTTTTCAACTGTCTTTCTCTATACAATCCATTCAAAATCATTAATATCATATCCTAATTTTTTTAGGTTGTTAAATAATATACTTGGGGATAAACCAAATATAGTATTATAATCACCATTTACTTTTTCTAAAAATAAACTTGCTTTTCCTAATATAACATAACCACATCTACTTAAAATATTTTTCTCACTATTAACGTACCAATTTATTTCTTCTTTACTAATTTTTTTAAATTTTATATCACATTTATCATAAAAAGATATAATCTTATCTTTATACATATCATAAATTGTTATACCAGTTATTGCAGTAGTTATATTACCACTCATATCTTTTAAATTAATATATGCTTCTTCTTTTGTTTTTGGCTTTTCATAAATTTTATTATTATAATAAATAATTGTATCCGCACCTATTATAATTCTTTTACTATTTATTTTTTTTCTAACATTCATCACTTTATTTTTAGATAATTCCATTACATATTCTTCTGGTATTTTTTTATCACTATCTTCGTCTATATCACTTACAACAACTTCATATTTTAAACCAATCATATTTAATATATCTTTTCTTTGTTTAGAATTAGATGCTAAAACTATTTTATACTTCATATCATCACCTATGTAATTATAACATAATTTATAAATAATTTTTTTATAATATTTAATTGATTGATATAAATTTATAGAATAACATTGACAAGTAAGTGTAAAGTGTATACAAAACTATTGATATTAGAATATAATGTGATTATAATACATTATTGAAAAAAGGAATGATTATATGAAAACAGACAGAATTTTTATAGGAACCATTAAAAAAAGTACTTATTTAGAAGATAAAATAAAATTTAATAATTGTGATATAGAAGATGAATTTTCTAGTGTAGATTGTGTTATATATGAAGAATATGGTAGCAATACATATAAAAAAAAGGCATACTTGTATAAGCTTGATGATGATAAATATATTGATATAGAAAAATTAAGTAATGTTTTAGATTACATTTTGATTAATAAAAAGATAAAGTCTAATAGTACACTAATATTGAATACAAAACCAAATGATGAAAATGTTTTATATGTTGATAAAACTACTTTAGTACCATATAAATCAAGATCTAATAATATATCATTACATCATTTAAAAAAAACATTAAAAACTAAGTAATCATTTTTAATGTTTTTATTTTGTTTGATATTTTATTCCCACAAAAATCCCACAATTAAATCTTTATTTTATGTTTGTGGGATTTTTCCCATAATGTATTATTTTATCAAAAGAAAAAGCACGTAATTGTGCTGTTTTTCCAAAAAAAATGGTACTCCTGGTCGGGCTCGAACCGACATGTTCTTGCGAACACTGGATTTTGAATCCAGCGCGTCTACCAATTCCGCCACAAGAGCAAGTACAATATGATTATAGCATATATACATACAATTGTGCAATTATTTTATCGTTACTTCTAACATATTTATTAAATCATAAACTTGTGTAGAACTTATTATTGAACCTTTAATATCATTTGTTGATACTTTTATACCATTAATTTTGTTAGTACTTAAGTCAATTTCTTTTAAACTTGTCATGAATATTTCTATATCAGTCATGTTATTATTTATAAAACTAATCTTATTTAATTTAGTATTACATATTCTAGAATTTATCATATTATTATTTTTGAAATCAGTATTTTTTATTTCAGTTTCAAATATATTTAACAATGTTGATAAATTATTGTCAAATATTGAATTTTTTATTAAACTATTTGATATATTTAAGCCTAGTATTTTAGAATTTGTTATTGTTATATAATGTATTCCACTATCATGTATATTAAGATTAGACATGTCACAATTTTTAAATAAGCAGTTTGTTAGAGTTGAATTAAATATTTTTTTATTTAATATACAATTATCAAATATACAATCTATAAAGCTAATAGAGTTAATAATATCAAATACTTCATTTTTGTAATATTTATTATAAATTGTTTCTTCTTCTTTATATGTTGATAATTCTGTATTAATTTCTTTAAATCCTTTATTCTTCATCTTCTTTATATATGGATGTAAATAGTTCTGTTTCTTTATCATCTATGTCTATTTCCATTTTTGGTAAATCTTCTATTGTTGCTAGTCCAAAATAATCTAAAAATTCACTGGTTGTTTTATATAGATTTGGTCTACCAGGCATATCAGATTTTCCCGCTTCTTTTAATAATCCCTTTGCTAATAATTTTCTAAGCGTATGAGTACAAGATACACCTCTTAATTCTTCAATTTCTAATCTTGTTATAGGTTGATGATACGCTACTATAGCAAGTACTTCTAATGCTGCTTGACTTAATGTATTAGTTTCTGGATTAACGACCATTTTTTCATAATATTCTTTATGTTCGCTTTTTGTAGTTAATTTAAAAGCATCTCCTAAATAGGAAATTCTAAGTCCTCGATTTTTTTCTTCATAACTTTTTTTCAAATTTAAAAGCAAATCTTTTGCTTCTGTTTCCGTGATATTCATTATTTGACACAATGTACTAAGATTAATACCTTCATCTCCTTGTACAAATAATATTCCTTCTAATATTCCTAATTTTTCTTCCATTTTTTCACTTCTTTTCTAATATAATATCACTAAAATTATTCTTTTGAATTATTTTTATTTCTTCATTTTTACTCATTTCTAAAATAGATAAAAAAGTAACTATAATGTAAGGTTTAGTATAATTATCAAATAATTCTGTAAATGATACTTTATTTTTTGTTTTAAAAATATTTCTTATTCCTTTTATTCTGTCACCAACACTTAATTCTTTTTTTGTAATCCTAGTATTTATTGGCTTTTTTAATTTTTCTCTTTCTAAAAACGTATTAAATGCGTTAATTAAATCATCTAATGTTATAGCATTATCTAATGGAATATCTTTTTTAAATTCATTTAGATTGGTAGGTAATTTAGTATATACTTCGTTTCTTATACTTTCTAAGTCTTTAAAAGTTCCAGTAATATTTTTTATTCTATCATATTCACGTAGTTTTTCTTTTAAATCTTCTTCGTTATTTAATTCATATTCATCATCTTCTTTATCATTATCAATGTTAATTAACATTTTGCTTTTAATATGAACTAATTCACTAGCCATAACTAAATATTCACTTGCTACATCTATACTTTCGTTTTTCATAGTATTTATAAATTCTAAGTATTGTGTAGTAATATTATTTAAATTAATAGTTTCTATATCCATTTTATTAATTTTTATTAAATGTAAAAGAAGATCTAATGGTCCTTCAAAATCATTTATGGTAAAATTATATGTCATTTACAATCAAATCCTTTAGCTTTCATATCAAAATTGACTTTATTAACACTAGTATTATAAGTATAATAATTATTATTTATTTTTTTATCATATTCTTTTAAATTAACGTTACTTGTAAATTTAAAACCATTTATATCTTCTGTAATAGTACTTTCTATACCACTATCATTTAATTCGTTAGATATTTTATTATATTTATCATATTCTTTTAAATAAGTTGTATTGTTACCATTATCTATATAATTATAGTTTTCTTTAATAGTAGTTAATTTATTATTATCAAAAATAAATTCATATTCATCATTTTCTTTTGTACAAAACATACTAGCAAGTCCACTTTCATCACTTGATAATTTATAGTCTGGATAATCATTTTCTTTATATTCTTTTATTATACCTTCTATGTTAACAAGTGATGTTAATTCATTATTAAAAGTGAATGTAATATTATTATCATTAGTAATCTTTATTATTTCTAGTTCTTTATTATTTTGTTTTAATATTAAATAATATCCATAATTATCTAAATCTATATTCTCTTTATTTACATTAAATGAAATACTAGTATTATTTATATTAAAATTGTTTAAATAAAAGCCATTATATTTTATAGTTGTTTTTGCATTAATATAATTAACTTTTGTTTCTTCTTTTTTGTTATCATCTTCTACAATACTTTTTTTAATATAGGAATCATGGTTAACAAAAAAATTAACTATTTCCCCATTTTTTATTAAATCTACAATATTATAATCTCCGAAATAATTTGCTATAGTTGGTATGAAAAGTATTATAGAACCAACTATTAAAAATATAATTATTACTAATATAGGTTTACTAGCCCCACTTTTTTTTACTTTTCCTAATATAATAGGTTCATTGTTATTCATGTTAACCCTCTCATTCTCTAAAAAAATTATAACAAAAAAAGAATAATTATTCAATTATTCTAGTAGTTTTAATAATTATTTTTCTTTTTGCTAAGTATTTTAATGCCTTTTTTATCATTATTTCTATTACTATTTAATTCATTCATATATGACTCTAATTTTTCTTTTTGTGTTTTTAAGTAATCTAGTTTTCTGTCTATATCATCTAATTTTTTCTCATTATTTTCAAAAGTGTTATTTATTTCCTTTATATCATTTATTATTTCTTTTATTTCTTTATCTATATTTTCTAAATCATCTTTATTTTCTAAATACTCTTTTAATATTTTTCTTTGTTCATCATTATTTTTATTTTTTAAATTACCTATAATTTTTTTTATTTCTAACTCTTTAGTTTCTTCATTGATGCTATACACAACTGTGTTTAGTTTTCCTTCGTATCTAATTGTTGCAATTTCATTTGTATTTTGATTCATTGTTATAGTTAAGGCATTTAATAAAGTTGGATTGTTTTCGTAATCTTTTATTTCTTCAATAGTCATTTTTTCTAAAGCATCAAATACTCTTAGTTCATCTAATAATAAATATTTGTTATTAATATAATCATTTAAATATTTAAATTGAGTTATTATGTTTAAGAATAAAGGTAATAAGATTGTTGCTCTTACTCTAAGTGTACTGTTTTTATCTAAATCAATTTTTTTTAAATTATATATATTTATTTTATAATTATTGTCTGCTATATATTTTATTGTATCAAGTGCCATAGATACTTGAAACCCAAGACTTATTAATATTGTTAAAATGTATAATATAAATATTTGTACCATAAATTTTTACCTACCTACTCAATTATTCCATCTAGACTAAAAGATTTCGCCTCTGTAATTAATACTTCTTGTATAGTACCAATTAAGTTTTTATCACATTTCACATTTACTAATTTCATACTTTCTGTATAACCACATAATTTATTATTGTCTTTGCTACTTATTTCAGTTAACAAAACTTTTTGTTTTGTATTAATTAATTTTTTATTGTTTTCTAAAGAATATTTATTTACTAATTCATTTAGTTTTTGTAATCTTTCTTCTTTAACTTTTAGATCTATAGTATCTTCCATTTTGCTAGCAGGTGTTCCTACGCGTGGTGAAAATATAAATGTAAATGCACTATCATATTTGCAATAATTAACTACGTCCAATGTATCTTTGAAATCTTCTTCAGTTTCATTAGGAAATCCTACTATAATATCTGTTGTAACTGCAACATCTTTTATTTTGTTTTTTATTTTGTCAAATAACTCAATATATTCTTTTTTAGTATAACGTCTTCCCATAAGTTTTAGTATTCTATCACTACCACTTTGTAGAGGTAAATGTATATATGGCATTATATTATCAAATTTACTTATTACTTCTATCATATCATCTGTAAAATCCCATGGGTGACTTGTAACAAATCTTATTCTATCTATTCCTATTTTACTAACATTTTCTAATAATTCTGCAAATGTTAATTCGTTTTCTAAATCTTTTCCATATGCATTAACATTTTGTCCAAGCAATGTTATTTCTTTATAACCATTATCTTTTAAATATTTTACTTCATTTAATATATCTATACTTTTTCTGCTTCTTTGTTTACCTCTTGTATAAGGAACTATACAATATGTACAAAATTTATCACAACCATACATGATATTAACCCATGCAGTATATTTACTATCTCTTTTGTATAAGTTACCAACCTCGATAACTTCTCCTTCTTTAGAGTACACTTTTATATCAGTTTTATTTAATTTATTTTTAAGCATAGTAGGAAGTTCATTTAAGTTATGCGTACCAAAAACAATATCTATGTATTTATGTTTATTAAGTACTTCTTCTATAACATGTTCTTCTTGAGCCATACATCCACATAGTGCTATTATTAAATCTTTCTTTTCTTTTTTTAAGTGTTTACATCTACCTAAAAATCCAAATACTTTATCATGTGCATTTTCTCTTATAGCACAAGTGTTTAGTAGTATTAAATCTGCATCTTCCATTACTTCTGTTTCACTATATCCAACACTTTCTAATAAAGCTTTAATTTCTTCACTATCATGAACATTCATTTGACATCCATAAGTTCTTATATAGTATTTTTTATCACTAAATAAATCAATATTATCTATATTAAAATATTCATATTTTACTGGATTTTTACTTCTTTTCTTTGCATTTATCATATTTGGTGTATTCATAAAATCAACTTCTTTCCAATTCCCACTATTATATCAAATACATTATAATTTCTCTACTATTTTAAATAATTTTTCCATAGATTTATCTTGTTTTATTGTACTAATATTTTTTATCATCCTATTTCTTTCTTTATCATTATTTATTAATAGTTCTAGTTCTTTATTAAATATTTTTTTATTTCTTGCCCATTTAGCATAATTATGTAATGTTAAATATCTTCTATTATATATTTCTTGCCCACCATTACTTTTTATTAAGATCATTGGTTTGTTAAAAAGAATGCATTCTGTTACTTGTGCTCCACCAGGTTTGGTAATTACTATATCACTTATTTTATATAATTCGTTTATGGTTTTTACAAAGCCTAATACTTTAATATTTTTCTTTTTATATTTTTTAACATATTCTTTTGCTTGTCTTTCTGCTTCTTTATTTCTTCCGGCCACAAACAGAATGTTTATATCATAATTATTCTTTAACATTTCTTTAAAATATATTAAGTTGATAAGTGCTCCATTACCACCACCTACAAAAAATAATATATTTAATTTATTATTATCACATTTATATTTTTTTAATAGAATATTTTTATCTTCTGTTTTTAAAGTATCCATACATATTGGTATACCAGAAGTGTGGATTTGTTTATTTTTATATCCTTTTTTTATTAAATTTAATCTTTCTTCAAAGCTACTTACTATTATTGCATCAGTATTTTTAATATTATTTAACCAAAAGTCATGTGATTTGTAATCTGTAACTACAGTTATAAGTTTAGAGTTTATATATCCCTTTTTATTGTAATAATTAATTATATCACTTCCAAAAAAGTGTGTTGCAATTGTTATATCTGGATTAAATGTAGTTATTTCTTTTCTTAATTTTTTATTATCTAGTAATTTTATATTGATTTTACCAGATACATAAGACGATAATTTGTTATCAAATATAAAATATATTAGTGACCATATGCTGGGAAATTTTGTCATTAGTGTTTCACTAACTTTTTTACTAAATGAACCTAGGATGGGAATTGTGTAGTTTATTAAATCTAGTGATAAACAGTCATAATTTCCATTTTCTTCAAAATATTTTTTTATATAGCCAGCGATTGCTTTATGACCAGTTCCGTAAGTAGCATATGGTATTAAAATTTTTTTCTTCATAAATATCACTAATATAGTTTATCATATTTTTCTAAGTATTTAAATATTTATATCTAAAATATAAAACAACAAAGCTTATAATGATACTTAAATAAAATAATATAACCTCCTTATAATCAAATAAATATTTTTTCATATCAATTACCTCCTTCTTACATTTTATATTTTAATACGTATATTTGTTCGTGTCAATATAAAATATAAACAATTGTTTGACATTTTACATAATTAATGTTAATATTTATTTAGAGGTGAAGTAATTATGGAAAAAATAACTGCAAAGCAAAATGAAACGTTAACTTTTGTAAAAAAATATATTGTAAATCATGGTTTCCCACCATCAGTAAGAGAAATATGTAAGGGAATGAATTTATCTAGTCCTGCAACTGTTCATGCACATTTAAGACAATTAGAAAAAAAAGGAATTATTAGGAAAGAATCTAATAAATTTAGAACAATTGAATTATTAGTAGAAAATGAATTTGCAGAAAAAAATGAAGAAATTGTTAAAGTACCATTGTTAGGTAAAGTTTCTTGTGGTAATCCTATAGAAGCAATAGAACAACCAAATGAATTTTTTGATATACCTGCAAGTCTTATACCACCTAAAGAAACAATATTTACATTAAAATGTTCTGGTGAGTCTATGATTAATGTAGGAATATATGATGGTGATTTTGTTATTATACAAAAGCAAAAAGTTGCAAGAAATGGTGATATAGTGGTTGCACTAACTGACGATGGCGAAGTTACTTTAAAAACATTTTATAAGGAAAAAGATCATATTAGATTACAACCAGAAAATGATACTATGTCTCCAATTATACTTAAAAATTGTACTATATTAGGAAAAGCAATAGGTTTATATAGAAAGTTCTAGCAATAGAATTTTTTTGTTTAAAAAAAGAATTATTAGTATTTATCAATAATTCTTTTTAATTCGTTTCTTAATTCTCTTGTTAATATATAATCACTATATCCATCTTTTATATAATATTTCTTTATCTTTTCTTTATTTTCATTTAATAATATTATACATGGTATTTTAAATTCTTTTAGATTTTTTAATTTCTTTATTGTTTCATAACCATTTATTTCTTTCATTTCATCTTCTATTATTATATAATCATATTTCTTTCCACTTTTTATTCTATCTACTGCATCTAATCCATATAGTATATATGATCCATTTATTTCATTTTCATTTAGTACTTTCTTTATTATTTCTCTTATCTTTTTATCTTGACATACTACTAATACTTTTTTTGTTCCATAATTATTATTATTTACTATCTTTTCTTCTTCTCTATATATTTTTTGATCTATTGTTAGTATTACTTCTGTTCCTTTTCCTAGTTTACTCTTTATTAATAAGTTTCCTCCTAATGATTTTATTATCTTTTGACATAATTCTATATTAAATTCAGACTTTTCTAAATTATCTATATCTTCTTTATTTAATTCTCCTGTTACACTTAATATTTCGTTTATCTTTTCTAATCCTATTCCACATCCACTATCTGTTATTCTAAATATTACTCTACATACGTCATATTTCTCTATTGTATTTACATTAAATTCTATAAATCCATTCTCTGTTTTCTTTACTGCATTCATTAACAAAGAATATAATACTTGTTTTAATTTTATATTATCTCCATATAAGTATGGTATATTATTCGGTATACTATATCTAAATTTAACATTATTATTTATACTAGGTTCTACTCTTTTTACTAAATCTTCATATAACCTATCTAAATTATATCTATTATTTAATATTTTTACTTTTTGTACATCTAATGTACTTACATTAAGTACATCATTTACTACAAAGTCTAACTGTCTAGAAGCATTATAAATATATCCTAATCCTTCTTTATATTCATCTTTAGTAGGATTATTATCTATTAATACTTTACTAGTATTTTTTATATAATTTAATGGTTCTCTTACTTCTTGTGTCATTTCAAATATAAAATTAGATTTATCTATATATGATTGTTCTGTTATTTCATTGTTTCTTTCTAATTCTTTCATTTGTTTAACATCTGGATTTTCTATTGTGAAATACATTAAAAATGTTATAAATGCTTCACCAAATGTTAGTAGCAATAAACCTGGATTTAATTTTTGTATAATCATTATTATTGTACCTACAATTAAAAATGCAGTCATTGGAATAAACTTTTTTTCTTTTAAAAATTTAATGTTTTTTATCATACAACCAATTACAATTAATATGAACAAACTAGATATTATATACATTAAGTTAGTACTAGGTCCATACGAAAATACGATTCCGTTTTCATTATAATAATAAAGTGGTAATATGATTACTCCTACTAATAAAATTATTGTTATTATAAATATATTTTTTATTAGTTTATTTTTATCAATACCTTTAACTGTTATTAACAATATGTACATAGTAAATATCATAAGCCACATTACTAAGTATACTAAATATGCCTTTGATGTAATGATATTAAAAACTCCAAATATTTCTTTGTATTTCATAAAATAATAACAAGGAACTCCAATGATTGTACCAAATAAACTTGTTAATATTAAATATGAATATATTTTATTTTCTAATGTATTAAATCTTTCTTTTTTAAAATAAACAATATTTAAAAGTGATATAAAGAAAAAACTACACATTGTAAAAGATATTCCTACACTCATATTATCAACTACTTTCTAAAAAAATTATAACATAAAAAAAAGAAAAGAAAAATAAATTAATTATCTTTCTTAATACTATTTATAAATTCTATATTTTTAAATTTATCTTTTTCTCCAATATTACTAAGCTTAATCATATCAACTTTTCCTGCTAAATTATATGGAAGTTTATCAACATATCTATACCACATAGGTTGTTCTCTTTCAGGTATATATTTGTTTTGTAATTCTTTTATTTCATTATGTATCTTGTCTATACTCATATTACTATCTTTTTTTAATACTATAAATGCCATTGGTCTTTTACCAGTACTTTTATTATTTACTGTTACTCCAACAACTGCACATGATTCAACACAATCATGTTTATCAATAGCATTTTCTATAGGTAAAAGAGGTACTGTATGACCATCTGGTCTCATAATAACGTTTTTTATTCTATCCATAAAGAATATTACACCATCTTCATCCATATAAACTAAGTCTCCAGTTTTAGCCCATTTAACTCCTTTTTCATCTATATAGAAAAATTTATCTGTCTCCTCTTTATTGTTTAAATAACCTTTCATCATAGTAGGACTTGTAACATATAATTCTCCCACTTTTTTTTCTCTTCCATATGTTAGATGCTCTTTAGTGTTTGGGTCTATTATCATAACATTGTTGCCTACATGTGCTATACCAACACTACCAACTTTATTTACATCATCATTAACCGTAGTTATGAATCCTCCACCGAATTCACTCATTCCTAATCCTTTTTTTAATTTATTAGTATTATGATTTATTAAATATTCATTAACCTTATATTCTCTGTTAGGACTCATTTTATCTCCACCAGATATTGCATTTTTTAAGAAAGTTATATCTTCTTTATTGAATGTTTTACTTTCCGATAAAATTTCAAAAAATCTAGGAACACCCATAACATGTGTTGGTTTATATTTTTTTAACATTGTAGCGAAATGTTTAGGTTTATATTTAGCAATTAATTCTATAGTAACACCACTTGATAAAGCATTATGCATACCACTACTTGATCCATATGCTGAGAAAAATGGTACATTTCCCATAAATATTTCTCCTACTTTAGGCAAAATTCCAGAATATTTAAGTTGCATATTTTGTCCATTATATGTTTCATTTCTCAATTCTGCACCTTTAGGTTTTCCAGTTGTACCACTAGTATAAACTACAGTAGCAACTTCATCTTTAGTATATGGATTATCAGAAAATTGTAAAACACTTTCTCCTATTTTTATAAAGTCTTTGTAATCAATATATTTTCCATTAGTTTTTACTTTTTTATGTGTTAAATTATACGTATTTCTAACCTTTTTAGATTTAATTGAATTAACTGGACTAACAGATATTACATGTTTTAATTCTTCTCTGTCAATTAATTTATCTATATTCTTTTTACATAAATCAACCATTACTAAAACTTTACTATGGCTTTCATCTAAATAACTTTTTATCCTACTATAAGGTGTTCTAGGTTCTATCAAACATGCAATTGCACCAATTTTATTTACTGCGTAAAATAGATAAACAAACTCTGGTATGTTAGGCATTGAAAAAGTAACATGGTCTCCCTTTCTAACACCTAGTGCATATAAACTTTTACTAGCTTTTTCTATTTCATTAAATAATTCATAATATTTTATTTCTTCACCTAAATATTTTAGTGCAACTTCTAAATAATTATCTTTATTTAATTCTTTTAAATTTTGATAAAGAGTATAAGGTAATACTTTATCATTTTTAGATTCTTCAGGATAATATTTACACCAAGGCATATCTATTTCAGGTAATCCTGTTTTTCTTAGTTTTTCCCTTTCTATTTCCTTATTTAAATAATCTACAATATTAAGATTATTATTATCTATATTACCAACATAATTTGTTTTTATATTTTTTTTATTTATTTTTATTTCTATACTACCAAAACTAGATTTTTTGTTATTAATAACATTACATATTTTAATATCTTCCACATTAAATAATTTCAATTCATCTTTACCAATACATATAAACTTATTATAAAAACTAAAATATCTATTATATCTATCACTATATCTATCAATTATTTTAGATAATTCATATTCATTTATCATATCAAATTTAGAATATACTTTATCATATTTATTATCTATTAAATTATTTAATAATATATTATCTTTAGTAAATAGAATATTTCCATCATCAAATGATATATTATTATTTAAAATTAAGTAATTTATTAAAACAAAATCTATATAATTTAAGCATATATTATTATTTTTTATACCTAATCTTGAATCTAATTCATCTAAACTATTAAGTATATCTTCATCTTTTAAATTTAATTCTATATTATTATCATAATACTTAATATTAAAATTATCAAAGTATACAATTTCTTTATTATAATATTTTGATATGTCATAGAATTTATTCCAATCCATAACAGTATCTTCATCATTACCTATACTATTATATAATATAATTTTTTTATAACTATCTATATCTATTTTCTCAATATTATTAACAAATAAATAATTTGCTTCACTAATTATATCTCTTTTATTATTTGTTTCATTATCAATTAAAATTATACTTAATCCTAATTTATTAAATGCATATATTATTTCTAAAAATTTAATAGAATTACTTTTTTCTATAACAATATTATCTTTATTATTTATACCTAATTCTAAAATACTTCTACTTAATTTATCTATATCTTTAATAAATTGAGTAGATGTTTTAGTATCTATTTTTTTTGTATTGTTTTTTAATTTTTTCTTTACTATATAATAAACAGTATTTTTCATATAATCCCCCTCATAAAATAGTCCTATTATATATCTTTTATAAATTAATTTATATATTTTTGTCTAAAAGTGCTATTTTTATGTCTAAAATATGTATTTCACTCTTATATAATATCATAATTTATATGAAAATCAAAAAAATTATATATTTATTGGATTACTATCTATTTCTAAATATATATTTTTTTCATTAATATACATATTATCGATAAATTTAATACTATCATATAGTAAATTATCATATTTATACTTTATAATTATTTGAAATCTATAAATATTATTTAATTTAAATAAACTAGCAGTTGAAGGCCCCAATATAATTGATTTTTTATCTATATTATTTCTTAAATAATTACATATTTTAGTAGCATTTTTACTAGCTATATCATAATCACTACTACATATTTTTAAACTTAAAATATAATAAAATGGTGGATAATTTAATTTCTTTCTTAAATTCATTTCATATTTATAAAAATTAATATAATCATTATTCTTTAAATATTTAAATAAAATATTATCTGGATTAAAAGTTTGTAATATTACTTTACTATCAATTCCACTTCTACCTGCTCTACCACTTACTTGATTTAACAAACTAAATGTTTTTTCATTACTTCTAAAATCCGGTATATTTAATGTTTCATCTGCATTTATTACACCTACTAAATTAATATCTGGAAAATCTAACCCTTTACTAATCATTTGAGTTCCTACAACTATATCAACTTCTTTATTTTCTATCATTTTAATATATTTTTCATGACTACCTTTTCTTATTGTAGTATCCCTATCCATTCTTAGTATTCTTGCGGTTGGAAACATTTTTTTTAATTCTATTTCTAATTTTTCAGTACCAGTACCATAATTTCTAATTGCGTCTTCACCACAATTAGGACAAGTTTTTTTTAAATATGTAATATACCCACAATAATGACATCTTAAATTATTATTACTCTTATGATATGTTAATGTTATTTCACAATGTGGACATTTATAAGTATATCCACAATTTTGACAACTTACAAATGTACTAAATCCTCTTCTATTAAGTAATATCATAGCTTGTTTCTTATTTTTTAAAGTATTATATATTTCTTTTTTTAACTCATCACTAAATAAAAGATTTCTTTTCTTCACCTCTTCTTTCATATCTACTAATATAACTTCCGGTAATTTATAATTTCCTACTCTTTTATCTAAAATTAATAATTTATATACTCCCTTTTGTGCTCTCGCAAAAGATTCTAAACTAGGAGTAGCACTGCCTAATATTAGTGGACAATTATTATATGAAGATCTTTTTTTGGCTATATCAATAGTATTATATCTAGGATTACTTTCCTGTTTATATGAACTTGTATGCTCTTCATCAATTATTATTATTCCTATATTATTTAATGGGGCAAATATAGCACTACGTGTTCCAACTACAACTTTAACTTCACCCTTATTTATTTTTGTATATTCATCATATTTTTCTCCATCAGACAAACCACTATGTAATATTGCAACATCACTTCCAAAAGAAGAATATAACCTATTTACCATTTGTGTAGTTAAACTTATTTCTGGTACTAACATTATTGCAGTTTTTCCTTTATATAAAACTTTTTTAATTAAATCAATATACACTATTGTTTTCCCACTGCCAGTTATACCATACAAAAGATATATGAGTGATTTATCTAATATAACTTTATCAACAACTGCTTGTTGATCATCTGTAAGTGTATAACATTTCTTACTTAAAATATTGTTATTTAATCTATATTTTTTCTCTTTTTCAATTCTTATAATACCTTCTTCTAATAATTTTTTATATACAATACTTACATCTTTTTTATTTATTTTTCCATTAACAATTAATCTATTTAATATATCAATTTTAGCTTTACTTCTTTTATTATTATTAATATAATTCATTATCTCATCTTTATCTTTATTTAAAACAAGATATTCATCATATTTATCATAATTATTCTTTACATCTTTTACTTTTAAACTAGATGGTAACATTGTTTGATATGCCTTTATAAGTGTACAAAATGTAACATCTGATAAATATTTTCCTAACTTTAATAATTCTTCATTCAAATATATATCCGGATTTACAACTTCTACTATTTCATTTAAATTTTCTACATCAGTCTCACTTATAATAGATGTTACAATCCCATTTATTGTTTTCTTATTAAATAATACTTTTACTTTATTACCAACATTTACTTTCATATTATCTGGTATCTTATATGTAAATTCTTTATTTAACATTTTGGAACTATATTCTATTAATACTAAAGCATACATACCATCACTCTTTTCTAAGTGTTATTATATATGAATTATTTTTTATTATCAAGAATTATTTTGTTTATCAATAATATGTTTTAATTCTTTAATTCTCTTATTTTTTTCTTTTATTATCTTTTCATTAATATATATTTGTTCATTTAATTCATCATATTCTCGTCTTGTTAAATATATATAATTTATTGGCTCACTCTCACTATATTTTAATAATGTAAATAATGTAATAATACCAAGAAAAAATAAACCAGACAAAATTAAATAAATATAAAAATCTTCATTAGTTTTAAAATACTTATTTATACTATATATTAATACTATAATTAATAAAATTTGCACAAAATGTATTATTTTTTGTCCTAAATCACTACTTTTTTTCATAATAAAAATATCCCTTCATTTATTGATTATATCAATTAAAGGGATATTTTAAAATTATAAATTAACTATTTGACGTTAATTTTACGATATTAATCTTCTCTATCTAGATTTAAAAATATATCATCAGAAAAGAAATCTTTTAACGTAATACCTAAACCATCACAAATTCTTATAATTGTTAATAGTTTTGGATTTTTAGATTTACCATTAACTAAACTATCTACAGTACTTTGAGTTAAACAACTTATAGTAGCTAGTTTATTTATAGTTATATCCCTTTCTTTGATGATACATAATATTTTCTTAGATATTGCTTCACTTATCTTCATAATAATCACCTAACATAATTTTACAAATGTTTTAGGTGCTAATCATAACGTCATGTTGTTAAATTTAAAAAATTTGTAAAAAAATAATATTTTTAAAACTCGTAAATGATATATTTAATCTATATCTTATTACTATTATGGATAAATATTATTTTATTATAACTGATATTTCATTATACAACTTTTGAATTTCTAAATTAATATTATTTAATTCATCTTCCCACTTTTGATGACTTGTTTTAAATATTTTCATAGGCTCAAACAAAATATGATCTTCTAATTCTTCTTTTAAATACTTATATCTATTAAAAAGTACATCAAGTAACAGTTTATCTAATCTTTCAAAGCCATAATACATATCGTCATATAATTTTAAGAAATTTTCTAATGTTTTTTCATTTTGGTTCATAAATTCACTCCTTTTATACAAATTAATAAGTCTTATTTATATTGTTTTACAATATATATGAATTATAACAAAAAAATATATTTTTAGTTTGAAATTTGCGCGAAAGTGTGGCTTATTTGTCTGAAAATATATGAAATAATTTTTATATGAGGTGATTACGTAAAAATGGCAGTAAAAGAGTACGATTTGTTACAAAGAAAAGTAAGTATTGTTAATCAAGAAATACTTTATCTAAACATTTGTAAAAATATAAAGAAATTTCGTATAGAAAAATACAATGAATTTAAAACATTAGAACATAGAAATATAATAAATCCATATTCAACAGAAAATATTAGTGCACTTTTAGATTACAGTCACAACCACTATAAAAGATTTGAAAGTGAAACAGATAGCACTAAAAAAATACCACTAGAAAAATTAATAAAACTATCAATTATATTAGATAAAAATATAGAAGACTTTTTTAAAGATTAAAAATCCCAACTATTAGTTAAGTTGAGATTTTATTTTTTCTGTATTTTTAAAATTTAATTTTGCTATATCACTAAGTTTATTAAATCCATATTTTTTTACTATTTCAATCCCTTGTTTATCTACATCAAATCCAGCACCTTTATATAAAGGAATATGTAATTCATCACTTAATTTATCCATTTCTTTTAAAAATATATATCTTGATATTATACTAGATGTTGCAACAGATAAACATTTATCCTCTGCATGAGTAGTAAATGTTATATTAGTTACTTTATCTCTTACCTCTTTTATATGTTCATAATATTTTGTAGGATAACAAAATTGATCTACTACTATCAGTTTATAATCATAATTATCTTTATTAGTTAGTCCATATAATACTTTATTATGTAGTATTGCTTTTACTTTATTCATATTAGTTATACCGTTTTTATTGTAATCTTTTGGACTTAATATATAAGTTACATGTGGTATTCTTTTTATAATAATAGGAGCTATCTTTAATATTTTTTCATCAGTTAATTTTTTAGAATCTTTAATACCTAATTCTTCAAGCATAAACTTATCTTTTATATCTACATAACTTGCTGTTACAACAATTGGTCCAAAATAATCACCTGTGCCTACTTCATCAGAACCTATTGTAGAAATATATTTAAATCTATCATCTTTTAAATCATTCTTTTTATCATCTTTCTTTTTTAAATCTTTAGCTATCTCTGTAGAAATATTTCTATTATTAAGCAATCTTTCTCTTTCTATCCAATATGATGCTTCAATATCAGCACCTATACCTTGAAACATAATTTTTCCAGATTCATATAATGTAGTTACACAATCAAAATCCTTTACTTGAAATACACTATATGGAGGCTTTTTATCAACCACTCTATCTTGATAAAATTCTATTATTTCTTTTCTTAAATTTGGACTTATTTTAAATACTATAGTTGTTTGTGCCATTATTTCACTTCCTTAACAAATATTATATCAAATATTTCTTTCTTTTTCATTAACAATATAATATAATTTTATTAGGAGGATAGAAATGAATATAGTAGATTTTATTATAATTATTATTTTAGTACTATGTGCACTAAATGGATTTAAACAAGGTATGTTACCAAGTATAATTAATTTTATTGGAACCTTCTTAATATTTATAATAGCATTTTATTTAAAACAACCCATATCTACTTTAATGTATGAAAACTTACCATTTTTAAACTTTGCAGGTATATTTAAAGGTATAATTGGTGTAAATATACTATTTTATGAAGTTATTGCATATGGTTTAACAATACTTATATTAAGTATTATATTTGGTATAGTAAAAAAAATTAGTGTTGTATTCAATAAATTTTTAAATGCCACTATTATATTAACAATACCAAATAAAATTATTGGTGCAATAATTGGTATCATGGAAGGTATATTATTTGCTTTCATATTATTATGTATTGGAAGTGCAGTTAATACTACAACTAAATATGTTAATGAAAGTAAATATGGTAGTATTATTTTAAATAAAGTACCTATAATAAGTAATGTAACTAGTAATTTAACAAATAGTTTTGATGAAGTATATAACACAATCATAAATAATAAAAATGATACTAAAAAAGCAAATTTAGAAACTATTGATATTTTAATGAAATATGATATATTAAGTTATGAAAGTGCTAATAAATTAGTTCAAGACAATAAATTAAATATTGATGGTGTAAATAATATTATTGAAAAATATAGGAGTTAATATGATAAAATATTTAGAAAAAGAAAATTTAAATGATTTAATTGGAAATGAAATTACATTAGTTGACTTTTATGCAGATTGGTGTGGTCCTTGTAAAATGCTTGGAAGTGTTTTAGAAAATATGGATCTTAATGTAATAAAAATTAATACTGACAAATTTCCAGAACTTGCACAAAAATTTGGTGTTATGAGTATACCAACCATTGTAATATATAAAAATAAAAAAGAAGTTAGTAAGTTCATAGGATTTAAAAGTAAAGAAGAAATAAAAGAAATTATACAAAATTTAACATAAAAGTTAATAAAATTAATAAAAATGTAGTAAAAATGCTTGAATTTACTACATTTTTATTATATAATTTTTGTTGTAACCGAGTTATGTCTGCGTAGCTCAGCTGGATAGAGCAATCGCCTTCTAAGCGATCGGTCAGGCGTTCGAGTCGCCTCGCGGACACCACTTTGTTTATTAACTACTCATTGAGTAGTTTTTTTATATAAAAAAACAATGTCATTCGACATTGTTATATATTAAGTACTTCTATACTAGAATTATCATTTGGTTTAGAATTTACATTATTCTTCTTTTTCCTATTTGATTTAATAATTATTAACACAATTAACATTATTATTAAAAGTCCTAAAACCCCTAACCCAATATATAATATTAAATTAGATTTTTCTTTAGTTATAGTAATACTATATGTTGTAGTTATATCATCATCTCCAGTAAGATTTATTTTTATCACACTACCATCTTTTAAATTTTCATTATTTAAAACAATAGGTTTTATATCACTTTCCTCACTTACAGGAGTTATTTCTAATTTATTTATATCACTAGATATAGTTAATTTATAATCAAAAGTAGATTTATTAAAATTAATATTATATCCACCAATTACCAAACTTTTTAAATAGTGTTTATTATCTATCTTTTCACCTTTTTTTAATCTAGTAACTTTTAAATTATATTCATTTGTTTTATTATCACTTGTAGTTAATTTAATTACTATATTATTTTCTCCAACAGCCAAATTTTCATTTCCAGTAATTTCTATATTAATACCATCTTCACTAGTAGCATCAATACTCAAATTCTCGACATCATATAAAACTTTAAAACTATATTCTGTTTTCTTTATACTGAATGTACCAAATTTTATTTCTTCATTAGTATCCTTATCTTTTATTTTTAATGATTTTAATAATATTGTCTTATCACTACTTGAAGATGTATTTTTAGCATTACAAGCATAATATGTTATATCTTTTTCTATTTTTACTTGACCAATACTTCCCTCTTTACAAGTACTCGCAGTACCCCATCCATTAAAACCTTCTGTATCTAGTTTTGGAAGTGTAATATTACAGTAAGAACTACCAGTAGCTATCTTACAACTTTCTTTTGTTGGTTTACTACCATTATTTGGATCAAGAGTTATAAATACTTCTTTTATATTTGAATCTTTTGTAGTAGTTGTTTCCTTAGTAGTAGTTGGAGGTATATAAGCTTGATTTTTAATTGTTAATGTTGCACTAGACGTACCATCACTTACTATAACATAACCTTTTTCAAAATCAGAATCAAACTTTAAACTTTTATTTGGAGTTATAGTAGCAGTTTTATTACCATCATTTTCTTGTATTTCATAATTAAAATAATCTTTATAATCACTATTATTATAAGTAAACGTTAACTTATCTCCTTTTATTTCAGAACAAGGAAAATTACCAATACTAGTTACATCTATATCTTTATTGTAACATTCTAAAGCATTTACTCTTATAAATGGAATAAATAAAAACATAAATAATATTAATTTCTTTTTCATAATTACCCTCTATTCTTTATAAATAAATGATAACACATATCAAAAAAAAAATAAACAATAAATTGTCTATTTTCATAAACTATATTAGGTGATACTATGTGTAATAATAATAACAATTTTTTTAGAGGTTTCTTTAGTATATTCTGGGTATTAATATTATCTTGTTTAATTTTTTATCAAACTATTATAACATTAATATTACCATTTAGATTTAATGTACTTATCTTACTTATCGAAGTTGGTTTGTTATTCTTTATACTATTTAGAATAATATGGCCTAATTAAGTTTTCAGTTTTATATATATAATCTAAGTATTTTCTAACAATACTTATATTTTTTAATTCATTATTAGTTAAATTAATTTCATCTGGCATAACTAACATTATAAATAATAGTTTTTTTTCATTTTCATTTAATGGAAACTTTTCCATATATACCTTAAGCGGATTTGAAAAATCCATAGTTAAATAAACATTCTTATATAATTTAACAATATCTAGTATTGGACTATCTATTATATAATTATCCCAACTTATTAAATATTCATTTTCATTTTTAATATAATGATCCAATTCTAAATTATTATGTACTATTGATACCCTCATTTTATTTGTATCAATACTTATCTTATACCATTCTTCTATTTCATTCTTTAAAAAAGTAAGTGATGAAAATATTTTACTGGAATTAATTAATATTAAATTACCAGATGGACTAACAAATACATTATCCTCTATTTCATATATTATTTTATTTAAATATTCCTCTAAATACTCTACTCTACCTAATAATTCTTCATATATTTCTTTTATTTTATCATTAGTTATTTCTTTGTAGTAGCTAGTCTTACTATGTAATAAACTAATTAAATTTATTAAATCTATTAATTTTTGTTCATTATCAATACTATTATCTTCTACATATTCAAATACATTAACTTCATCTCTATTATCTTCTATAAGTTTTGGATAATATTTAAAACTTCTACTATTTAAATATTTATATAATTCTTTTATATCTTTATTTTTTTTATTTTTTATAACATAATTACCACTCGTACAATTAAATATTTTAGTATTTCCTTTTACACTAACTTTATATGGTTTATAAATTTTTGTTAGTATATCTATACTATTCATAACTAGGTATTATAATCTTATCTCCAATGTTCAAATTATTTAAATCATTATATTCTTTTAAATCATCTATAGTCGTATGATATTTTATAACTATACTTTCTAAAGTTTCATTTTCATGTAATTTATATACTTTATATGTTATAAATTTATCATTATTATTATTTATAGAATTAATTATATCATCAGATTTTATATTATCTCTATTACTTTCTTCTATTTCTATATTTTTAGAATCTATATCATTTTCTTCCATATTTTTTTCAATTAACCTAGTATCTTCTAATGATAATTCTTGCTTTTTATCAATCAATTCTTTTTCTTCTATTTTATCAATTGATTTTCTCTCTTCTTCTTTTTTTTCTTCATTATCAATTCTATCTTTTATATCTTTAACTCTAGTATCAATTACTTCTACTTCTCTTTTACTCAAAAATTCATCTAAGCTTTCTTCATTATCAAATAATAATACGCTTTTCTTATCTCCAGATATTTCATAATCTATATTAACTATTAATTCATCTTTTTTATAATCATATATAAAATTAGTTATATCTACGCTTATACTCTCTGTATCAATATCATTTTCTAATTCATAATCAAATGGTATTTTAAAATTAAATTTTTCTTTATTAATAGATACTTCGTGTATTTTATATTCTCCATCTATTATAAAATTACCAACTATTTTATTTCCTTCTACTTTATAATTACGATCTAATGAAATACTAGTAATATCTTTTATATTGTTTTTAAATAATAATTCTTTTTCTATATGTTTATTTTCTTTCATATAACACATTCCTTTCATAAAATTATATGATAACTAAAAAAAATTAGACTTTAATCTAATTTATTATTATATTTTATTTATTAATAAATATAGTTCATTGTATTTTTCTGGCATTTCTGCCACTTTTTTACAATGAGTTGTGTATATAATATTATATTTATACATCATATTTTTTTATTATATAAATCTTTAGTATATTCTAATGTAATATATCTTTCATTATTATTAAATCTTTTTATATAATAATCTTCTTTTATATCTTTAAATCCTATATTTGTAAATATTTTTAATACTTTAGTATTTTTATAAGGTATAGAACATGATAAACTATTTAAATTATAATCATCAAATGCTTTTTTTAAGAGCATTTGTAATGCTTCAGAACCATATCCATTATTTCTATATTTATATTCTATAATAACACCACATGTATGTTTTAATTTCAGCTCATCAAAATGAAAATTAACATAACCTACAGGTTTATTATCATTCTTACTTATTACATAAGCAAAAAATCTATTCTTATCAAGAATTTGTTTTTTATACCATTTTTCTTTATCAAAAGTTTTTACACATCCAGTTTCATATTCATAGCCATCTAAATTTATATCATAACCAGCATTATATTCCATAGTTTTAGGATCTAATAAAATATTTTTATAATAATCAAGTTCTTCAAATTTAGGCGTATATAAATATACATTAGCTTCTTGACGAGACATTTTACTTAAATACAGAAAAATTTCACTAACTAATTTTGTTACGAATTCACTTGATTTATATGCTGCTATATCTTCAAAATATTCTCCACCATTTGCCATATCACTTATAGTTCTAATTGATATAAATGGAATACTATTTAATGCACAAGTATGAGCAATAGAAGCACTTTCCATATCAACACAACACGCACCAGTATTTAATAATATTTCCAATTTTAACTTTTCATCTTGCACAAAACTATCTCCACTACACATCGGTGCAAAATAAGCATTAGTTATATTCATTTCTTTTACCACTTTTTTTGCAATATCAACCAATGTATTATTTGCTTCTATTTTACCCCTATTTGGTACATAAGATTCCATAATAGTTTTAGGCATAAAATCATGATACGTAACATAATTAGATATAATTATATCCATCACTTTCAATTTGTTGTTAATACCACCTGCAACACCAGAATTTATTATTGCATCAGTATTATATTTATCAATAATATATTGTGTCATAGCAGCACTATTGACTTTTCCAACTCCACTCATTGCAACTACGATTTTTTTATCATTTAACTCACTAACATAAATATCTTTATTCATTTTATCTTTTTTTAAATTATAAAAAGTTATTAATTTATCTATTTCATTTTGCATTGCTCCAATAATTCCTATTGTTGTCATATATCCACTTCCCTATAATAATATTTTAACATAAATAGAAAAAAAGACCAATAGGTCTAGTAAGCATAAACTCCATGTATTTTTTCTAATTGTTCATTTGATAAATCATTTACTTCCCATTTACCATCAACCTTAGTAAGTTGGAAATCAATTGTATAATCAACTGTTTTATTTACGTCTTTTAATTTTTTTAGTTTATAATCTGTAAATAAAGATTTATCATATACATCATTTTTCTTAAATTCATCTTGATGATCATTTAAATAATCATTTGCTTCTTTTTCAGCATTATAATAGTCATATACAGTTATTTGTGCTGTTACAGTAGCATTATCTCCATCTATTTTTTCTTCTTTTATTTCATATTTCATATCTTTAAATTGTTTTAAATAGATGTCTTTATACTCTTTTGCTTGATCATCAGTTAATTCAGAAGAATTTATATAATCATCTAACTCTACTACAATCTCTTCATCATTCGTATTATATTTAGATAATAATCTTTCTACTGAACTAGTAGGTGTATTTCCTAAACTACACGCAGTTGTTAATAATACAATCAAGCATATTGCTAAAAAAGTAAATTTTTTCTTCATGGTATTCCTCCTCAATATTATTATGTTTAGATTATATTATTTTATACAAAAAAAGCATATTATCTATGCTATTATCTATGCTTAATTATTTTATATATTCCAATTCAACACTACTAGGACTAATTTTCGTAGTAATATTCACATAATTATAACCATCATTATAATTTAAATTTAATAAATCAATTTTTTCTATTTCTTCATTTTTTAATACATAATAATATTTAACAGGATTTCCATTAATCGATTTTGTTTTAGACCAATCATTCATTAATGTAGCACTTTGACTAGATGTAATAATATTATCTACTGCTTGATTTATATATCCTCCTGTATCAATGTGAAAATAACCATGATTTCCTCTATAAGCTTTAGCATAATTATCCAAAAAATAATTAGACAATTGCGAAGTGTTCAAAACATTAGTTGTTCCAATATACAATCTATAACCAAAATTTTTGACTCTATTCCAATGAGACCAAACATAATCCTTATTTTCCAAAATAAATTGTCCTACTTTTCTTATTACTTCTCCATTTTTATAATCAATATAATCCGCATAATCACCAATTTTTCTTAAAGGTTCATTTAAATAAACATTTGTTTTTACAATAGAATATGGAATATATTCTGGCACTTTATTTACATAATCACCTTTTATTAACATCGGAGTAATTTTTACATTTTCAAACACTGTACCTGCCTTTACATATAATCTTATAATATTTTTATCAACAGGCAAACTAACTTTTACTCCACTACCATAATCACTATATCCATTTTGCGTTTGTAAATAATAAGTAGAACTAGAACCCCCTTTACATCCACATAAAGTAAATGTTGAATTTTCTGTAGAACTAAAGCCATTATTTGTACTTATTACATATGGAACAGAATTTACAGCAGTTCCATTTATAGTTATTATACCTTCATTATCAACATTAAAAGTTAATCCATTATGTTTATATCCATCATATATACCAAAATTTTTAGGATTTAAAAAATTTTGACTTTGTATAGAAATTGGTATTTTATATTTCCCAGCATGATCTCCATCTGTTTCCAAATCTCCTACACTTTCTACTTCACTAGGTATTTCCGGTGACGGAGTTACACCATATGTTTCATATTCTGTTGCTTTAGATCCTTCTTCAATTTGAATATTATTTACATTTATAGTTGTATAATCCGTCGTTTCAGATATTTGTACGTTAAAGAATAATGATATTTTTTTTGTTTCATCAATATTATCATAATTATTTTCCACATCAAAAGTTATTGACTGTTTACCAGAATTTTTTATTGTCGCATTTTTTATATCCACCCACGTTCCATTTGAATTCCAGTATCCAACTCGCATTAACGTATCTGCCGTATAATCACTAGAAGTAAAATCTAATGATAAAGTATAAGTAGTCGTTTCAGTCGGCAAAACTATTATAGGAACATAAAAATAATTATTATAACCAGACGTTTTTTGTTGAGACTTTGCATTAAATCCATTATCATTTTTTGTTACAGTTACTCGTTGTGATTTTGCCACAGAACTAGTAAAATCAAATAAATTTTTACCACTTCTAACTTCTTGTACACTATTCCCATATATTCTATAATTACTAATTAATTTTGGATTATTTAATTCTATATCTTCAATTCCCTTATTATTTGTTAAGGTATTACTAGTACTCTTTAAATCATTTATTATTATATTTCCACTTAATTCTTTATTCATATCAATACTTTGATCTGTATTTGTTTCTATAAACTCTACTTTTAATTCATAATTATGTACTTCTCCTACTTCAATATCATTCATAGTTAATATTGCATTATTAGTTGGATACGATATCTCCGTTCCTAAACATTTATTACCTTTATCACTTGTACAAGTTAACGATAGTTTAACATCATTTCTATTTTGAAAGGTATTTACCACATCATCTAAATATATCGTATAATTTATTACTTTTTTATCTCCTGTATTTTCTACACTAAAAGTTTTAGTAGATATTAGCTCACCCGGAATTATATTTTTTGCTTCAATTAGTCCATTTCCATCATCGTATGTCAGTTCTAATTTTGCTAATGAAACTGTAACCGACTTATCATTCATATTTCCTTTTATTTTTGTAGAATAATAACCATAAGTTAATCCTATTAGTACTAAACATACTAATATTATTCCTGTTATACTTACTATTATTCTATGTTTTCTATTCATACTTCTCCTCCTTCTTATCACACACAAAAAAGACTTTATTTTTTGCTCCTATTTATACCCCCCCGAACAAATTTTCGAGGTCGGAGGAGAAATATAAAGTCTTACGGAATCTTTTTTATAAATAGAAAATTAAATAATCAACTTATTTCTATCCTAATAAAACTATATCATTTTTTATATTTAATATCAACTATTTTGTTAACAAATCACTTAATTTTGTTATATATCCTGCACCTAACGTAAGTATTAAATCATTATCGCCTACATTTTTACTTAAATAATCTTTTATATCATTATAGTCACTTATGTGTATTGCTTTTTTACCAAGTTTTTCTAATTCATTAATTATCATTTCTGGACTAACATTATACACATTCTTTTCTCTTGCCGCATATATATCTGTAATAATAATATGATCAAAATTTACTAAAGAAGCAGCAAAATCTTTATAATGATTTTTTACTCTTGAAAAAGTATGAGGCTCAAAAATAACCCACGATTTATTATAATTTTTATTTATAACCGCATCACTGACTGCTTTCACTTCTGTAGGATGATGTCCATAATCATCGTACACTTTTGCATTCTTAAAAATTCCCTTATATTCAAATCTTCTAGCAGCACCAGTATAATTTTTTAAACCATCTTTAATATTTTCTATAGATAATCCATAATATAAACATAAAGATATACATGCTAATGAATTTAATACATTATGACTTCCTATCACACTAAGTTCTATTTTATCTATTAATTTATCTTCATGATATAAATCATAAGTTGGGAAACCATCTTTGTTATAAATAATATTTTTTGCATAACAATTATTATGATTACTCAAACCATATGTTATTATTTTAGCATTTGTATATAAAGCTAAATCCAAACAATTTTTATCATCACCATTTATCACTAATAAACCATCACTAGGTAACATACTTACATATTTTTCAAAAGATTTTTTTATATTATCAAAAGTCTTAAAATAATCTAAATGATCATTATCAATATTAAGTACAACGGCACTCTTTTGTTTAAAATTTAAAAAACTATCACAATATTCACAAGCTTCAATTATAAAATAATCACTTTTCCCTACTCTATAATTTCCATTAATACTTTTTAAAACAGAACCTACTTGAATTGTAGGATCCAAGTTAGAACTCAAAAAACATTCACTTACCATACTAGTTGTTGTTGTTTTACCATGAGTACCACTTATACCTATTGTATCCTTAAATAACTTTGTTAATTCACCTAAAAATAAACCTCTTTCCATAGTTTCTATTTTAAGTTCGTGTGCATGAATTAATTCCGGATTATCCTCTTTTATAGCAGCAGTATAAACTACTAAATCTATATCATTTGTAATATTATCATAATCATGTCCTATAAATACATTAATTCCAGCATTTTGTAATTCATCAGTCATTTTATTTTCTTCATTGTTACTACCACTAACTAAAAAATTCCACGACTTAAGTATATGTGCAATACCACTCATACTTATTCCACCAATACCTATCATATAAACTTTTTTTATTTTCTTTAAATCAAACATATTATTACCTCTTTTTCTATTAAATTATATCATATTTTTGTATATTTATTGATAAAATAAATTAATTTAAATAAATTTGACAAAATAGTGTATTTTATATTTACAAATTATTAAAAATGTGTGATATTTTTATTAGAGAGGGTTTAAAAAGGTTAAAATAATGGAAGAAGAAGTTTTACAAATAATAAAAAAAAATAACATAGGATATAAAGAATTATTAAAAAAAACAAATATAGATGAAAAAGAATTAGATAATTTAATTAATAAGTTAATTAATAAAAGATTAATATTTTTAAATGATAAAGAAAAATATAATTTATTAACAAGCGAATATGTAGTAGCTAGATTAAAAAAATGTTCTAAAGGTTTTTGTTACGTAATGTCTAATGAAGAAAAAATAATTATTGAATTAGACGATTTACATACTGCATTAAATGAAGATTTAGTTGTCGTACAAAGAAAGTTAAATAATAAAGGAACCATTGTAGGTATATTAGAAAGAAAAAATAACAAACTAGTATGTGAAGTAAAAGAATTTCATAATAGATTAATTTTAGTTCCATTTAATGGTAATAAAGAAATAACAATTAATGCTGATAAAAATATATTCAATGACTTAATTGTCGGTGATAGAATTTGTATAAAATTAGATAATAAAGCAGATGAATTAAATAATATAAATATTAATAAATTTGTTAAAATTGGAAATAGTTATGATGATATGTGTGATGAGATCTCTATAGCAATTAGTAAAGGATTTAGTATAAATTTTAGTAAAGAAGCTGAAGAAGAAGCACAAAAAATATCAAAAACTGTTAATGAAAAAGACAAAATAAATAGACGTGATCTAACAAATGAACACATTTTTACAATTGACGGAGTAACAACTAAAGATATGGATGATGCCATAAGTATTAAAAAATTAAATAATGGCAACTATTTACTAGGTGTTCACATAGCTGATGTTCCCTATTATATATCAGAAACAAATTATTTATATAATGAAGTATTAGAACGCGGTACTAGTGTCTATATAGGACCGGTTGTAATTCCTATGTTACCTTCAATTCTTTCTAATGGAATTTGTTCCTTAAACCCAAATGTACCTAGACTAACAAAAAGTGTTAATATCGAATATAATCCTAAAAAAAGAAAAATAGTAAATTATGAAATATACAATAGTGTTATTAATTCTAAAAAAAGAATGACTTATGAAGATTTAAATTCATACTTCAAAAGTGGAGAACTAGATAAAGAATATTTATTTTTAAAAGATGATATTGATTTATTAAGAGAATTTTCTAATGTAGTTACTAAAAATAGAAAAAGACATGGCGCACTAGAATTTGATAGTAATGATTATAAAATAAAGACAGATTTATATGATGAAGAAAACATTTTTGGCTTTGAAAAAAGAAATATTGGGGAAGCAGAAAAAATAATTGAAAATTGTATGATACTTGCTAATGAAGCAATCGCTACTGAATTCACTTATAGAGATTTACCATTTATTTATAGAGTTCATAATTCTCCAGATAATCTAAGATTAGATTCAACAATAGGAGTTATCGAAAAATTAAGTTACAAATTGGTTAAAATTCAAAATGCATATGGACAAAAAGCAATTCAAAACATTTTAGATGATTATAAAGGAACACCAGAATATGCTATTATTTCAAATTTAATTTTAAGAAGTATGTCAAAAGCAAAATACTCCACTTCAAATTGTGGACACTATGGATTAGCATTAGACAACTATTGTCATTTCACTTCTCCAATTAGAAGACTTCCTGATTTTATAGTTCATACATTAATAAACGTATTTATTAATAATGATTACTCAAAGAATAATCATGTAGAATATGTTATAAATCATCTTAATGAAATTTCTGAACATGCTAGTTATAAAGAAAGACAAGCAGACGATGCTGAAAAAGACAATTTAAAATTAAAAATGGCAAAATATATGGAAAAACACATGGATGAAGAATTTGAAGGCATATTATTAGACGTAGATAAAGATAACGTATATGTTAAACTAAATAATAATGTAAAAGGCGTTATAGATTACACTACTGATTTTGCAAGAGCCTTTTCTGTTGACTCTCATAATAAAGTTTTATATTGTAACCATTCAAAACATAAAATCAATCTAGGAACAAAACTATTATTAAAAGTATCTAGAGTTGACGTTCCTCAAAAAGAAGTTTACTTTGATGTTAAAGAAATAATAAAAAATCAATCTATTAATAATGTTAAGAAAAAAGAATTAGTCAAAAAAGAAGAAAACTAAAATAGTTTAATAAATTACAAACTATAAAGTTTTCTTTTTTTCAATCAGTCATTAAGTTTAACACAACTTTTCATTAAAACAAAAGCATCCATTATTTGAAGGGTCATTTGTAAAGTTTTTTTTCTTTTAAAATTATAGCAAGCATATAAACTTCTTGTTCAGTAAATACTCTTGAATTACTTCTAGATTTAGAACTAACACTTGCGGTCAAATATTTTGACAGCAAATCTTTACATTCATAATCAGTTAATTTAAAACTATATCTTTCAGGAAATTTATCTATATTATTTTTTACTGCTTGATTAACTTATTTAGTTATATTGACTTATATTTAAATTTATTTCAGGATTAGATTTATAAACCTGTTTTTTTCTTTTATTATATGATACAATTTGTGCTAAATCTTGTAATGTATAAATTGGCTCACTTCTAAATATTGCATAATTTAAATTCATATATCATCCTCGCTTTCTATTTTTACATTCAAAAAAATCCCTATGATATTTCATAGAGATTTGACGACTTATGGCTTCAAAAGTTTCATAAGTACCAATCAATATTAGTATATAACTTTTATAAGTTAATTATTCTTATAAAAACCCATTATATTCAAAATATTATCTATTTTAATTGATTTAAGTTTACTATTTAATTGTTTTATTTCAACATTAATTAGCTTAACAAAATCTTTTTTCTTGCCTTTTGGTAATAAACTTTCCATACATTTCATTATCATATAAATATTAGCTGATTTTTCATTATAGTTTTTTTGAATATATTTAAAGGATATTCTAAATTTACTATGAAATGAAAATAATCTATCATTATGAGCACATATATTTCTAATCATTGTCATATTTATGATTATTTGTTTTAATACTTTATCTGATAATTTAAAGTTTTTACTTATACTTTGTCTATCTGGTTGTTTTAACATAGCATATAATCTACTTAATTCTCCTAATGTTAGAATTTTAGTTAATACAAATGGTGGAACAAACCCATACTTATCAATATAATGTGTAACAGCTTCATGTTTTCCGTTTTGCTTATTTATTTCTTCTTCTATAACATTAATTGATTCAATAATAGTTGTTTCATTAACAGTATCATCAAAATTTTCTCTAATCAAATAATTTTTTATACCATATCTTGAAGATAATGTTTCTGCTAATAAAGATTTTAAAATTATTTCAATTTCTAATGAATATTTTAAAAATATACTTCTTAAATTCTTATCAAACTCAAATAAAGCATATATTTCATCAAAAGATACATTTTTTTTATATTCACTATTTGTATTCTTAAAAACATCTTTATAAGTATTTATAATTGAATAATAAGAATAAGTTTTAATTTTGTTTAAAGCATCTTCTTTATTATTAACAGTTACACCTTTTGATATTATATAATCTAATAATTCATTAGAATTCTTATATTCTTTCATAACTCACTTCCTCGTATAATAAAAAAACGACTCAGGGCTTCGAAAGTTTCCTGAGTACCAATCGATATAAATCATATCATAAATTATGATCATCGTCAATAGTTTAAACAAAACTTTCTAAATTTCATAAATGGATATGTATAGAGCATATCTAAAATGCTAATTAAAAATATTAAATATTTATTTAATCCTTTTTATATATTATCACTAATAAGAGAACGCTTTTAAATCAATTTAAAATTGATAATTTTATATTAGTTTTATTAATACTTTCAAAAGAAATTAAATCCAATATTTTTTGTCGTGTCATTTGGTTGCTGATATTTCACTATCAAGCATAACTTGTACTCCTCTTATTTCATAAATCATATTTTATATCTTTTCCTGTTTAACTAATTCATTCATATCATTTTTCTCCTTTTCTAAAATAAAAAAGAGATATATTCTATAAAATATACCTCGCATACATGCATACAATCTTCGTTGCTTAAAGATTATATACTCTAGTCGTTCAAATTGTATATTAATATGCGGCAACTTTATTAATACATCTAAATTCTACCAAATATTTCACTAACTAACAAGTTGTAATTTAAACTTTTTTTAATTAATTTTTTTTATTTTCTAATTAAATTATCATTTTCAAGTTTATTTATACAAAAACGAACTAAAATATAATTTATAATATTACTTATATACTACTACTTTTGGAAAACAAGTAACATTATATTTATTACATCTTTTACAGTCTTTACCTATCAAATCTTCATTACTAAAAACAAAATCATTTTTCAGATAAAATTCATTTTCTCTAGAAATTGCATATATTGGTTTTACTAGTTCATCTATAGCTTTTTGTATTAATAATTTTCCATATCCTTTATTTCTATATTTTTTATCTACTGCCAATGCTTCAATAAAACTTTTACATTTATATATTGAAATTGATATTGCCCCAATAATTTTTTCATCTTCAATCAAAGCAAATGTTCTTACATTAGTTCCAAAATATTTTTTACTTTCATCAAACTCAAGTCCATTTATTATATAAAAATTAATTATTTTTTCATTGCCATATTTATCAATTTTCATTATAACCTCCAATTCAGAAATTTGTCATTTGATATTTCACAAAAAACTAGAACAACAAATTATATTCATAAACATATTTTCATAAAACGATTCCATAAATTTATTTTTTTTAATAAGTGATAAACAAATAATTTTATTTCAATGCGTATCTTTATTTAAGTTTTAAAACACACACACTTTCAAAATGATAAGTATTACTAAACATATCTAGTAAATATATTTTATTTACTGAATATTTTTCTTTTAATAAATTAATATCTCTTCCTAAAGTAATAGGATTACAAGAAACATATATTATAGTATCAGAATTTACATTCATGACATCTTTTACCATATTCTTATAAAGTCCACTTCTTGGAGGATCTATAATTAAAGTATCTATATTATCTTTTATATTACTTATTAATTTACTACTATCTCCACACATATAATAAGTATTATTAATTTTATTTATTTTAGCATTATTAATTGCATCAATTACACTATTTCTATTTAATTCAATTCCATATATTTTATCAAATTCATAATTTATAACTTGTCCTAAAAAACCTACTCCACAATATAAATCTAACAAAATCTTTCCACTACAATTACCATTAATAATATTTATCATTTCTTTAGTAATATA
Source organism: uncultured Bacilli bacterium (assembly GCA_934098385.1). Lineage (GTDB taxonomy): Bacteria > Bacillota_I > Bacilli_A > RF39 > UBA660 > UMGS1124. Next base: position 247,464 of record CAKOOJ010000001.1, read on the forward strand.
ATTATTTATTTGAAAGAAAGAATTATAGTTGACTTTAAATAATTTATTATTAATCATTTCATAAAAAAAATTTTCACCATAATACGTTTTATCATTAATAACTATACCAACTAATTTTATATTATTTTTTAAACTTTCTATATCAATACTAACTTTATCATCAGTTTTAATAACTAATAAAATTTCATCATTATAATTACATCTTATTGTTATGCTACCATTATTTACATTAATACACTTTTTATTTTCAATAACTTTATTAATAGAATCTTTTGCTAACAAACATTTATCTATTTCTACAAAATTATGTGTACTACTATTATAATAACCCCATCTATTATCTTGTATTTTCAACTCAATTTTATTTCTATAACCTATTACATCTTTATTTTTAATAACATCAATATCTATATTCAAACCACTAAATTTTTTTAATATATTCATTAATTTATCTTTTTTATATTCTATTTGATTATCATAATTCATATGTAATATATTACAACCACCACAATATTTATAGTATGGACAGCTTACATTTACTCTATCTCTAGATTTTTTTATATATTTAATTACTTCACCTTCATAATATTTATTAGTTTCTTTAATAATATTTACATCAACTACTTCATCTATCATCGCATCACTAATAAATATTATTTTATTATCAACATAACCTATTCCACGACCAAAATCATCCAATTTTTCAACTTTAACATTATTTTTTATATTCATATAACTTTTTCACTTCTTTTATAGATAATTGTCTATATTCTCCACTCTTAAGTCCATCTAAATTCAAAAATGCATACTCTATTCTAGTTAATTTATCTACTAAATAATTAAGTTCCATAAATACTCTTTTTATAATATGATTACGCCCTTCAACAATACTTATTTCAATAATACTATAATCTTTTTCTTTATCATTTTTTTTAATTTTAACACGTGTTGGAATACATTTAACACCATCGACTTTTATACCATGTTCTAATTTTTTTAAATCACTTATTTCAAAATATTTATTTAATTTAGCGATATATTTCTTTTCTACTTTATTATTTGGATGCATTAATGTATTTGCAAGTTCTCCATCATTTGTTAAAAGTATTATACCTGTAGTATCATAATCTAATCTTCCAATAGGATATATACGTTTTTTTGTATCAATTAAATCTACTACAGTTTTTCTACCCTTATCATCACTAACACTAGAAATAATTCCTCTAGGTTTATTAAGTAAATATACTACTTTATCTTCTTCTAAACTAAGTACTTTACCTTCAACTTCTATAGCATCCGTTTTATTTACTTTAGTTCCTAATTCAGTAATCTTTTCTCCATTAACATATACTTTACCTTTACTTATTAATTCTTCTGCTTTTCTTCTAGAACAATAACCACTATTAGCAATAACTTTTTGTAATCTTTCCATAAAGTTCACTTCTTTCATAGATGTATTTTATCATATATTAACAAAAATAAAAAGTAGATTATCATCTACCAAAGAATAAATAAACTAGTAAAAAACTCATAAGTATTCCAACTAAGTCAGCAAATAAACCAACTGGAAGTGCATATCTAGTTTTCTTTACTCCAATACTACCAAAATAAAGTGCTAAAACATAAAAAGTGGTATCTGTTGAACCTTGTATAGTACTAGCAAGTTTTCCCATAATAGAATCTGGTCCATATTTACCTAATATATTATTTAATATTGCTAAACTAGCATTACCACTTATTGGTCTAAATAATGACATACTTATTATATCAGTACTCAAATTATATTTAGATAACATAGGGTTTAAAAATGAACTAATATAATCTATAAAACCACTTTTAATTAAAAGATTTACAGCAAATATCATCGCAAGTATATTAGGAAATATTTCTACACAAGTTTTAAGTCCTTCTAATACTCCCTTCATAAAAGAATCATATATATTAATATGTTTCTTATATCCATAAAGAACTATACTTAAAACTATTAAAGGAAGTGCTATTATACTAAACGTTGCCATTTTTTCTCCTTATAAAATAATCTAATATTAATCCAGATATACAAGATGAAAATGTTGCTATTATACAAGTTGGTATTACTTCTGTAGGAGTAGCACTTCCATGCATAACACGTAAAGATATTATAGTAGTTGGTATTATTGTAACACCACCAGTATTAAGTACTAAAAATGTTATCATAGCTGTAGTTGCTCTATCTTTTTTATCATTTAATTTTTGTAACTCTTTCATTGCTTTTAAACCACATGGTGTTGCAGCAGAACCTAAACCAGCCATATTAATAGCAACATTACTAGCTATCAAACCCAACGCTTCATTATCTTTTGGTATTGTAGGAAATAATCGTTTAAGAATAAAACTTAATTTATGTGCAATTTTTTTTAATAATCCGCTATCTTCTGCAATACGCATTAATCCCATCCATAAAGCAAGCATAGGAAGCATCTCTAACATCAATTCTAAAGCACTTTTTCCACTATTTATTATTTCTGTATTTATTAAATCAATCTTACCGTTTATAAAACCAAAAACAATACCAATTATTATAAAACTACCCCATAAGACATTTACCATTAAATCATCCTATCTAAAAACATTCTATATTAATATATATTTCAAATAATAATTATTTAGAAATGTTATAAAGAAAAAATATGAAAATAATTATCTTCATATTTATAATAATAGTCTTAATATTTCTTATAAAAAACAAGTTATAATCTATTTACTAACTATTCATTTATGAAATCCATAAAAGCATCAATATTTGTTTTTCTTAATTCATCATTTTTAATAAACTTTAATATTTCTTCTTTACTAAAATATTCGACACACTCTACTTCATCTAACTGTAATTTTAAATTAGAAATATCAATATCTTTTTTTACATAATATACATCTTTAAAAGCATTCTCATATTTATAAGTTTTAAACAATTTTATTTCTTTTTCATCTATTTTTAAACCTAATTCTTCTCCAATTTCTTCTTGAATTGCCTCTAAACTATTCTGACCAGATTTTACATGTCCCCCAGTTATAGACCATATTCCACCTTTACGTTTTGAAGTTTTTTGTAATAAAAATTTATTTTTAGAATTTTCTATAATTGCAAGTACAACTATTGTATACCTACCTTTTGGTACAATAGATTTTTGACCTTTTTCTCTAAATACTTTTTCACCAGTTAAATTTCTATTTTCATCATATAAATCTGTATATTCTCCATTTAACTTTTCTCTTATTTCTTCATTATATTTTTCTAATTCTATTTTTCTTTCTTTTTTTAACATTATATTTTTTACCTTTCTTAATTTTTTCTATAATAGTATTTTGTATTAATATCTACCATAAACATATTATAACAACATAATAATTAAAACTTCAACATAATTTCAAGTCATGTTGGTTTTAAATAACAAAAAAACATGACCAATAATAGTCACATTATTTATCAATTTTCTATCAAACCTATCTAAAAAAACTTTTTATCTTATCTATAAAACTTTTTTTCTTTTCTTTTTTAACAATATTTTTTTTCTCATAAATATATTCTTTCACTAATACTTTATCATCTAATTTAACTAAAACATATCCAACTATATCACTAACGTTATCATCATATAAAACAACTTCTTTATTAATTTTTCTATATTCATCATTAGTTAAAGCAATGTATTTATCATTTTTAATATAATAATTCTTATTTTGAAACTTTTCGTCTTTACTTAATATCTTATAACTCTTATACTTATTAAAATATTCTTCATACAATGCTTTGTGATTGCTAAAATCATTTGGATCATTTAAAGTAACTACAACAAAATTCATACCATCTTTACTAGCAGTAGTTACTAAAGTTCTTCTTGCTTTTTCCGTAAACCCTGTCTTACCACCATTACAATATTTATATTCTTTTAATAATCTATTTTTGTTATACCACATATAAGTTTTATAATTTGTTTTTACCATTTTTTCTTTTGTTCCAACAATAGTTCTAAATTTTTCATTCTTCATAGCATAACTCATTAAAAGTGCCATATCATTACTTGTACTAGTATTTCCAACTCCATCATTATTTTCTAAACCACTAGAATTAACAAAATTTGTGTGTTTCATACCAATTGACTTTGCAGTATCATTCATCATTTTCACAAAATTTTCCATACTTCCACCAACAGTGTTTGCAATTTGTATAGCAGCGTCATTTCCGCTTCTAAGCATCAATCCGTATAGTAAGTTTTCCATGCTCATTTCTTCTCCAACTTCAACATATATACCACTACCGTAACTTTTTAAAACACTTACATCTACTTTAACCATTTTAGAAATATCATAATTATTTATTGTAATTATAGCAGTCATTATTTTAGAAATACTAGCAATCAATCTAACATCGTTACCATTACTATTATAAAGTACTCTATTATTATCCATATCCATTAATGTAGTACTTGTTGCATTTACTCTCAAAGGAAATAAAATAATTATTAAAAATATAATATACTTTTTCATATATTCACCTATAAAATTGTATGAAAAAAAAGACTTATTTAGTCTTATAAATTTTTTGATTAAAATATAATTTTAATAATCTCACTAATAATATTCATATTTAAATAAATAATTAATAAACTACTTACCAAAAACGGTCCAAAAGGTAACATATTATCTTTATTTTTTAAAGTAACATAAACAGCATAAGGAAAAGCTAAAAATGAAGCCAAAACTATATAAAGTATACCAAGCTTAACTCCAAGTACTATACCAGCAACAAAAGATAATTTAATATCTCCTCCACCCAATGCTTCTTGTTTAAATGCTAATGAACCAAATAGCATTAATAAATATGCTACACCAAAAATTATTAATCCATAAACTAATGACATTAAAGCACTAACTATACCAGTATCTAACCATTTAATTATAAATATAAGTATAGCACTTACAATTAACGGACTATCATTTATAATCATATATTTAGAATCACTTACAAATATAATAATTACTAAACTTGAAAGTATTACTGCTATAAAAAACTCATAATTTATACCATAAATTTTATAACATAAAGCAAATAAACATCCACTTAATAATTCTGTTAAAAAATATACAAATCCAATAGGATTTTTACATTTTTTACATAAACCACCTAAAAATATATAACTGAGTATTGGTATATTCTCATACCATTTTAAAATATGACCACATTTTTCACAATGACTTCTTGGTTTTACTATACTTTTTCCTTCTGGAAGTCTAGTACCCACAACTCCATAAAATGACCCAAATATAGCACCAATTATAAATATAAAATATAACATTTTATCACCTAACTTATTTGTCCATATAAACTAAACATTGGTATTATAACAGATAGTACTACACCACCAACAACAACAGCTAAAAATATTATCATTATAGGTTCTATTAAGGATTTTAATGAGTTAATTATATTTTTATGTTCTTCTTGATAATATAAACTAACTTTTGCCATCATTTCTGCAAGTTCACCAGTAGATTCACCAGTAACAATCATATAATATGCAACTTCTGGTATTGCCCAATTATCTTTAAATGAAGTGCTAATCTTCTCACCTGCTGCAATATTGTTTATTGTATTAAACATTATTTCTTTATAAATTTCATTATTAGTAATCTTTGTAAGTATTTCCATACTTTCAGTAATAAATACATTATTCTTTAGAAGCGATGAAAAAGTCTTAGTAAAAATAGTCATCTCATTGTAAATAATTATTTTTCCAAAAAGAGGTAACTTCATTGCAAATTTTTGTAATGCATATCTTATACTTTTTACATTTCTATATAAATAATAAATAATTAAAAATATAACTACTAAAATTAATATTATAATCATAATATTTTTTTTCAAAAAATCACTAGCACTCATTACAAATAATGTTAAACCATTTAGTTCCACCCCAGCAGATTCATATATTCCACTAAATTGTGGTACAACATATAAAAGTATAAATGTTATTACCGCTATAGAAAATATCATAACAGCAGTTGGATAAGTTAAAGCACTTATCATTTGTTTTCTAGTTGTTTCTATTTCATTATAATAATTAGCCATATCATCTAAAGTTGCTTCTATTTCACCAGTCGCTTCCGCAGCCTTAATCATATTAATTAAAAGAGATGGAAATGCATTACCTTGTTTTAATAAAGCATCACTAAAACTTTCTCCCATTATTAATTGATACACTATAGCATCAAATAATCTTTTTTTATATTGATCTTTTTTACCCATTTGTATACCAAGTATTCTCATTGCATCTGTTAAAGGTATACTAGATTTTAAATATGTAGACAATTGAGTTAACCAAAAAATTAAATCTTTAGTTTTTAATTTTTTCTTTGAAAAATTTTTTTGTCCATAAAACAATTCTATAAATTTATTATTTTCTAATTTATATACTGTATATCCTTCTGATTCTAAAAAATTAAATACTTCTTGTTTCGTAAATGCAACTAAATATCCTATAACATCATGTCCATCACTATCTCTAGCAGAATATCTATAAGTATTTGGATATTCAGTTCTTACACTATCTTGCTTATTAATTTCACTTATCAATAAATCTCTTTCTTTAAGTTTTTTAGCGTTAATTCTTACATTAACTTTTTTATTATTTTTATTCAATTTTGTTATATTTTGTTTTTTTAATTCTTCTTTTTGTTTTATTTCATTATTCTTTTTTATCTTATCATCAATAGAATCCATTTCAAGATTTACTGCTTTTATAACTTCTTGCTTCTCTTTTTTGTTTCTACTATTAGCATAACTTTTATATATTGCACCCGCTATTAAATTGTACAAGAAAATAAATGGATAAATTATACCATATAATGTATAATAACATCCTAAACAAAAATATTTAAAAGGAGATAATAATATCAAAAATATATTTTTCTTTTTTTTATTATTCTTCATATTCTCTACTCCTTCTATCATTACTATAAATAGTATAACATATAATAAGTATAAAATGTAAAGTTTTTTATTAAATTTCATATAATTATATGAGTGTGATATATATGAATAATGACCCATCTACTTTAACAAAAATATTATCGGGAATAAACAATACTTTAAATATTGCCAACAAAGCAATGCCACTTTATAAAGAAGCAAAACCAATTTTTAAAACGATAAATAGTACTTATAAAAATATTAAAACAAATAAAACGGATTTATCAAGTATGATAAAATTAATAAAATTAAAAAACACTATAAAAAAAGATATGAGGAACAATACTATATCTATACCAAATAATAAATCTAATACAATTACTAAAAATACTTATAATAGTATTAACAATCCTACATTTTTTATATAGAAAAAGATTAGAACTAAACTAATTCTAATCTTACCATTAAAGCATCGTCCCCGATTCTTTCTTTTAATTTTATAATACGAGTATATCCACCATTACGGTCAGCATACTTAGGCGCTAATTCATTAAATACTTTACTAACAACAGCTTTATCATTATGTAAGAAAGCTAAAGCTTGTCTACGACTTACTAAAGTACCTTTTTTTCCATAAGTAATCATTTTGTCAATGAACTTACGTGCTTCTTTAGCTCTTGCTTCAGTAGTTACTACATATCCGTTAGTTATAACATCTTTAGTAATACCAGCTAATATGCTTCTTCTAATACGTGATTCTCTTCCTAATTTTCTGTATGACATATTTTCACTCCTTATTCGTGGAACTTAAGTCCCATTTCTTTTACTTTATCTATTACTTCTTTTAAAGATTTCTTACCTAAATTACGTATCTTAGTAACTTCAACTTCTTTTTTATCAATTAAATCTTGCATTGTATTGATACCAGCTCTTTTTAAGCAGTTATATGCTCTAACACTAAATTCAATTTCTTCAATTGGAGTTTCTAAAGTTTTTGTAATAGTATCAACTTTCTTTTCAGCTATGATACCAGTAATATCTGAAATTTGATTTAAATCTGCTACTATATTTAAGTGTTCAATTAATATTTTACTAGCTAAAGCCATAGCTTCTTCTGGAGTAATTGAACCGTTTGTGTAAACATTCATAGTTAATTTATCATAATTTTCATTTTGACCAACACGAGCATCAGTTACTTCATAACTAACTCTTTCAATTGGTGAATATAATGAATCAATTGGAATAACATCTACACCAACATTTTCTAATAAAACTTTATTTTGTTTAGAATCTACATATCCACGACCATTACCAACAGTCATTTCCATGTCTATTTTTCCACCTTCAACTAAGTTACATATAACTAAGTCTGGATTGATTATTTCTATATCAGCATCATGTTCTATCATACCAGCTGTAACTGGACCCTCAACATTTGCTGATAATCTCATAACTTTATTTTCTTTAGTATGATTTTTTACAACTAAACTTTTTAAATTGATAATTATAGTTGTTACATCTTCTCTAATTCCATCTATTTTTTGGAATTCATGTAAAACTCCATCAATTTTAACACTTGTTACTGCACTTCCAGGTAAACTAGAAAGCATAACTCTTCTTAATGCATTTCCAATAGTAGTACCAAAACCTCTTTCTAAAGGTTCTAATTCAAATTTACCATAACTATTTTTTTCAACGTATTCAGTTATTTTATATTCTGGTTTTTCAAAATTCATAACTTTCCTCCTTAATTTCTTGGACGTTTAGGTGGTCTACAACCATTATGTGGAACTGGTGTTTCATCATTTATAGCAGTAATTTCAAGTCCAGCAGTTTGTAATGCACGAATAGCATTTTCTCTACCATTACCCATTCCTCTTACAAATACTTCAACGCGTTTTACTCCAGCATCGCCAGCAGCACGCCCAGCTTGTTCAGCAGCTTGCCCTGCAGCAAAAGGAGTCTTTTTCTTTGATCCCTTATAACCAATTGTTCCAGCAGAAGCCCAACTAATTACATTTCCTAATGTATCAGTAATTGATACAACTGTATTATTATAAGTTGAATGTATATGTGCTTGACCTTCTGGAATATTTTTCTTTACTTTTCTTTTTCTTCTATTATAAGCCATAATTCTTTATCCTCCTAAATACTATTTACCAACTTTTTTCTTGTTAGCAACTACTTTTCCTCTACCTTTACGAGTTCTAGCATTTCTATTAGTTCTTTGTCCACGAACTGGTAAACCTTTTTTATGTCTAACACCTTCGTATGAACCAATTTCCATTTTATTTTTTATATTCATATTTACTTCACGACGTAACTCACCTTCAACTAAATATTTATCAACTTCATTTCTTAAACGAGCTTCTTCTTCATTAGTTAAATCTTTTACTTTTTTTAATACATCTACATTAGCAGCTTCACAAATAGTTTTTGCTAAGTTTCTTCCTATACCATAAATATGAGTAAGTCCTGTTTGTATATTTTTATCTTTTGGTAATTCGATATTTTTAATACGTGCCATAATTTCCTCCTATTAACCTTGTCTTTGTTTGTGTTTTGGATTTTCACAAATAACCATAACTTTACCTTTTCTTCTTATTATTCTACATTTAGCACAAATTTTCTTTACAGATGGTCTAACTTTCATAATTAAATTCCTCCATTATCTTCTATAAGTTATTCGCCCACGTTTTAAATCATATGGTGAAAATTCTACTGTAACCTTGTCACCTGGTAAGACACGAATCATATTCATTCGCATTTTACCAGAAACGCGAGCCATTACAATAGTTCCATTCTCTAATTCCACTTTATAATCGTCTTTTATACTATCTAGTACTTTACCTTCGACTTCTATTGTAGCTTCTTTAGCCATTTTTCACTCTCCCGTTAATATTTCATATCCGTCATCACGAACAACTATTGTATGCTCGAAGTGTGCGCTTGGTTTATTATCACGAGTAACAATAGTCCAATCATCATCTAGGACATAAATTTTTCTAGTACCACTGTTTAACATTGGCTCAACAGCCAAAGTCATTCCAGTTTTTAAAGTTATTCCTGTATCATATTTTCCATAGTTTGGTACATCTGGTTCTTCATGAAGACTAGTTCCAACACCATGACCAACTAACTCACGAACAACTCCTAAATTATGCTTTTTAGCATATTGTTCAATTCTAGCTCCAACATTTCCTAACTTAGCACCGTTCTTAATTTCCTTAAGACCAGTAAACAAAGCTTTTTCAGTATGATGTAATAAATACTCTTTTTCTTTATTTATTTTTCCTACCGGATATGTCCATGCAGAATCTGAATGATATCCATCAAGAAGTACTCCAATATCAAGTGACACTATATCTCCCTCTTTTAAAACTCTATCACCCGGAATACCATGCACAATCTCTTCATTTACTGAAACACATATAGATCCAGGAAAACCATAAAGTCCTAAAAATCCAGGAACGCCTCCATGACTTCTAATAAACTTATCTGCTTCATCATTTAAGTATTTTGTAGTAATACCAGGTTTAATTAATGACTTCAAATATTGATGTGTCAAATAATTAATATGACCAGCCTTTTTCATTTTTGATATTTCTTCTTCTGTTTTTATAGATATCATTTACCAATCACTTTCTTTACTTCTTCAAACGTTTCGTCTGGAGTATCAATTTTATCAATTATAACTAATTTTCCTTTATTCTTATAATAATCTAATAAAGGTTTAGTATTTTCTAAATAAGTATCAAACCTAACCTTAAATGATTCTTCATTATCATCTGTACGACTAACTAACTCTATATTACAATTATCACATAGATTATCATTTTTTGGTTGCATTATTGGATTATACTTATTATAAATTTTATTACATTTAGGACAAGTAATACGTCCTAACGCTCTATGCATTGCAGTTTCACGATCAACGTTTAAATATATAACTGCATCTATATTTAAATTGAGTTCTAATAGTAAATTTTCTAATATATCTGCTTGTTTTATATTGCGAGGATATCCATCAAGTATAAACGAATTAGATATATTTTTTAGTTTTTCTTTTAGTAAATCAGTAACAATATTATCATCAACTAATTTACCAGTAGATAATAGTTCTTTAAGTTTATTACCTAATTCACTACCATCTTGCTGTTTAGTACGTAGTAAATCTCCTGTGGATATATGTTCATATCCACATGCACTTACGAGTTGTTCACTCAAAGTACCTTTTCCAGCAGCTGGAGGCGCAATAAGAATTAAATTTTTCATCTTCTGCGTCTCTTTCTACTAGTTTTATAACTACGACTAACAATTGAACTTTCAAGTTGTTTATAAGTTTCTAATGCAACACCAACCACAATTAGTAATCCTGTTCCACCAAGTGTTACAGAACTAGATATATTTGGTATTTTACCCATAAAAATAGGTAACGCCGCAATAACTATTAAGAAAATTGAACCAACAACTGTAAGTCTAGTTATAACATATTTTAAATATTGGCTAGTTTTTTCACCTGGAGTAATACCAGGAATATAGCTTCTATTCTTATCTAAATTTTCACTCATCTCATCAGGATTTAATTCCATCAAAGTATAAACATATCCAAATACAAATATTAATACAATATAAAGTATAAATCCAGTGAATGAAGTATAATTAATATAATTATTAACGAAGTTTTTAAAAGCTTCATTCTTTATAACACTAGCAATTAAAGAAGGTATACCAATAAATGCTGATGCAAATATTACTGGCATAACACTAGCACTATTTAATTTAATAGGTATATATGATTGTTCTTTATTATATGCTGTGCTAGTTCTACTACTATATTGAATTGGTATTCTTCTTTGAGCATTTTCAATGAAAATTACACCAACTAATATAAGAATATAAACAAGTACAAATAATGTAAACCACGCTATACCAGCACCAGTACTAAAATTACCAGAAGTTACAAGGTCATTAAATGCAGTCACAAAAGTATTTGGTAGTTGTTGAACAATACCAGCCATTATCAATAATGACATGCCATTTCCAATACCTTTATTAGTTACTTCATCTGCTAACCACATCAAAAGTGAACTACCAGCTGTTAAATAAAGTGTTGTCTTCATAACAGTTAATGTACCCATACCTTTTAAGTATGCATAACTAAATATATAACCTTGAACAAAAGCAAATAATATTCCTAAATATCTATTAATTCTGTTAATTTTTTGCCTTCCTGTAGCCCCTTCTTCTTTTAATTCTTTAAAGTATGGTATTATATCCATTTGTAATAATTGAGTTATAATTGAAGCCGAAATATAAGGCATAACACCTAACGCAAATATACTAAATGTTTTTAAACTACCACCACTCATTAAATTCAAAAGTTCTAAGAATCCTAAATCACTAGTGATTTGTTTAGCACCTGGAACAACAATTCCAGTACCAATTACGAATATAGCCAAAACGGCTAAAGTGAATAGAATTCTTTTTCTTAAATCTTTATTAGTAGGACTAAATAATCCTTTAAGATTTGAAAACATTAAATCACCTCAGCAGTTCCGCCAGCATTCTCTATCTTAGTAACAGCACTTGATGAAAATCTATTAGCTCTTATAGTTAATTTCTTTTCTAAAGTACCATTTCCTAATACTTTTAATCCACAAAGTTCTTTTTTAATAATACCTTTTTCTTTTAATAATTCAGGAGTGATAACATCACCATCATTAAATCTGTTTAAATCACTTAAATTAATTGTAGCAAATTCAATTCTAAATCTAGCATTATTAAAACCTCTTTTTGGTATTCTTCTATATAATGGACTTTGTCCACCTTCGAACCAAGGTTTAATACTTGCTCCGCTTCTAGATTTTTGTCCATTTTCTCCACGAGTTGAAGTTTTACCCATTCCACTTCCGGCTCCACGTCCAACTCTTTTTGTTGCTTTTCTTTCAGGAGTACGAGATAAATTTTCTAATTTCATATTATAACTCCTCAACTTTCTTTCCACGTAACTCAGCAATATGTTCACGAGTACGTTCTGATTTTAAAGCTTCTAAAGTAGCTTTTGCCATGTTAACTTTTGTATTAGATCCAAGTGATTTAGATACGATATCTTTAACACCAGCTAATTCTAATATAACACGTACAGGACCACCAGCTATAACTCCAGTACCTTCTTTTGCAGGTTTAATTAAAACTCTAGCTTTACCACATTCACCAATAGCATCATGAGGTATAGTTCTATTATCAACAATACTAACTTTTGATAGGTTTTTATTTGCTGCTTGGATACCTTTCTTTATAGCTTCAGGAACTTCATTAGCTTTACCTGTTCCAATACCAACAAGTCCTTTTCCATCTCCTACAGCCATTGTAGCAGCGAAACGGAAATGACGACCTCCCTTTGTAACTTTAGTTACACGAGAGATAGAAACAACTCTTTCCTCAAGAAGTTTCTTTCTAGAGTCCATATTTTTTTCTTGTCTTGCCATATCTTATCCTCCCACTAAAATTCTAATCCATTTTCACGTGCAGCTTCAGCTAAAGCTTCAACACGTCCATGATATTGGTATCCACCTCTATCAAACACTACATTAGTTATCTTTGCTGTTTTACATTTTTCTGCAATATCTTTTCCAACTAATTTAGCACCTTCAACGTTTCCACCATTTTCTAATTTTAAACTTAAGCTTGATGAACTAACTAAGGTAACACCCTTTTCGTCATCAATTACTTGAGCAAAAATTTGAGAATTAGATCTGAAAACATTTAATCTTGGACATTCACTTGTACCACTAACTTTATTACGTACACGAGCATGTCTTTTTTTTCTTAATTCATTTCTTGACTTATTCTTAATCATATACTAATCTCCTTACCTTATTTAGCTGCTTTCTTTCCTTCTTTACGTCTAATATGTTCACCCTTAAATCTAATACCTTTACCCTTATATGGTTCTGGTTTTCTAAGTTTTCTTATATTAGCTGCAAATTCAGAAACTTTTTGTTTATCAATACCACTTATAGCTATTTCAGTAGTACTAACTTGTTCTGCTTTTAAGTCACTAGGAACAATAACTTCTACTGGATGACTAAATCCTGCGTTTACGTTAATTTTATTCCCTTGAACATTAAATCTGTATCCGACACCAACTATTTCTAATTCCTTTTTATATCCTTCACTAACACCAATAATCATATTTTCAATTAAGGCATTAGTAGTTCCATGTAAACTCTTAGTAGTTTTTAAATCATTTGGTCTAGTTATTGTTAAGATGTTTTCATTAACATCAATTTTCATATCTTTATTAAATGAATTTGTTAACTCTCCCTTAGGTCCTTTTACAGTAACTACATTATCATTAACTGTAACAGTAACACCTTCAGGAATATTTATTTTTCTATTTCCAATTCTGCTCATAACACGTTTCCTTACCAGATATAGGCAAGTACTTCTCCTCCTAGATGTTTACTTCTAGCGTTTTTATCAGTCATAAGACCTTCTGAAGTAGAAATAATTGCAATACCTAATCCATTTAAAACTCTAGGAAGTTCATCATGTTTTGCATAAACTCTAAGTCCAGGTTTACTAATTCTTTTTAAACCAGTTATAACTCTTTCTTTCTTATCTGCACTATATTTTAAGTCTAATACCATTTCATCACCATTAACATTTTTAGTGATTTTATAATTACTTATATAACCTTCATCTTTTAAGATTTTAGCTATTTCTTCAATCATTTTAGAACTTAACACAGTAACAGTATCATATTTCATTTGATTTGCATTACGTATTCTTGTAAGCATATCTGCTATTCTATCATTTACCATAATTACCTTCCTTTCTACCAACTAGACTTTTTAACACCAGGTATTTGTCCTTCGTTTGCAAGTTCTCTGAAACAAATACGGCATAAACCAAATTTTCTAATAACTCCATGAGGACGTCCACATCTCTCACAACGAGTATAACTTCTTACTTTAAATTTAGGTGTACGTTTATTTTTAACTTTCATACTTGTTCTTGCCATACATGCACCTACTTTCTAAATGGCATTCCGAATCCACTTAATAATTCTAAAGCTTCTTCGTTAGTTTCTGCAGTTGTTACAAAAACTATATCCATTCCTCTCAATTTTACTATTTCATCATAATTTATTTCTGGGAAAATTAATTGTTCTTTAATTCCTAAAGTGTAGTTTCCAAAACCATCAAATGCTTTAGAAGAAATTCCTCTAAAATCTCTAACACGAGGAAGAGCTACTTTGATTAATTTATCCATAAAATTATACATAGCATCCCCTCTTAAAGTTACTTTAACTCCAATAGGTTGTCCTTCTCTTAATTTAAATGCTGCTATAGACTTCTTAGCCTTTGTTATAATAGCTTTTTGTCCAGTAATAGCCTCTAAATCTTTCTTAGCTGCTTCAATGAATTTGCTATCATGAGAAGCATCTCCAACACCAATATTAACAACTATTTTTGATAATTTTGGTACTTGCATAACAGAAGAATAATTAAATTTTTCCATTAAATTATTTTTAATTTCTGTATTATATATATTTCTTAATTCATTCATTATTTTTCACCTACTTCTTTCTTAGTAGATTTTTTTGTAGTAGTTTTTTTAACTTTAGTATCTTTTACTTCAGCTTTTTTTATAGTTTTCTTATCTTCTTTTGCTTCGATAACTTTTACATTAGATACATGAATAGGTGCTTCTACACTAAGTATTCCACCAGTTTCATTCATTGCATTTGGTTTCATATGTTTTTTAACAATATTAATTCCTTCAACTACGACTTTATCTTTCTTTTTTAGAGTAAGAATAACTTTTCCTTCTTTACCTCTATCTTTTCCAGCTAAAATACGTACTTTATCTCCAACTCTAACTTTCATATATCCTCCTATAATACTTCAGGTGCAAGTGAAACGATCTTCATATAATCTTTATCACGTAATTCCCTTGCAACTGGTCCTAGAACACGAGTTCCTACCGGACTCTTATCTTCTTTTATTAATACACATGCATTGTCACCGAATCTTATATAAGAACCATCTTTACGTCTAACGCCTTCAACACTTCTTACAATAACAGCTTTAACTACTTTACCTTTTTTTACATTTGAATTTGGTATAGCTTTTTTTACTGATGCTACTACAACATCACCTATATTGCCATACTTTCTTTTGCTTCCACCTAATACTCTAATAACCATTAGTTCACGAGCTCCAGAGTTATCAGCTACTTTTAATCTAGTTTGTTGTTGTATCATAATAACCCTCCTTAAAGAATCACAGCTTCTTTAATAACACTTACAAGTTCATATCTCTTAGTCTTTGATAATGGACGAGTCATTGCTATTTTTACTGTGTCTCCTACTTTCGCCATATTTTTTTCATCGTGTGCACGATATTTTTTTGAATATTTTACCATCTTGTGGTATAAAGGATGTTTTCTGTGAGTTTCAACTAAAACAGTAATAGTTTTATCATTTTTATCACTTACAACACGACCTACAAGTTCAGTTCTCTTAGTCTTTTCCATTAGTTTTCACTCCCATCATTTTCTTTTTCTGTTAAAACAGTTTTTAATCTTGCAACATCTTTTCTTAATTTATTAATCATATGAGGTTTTTCAAGATTACCAGTAGATGCCTTCATACGAAGTTCAAATAATTCATGTTTTAATTCAACTATTTTAGTATTGATTTCTTCAACACTCATTTTTCTTATATCACTAGTTTTCATCTTTTACCTCACTTTCTTTCATAACAAATTTAGTTTTTACACTTAATTTATGACTAGCAAGTCTTAAAGCTTCACGAGCAATCTCTTCGCTTACTCCAGCTATTTCAAACATAATCTTACCTTTTTTAACAACTGCTACCCATTCATCAACGTTACCTTTACCTTTACCTTGACGAGTTTCTAAAGGTTTTTTAGTTCTAGCTAAATGTGGGAAAATATTAATCCAAACTTTTCCTCCACGTTTCATATAACGTGTCATAGCGATACGAGCTGCTTCTATTTGACGAGCACTAACGTATCCACCTTCTTTAGCTTGTAAACCATAATCACCAAAATGTAATTCTAAGTTCCCTTTAGCTTTTCCATCATAAGTAAGTCTATGTGGTTTTCTATATTTAGTTCTTTTTGGCATTAGTGGCATTACGACCAGCCTCCTTTACCTTTTTATTACCAAGGATTTCTCCTTTGTAAATCCAAACTTTAACACCGATTTTACCATAAGTTGTATTAGCTTCACTTGTTGCATAATCTATATTAGCTCTAATAGTGTGTAGGGGAACTGTACCTTCTGTATAACCTTCAGTACGAGCCATTTCAGCACCAGCTAATCTTCCTGATACACTAGTTTTAATTCCTTTTGCTCCAGCTTTCATAGTATTTTTGATAGCTTTCTTTTGAACATTACGGAAATTTGCTCTATTTTCAATTTGTTTAGCAATTGAATCAGCAACTAATTTAGCATTTAAATCAGGATTTTTTTCTTCAACTATACTTACGTATATTTCTTCATTAACTTGTTTTTTTAATGCTTTCTTTAATTTTTCGATATCTTCTCCACCACGTCCAATTACAACACCTGGTTTAGCAGTATGAATTTTAACTTCAACTTTATCTTTTCTTCTTTCGATTTCAACACTACTAACAGCAGCATCTGATAAAGTCTTTAATAAATATTCACGAATTTTGATATCGTTATTTAATTTAACTGCATAATCTTTATCAGCAAACCAATTACTTTGCCAATTTTTATTAACGCCTAATCTTAAACCATTAGGATTTACTTTTTGTCCCATTAGTTTGCCTCCTTAACTCCGTCACTAACCTTAACAGTTATATGACTTGTTCTTTTATCTCTTCTATCAACCTTAGAACGTGATCCAATTTTAGATCTTTTAAGCACAGGTCCTGGATTGATAAAACATTCAGATATAACTAAATCTTCGAATTTCATATTATAGTTGTTAGTTGCATTAGCACATGCACTATTTAAAACTTTACTGATTAATCTACTTGATTTAGTATTAGTGTTTTTTAATATTGCCATAGCTTCACTAGCTTTCTTTCCTCTTATTAAATCAAGAGTCATTCTAGCTTTTCTTGGAGCAACCATAGCAGATTTATGAATTGCAAAAGTTTCCATCTAATCCTTACCTCCTACTTTTGTCCTGCATGTCCGCCGAATTTACGAGTTAAAGCAAATTCGCCTAATTTGTGTCCTACCATATCTTCAGTTACATAAACTGGAATAAATTCTTTACCATTATGAACTGCTATAGTATGTCCAACAAATTCAGGAAAGATTGTTGAACGACGAGACCAAGTTTTAACAACTTCTTTTTTATTTTCTTCATTTAATTTTTCGATCTTTTTCATTAGATGTCCATCTACGAAAGGACCTTTTTTAATACTTCTTGCCATTTAAACACACTCTCCTTATTTCTTTCTCTTACTAACGATTAATTTGTTAGAAGCTTTCTTATTTTTACGAGTTTTAAGTCCAAGAGCTGGTTTACCCCAAGGAGTAACAGGCCCTTTTCTTCCTATTGGTGTACGTCCTTCACCACCACCATGTGGATGGTCGTTAGGGTTCATTACACTACCACGGTTAGTAGGTCTAATTCCCATATGACGAGTACGTCCTGCTTTACCGATGTTAACAAGTTCATAGTCTTCATTACCAACCACACCAACTGTAGCCATACAAGTACCTAACACTAATCTTGTTTCACCACTTTGTAGACGAATCATAACATATTTATCTTCTCTACCTAATATTTGAGCACTACTTCCTGCAGATCTCGCAAGACTAGCACCTTTACCTGGATTTAATTCAATATTGTGAATAACTGTACCAACTGGAATATTCTTAATCATCATTGCATTACCAACTTTGATATCTACAGCTTCTCCACTTTCAACTATCATACCTACTTTTAAATCTTTAGGAGCGATAATATATCTTTTTTCTCCATCTTTATAAGTAAGTAATGCTATATTTGCACTACGATTTGGATCGTATTCAATAGTTGTAACTCTAGCAGGTATTCCAAATTTATTTCTTTTAAAATCTATTAATCTGTATTTTCTTTTAGCTCCTCCACCAATGTGTTGAACTGTCATTCTACCTTGATTATTTCTACCACCAGTTTTAGTCTTTTTAACTAATAAACTTTTAGTAGGCTTACTAGTAGTTAACTCTTCATTAGCTAAAGTACTCATACCTCTACGACCATTAGTCGTTGGTTTATATTTTTTTATAGCCATTATTTACACCGCCTTACATTTCTATAGCTTGACCGTCAACTAAAGTAACGTAAGCTTTCTTATAAGTCTTAGTCTTCCCAGTATACTTACCAACTCTTTTATCTTTTGCTTTAGTATTAAGTGTATTAACACTCTTAACTTTAACATTAAATAAATCTTCAATAGCAAGTTTTATTTGAGTTTTATTAGCACGCGCATCAACTTTAAATACATAAGTTTTACCATCAGTAGCTAATACTTGACTTTTTTCAGTTATAACTGGTGCAATAATAATTTCACTATTCATCATTATTTAAGCACCTCCTCTATATATTTAACTGCTCCTTCTTCAATTACCATAGTATCAGCATTAACAATGTCATAAACATTTAATTCATTAGCCATTAATACTAAAGCGTATCCTAAATTTCTAGTAGCTAAATATAAATTTTCAGCATCATTTTCAGTAACAAATAATACTTTACCAGCTAATTTTAAATCAGCCATTAATTTCTTAATATCTTTAGTTTTAACACTATCAATATTTAAATTATCAACTACAACTAATTCTTTATTATTAACTTTATCAGTTAATGCAGAACGAATTGCAAGTCCTCTTTCCTTTTTATTCATTTTGAAAGTATAACTTCTTGGAGTAACACCAAATACAACTCCACCACCTCTATAATGAGGAGCACGAATAGTACCTTGTCTTGCGTTACCAGTACCTTTTTGTCTATATGGTTTTCTTCCTCCACCGCTAACTTCACCACGAGTTTTAGTTTTATGTGTACCTTGTCTTAAAGATGCAAGTTGTAAATCAATTGCTTTCTTTAAAACGATATCATTAGTTTCAATTTTCCAAATACTATCATTAAGTTTTAAATCACTAGTTTTTTCACCCTTAAGGTTAATAACATCTATTTTTGCCATTATAAATCTCCTTTCGACTGAAGTTATGCTTCAGTAGTTTCCTCGATTTCTTTAGTTTCAGTAGTATCTTCTACGTTAGTATCTTCTACTACTTCTTCTACTGTATCAACAACAGTTTCTTCTTCAACTTCGTATTTAACTAGTTCTTTAGGTTCAACTTTCTTGTTTCCTTTAACAGCAGATTTGATTAAAACTAATGAATTCTTTGCTCCTGGAACATTTCCACTAACTAAAATGTAGTTATCATTTGCGTTAACTTCAATAATTTCAAGATTTTGAATAGTAACTGTTTCACTTCCCATGTGTCCAGCTAACTTTTTACCCTTTAATACTCTCATTGGTCTCATAGTTCCCATTGAACCTGGTCTTCTATGATATCTTGAACCATGTGTTTCTGGTCCACGAGATTGGTTATGACGTTTAATTACACCAGCAAATCCTTTACCTTTACTAGTACCAGTAACATCAACCTTTTCTCCAGCTTCGAATGTGTCGGCTTTTATAGTACTTCCTAATTCGTAAGTTGTT
The DNA here is from genome assembly GCA_934098385.1 of uncultured Bacilli bacterium. GTDB lineage: Bacteria > Bacillota_I > Bacilli_A > RF39 > UBA660 > UMGS1124. The sequence goes on from CAKOOJ010000001.1 coordinate 268,146, forward strand.
GTATCTTCAACTCTGATTTCTTTTAAGAAGCGCTTAGGAGCAACACCTGCTTTTTTAGCATGTCCTATTTCTTGTTTTGTAGCATGTTTTTCCTTTTTATCAACAACGCCTAATTGAACAGCATTATAACCATCAGTATCAACTGTTTTAATTTGAGTTATAACATTTGGTTCAACAGATATTACTGTAACAGGAATAACTTTACCATCAGTCGTAAATTTTTCGGTCATACCGATTTTACGTCCTAAGATTCCTTTCATTTCTTTTCCCTCCAACTATTTTGTTTCTATTTTTACATCAACACCACTTGGAACATCTAAGTGAGTTAAAGCATCAATAACTTCCTTACTAGGATTCTTTATATCAATAAGTCTTTTATGAGTACGTCTTTCAAATTGTTCTCTACTATCCTTATATTTATGTACCGCTCTTAATACAGTGAATTTTTCAATTTCTGTAGGAAGAGGAATTGGTCCAGATATTTCTCCACCAATTCTTTTAATAGTAGTAACAATCTTACCAGCTGTATCATCAAGTACTTTATGATCATAAGCTTTTAATCTAATTCTTACTTTTGACATTTTATATGTCCTCCCTTCGTTTATATCTTTGTATAAACATAGCTCCGATACGAATTTCCCAACGCCTAAACAAATTAACAACTCCGCCTAGTGTATCAGCCACCTCGCACATCATAGCCAAATGAATACAAAATAAATTATATACTAATCTTAGTAAATATGCAAGCAAAAATCACACTTTTTTTAAAAAAAGTTGAATTTTTTTTAAAATATTAAAATATAAAAGAAAAATAACCACATTTAATGGCTATTTATACTTCTTTTTTACTATTAAATACTTTTAATTTTTGTAATCCAGCAACTACTACTCCACCTATTACAAAGAATAATATATTAAAATTACTAAAATTAATTGCATCAACTGGATTATCTAATGTTGTCGGACCCATAATAATTGAATAAATTGACCCAATCATTAATCCTATTATTAAATATACAGTAGCACATCTATAATTATCTAATGCTTTTTTAAGCAACTTAATAATTGATAATATTCCAGTTATTACACCTAAACCAAAAATGAAAAGTCCCCAGAATGATGAAAAATTAAAATGCATCAAATCTTTTATACCAGTAATAATTGGTAAATACAATCCAAATATTAAAAGTAATGTTGAACCAGATATACCAGGTAATATCATAGCACTTATTGCTATCATTCCAACTATAAATATATATATACTATGACTTAATGTTAATTTAGTTAAAGACATATCTGCTAACTTAGTACTATTAAAGTATGTTATTAAAAATACAATTACAATACCAAGTATTAAAAATAATATATTTAAATAATTCCTTTTCAAAGTATCTTTTTCTTCTTTAATAATAATAGGTATTGAAATAAGAATAAATCCTATAAACAATGAAGATACTTTATATATATGACTTTCAAACACACTTGTAAGTATTAAAACAGAAAGTCCCATACCTACTATCCAACCTATTCCTAGCTTAAATAAATATTTAATTCCATCCATTCTTTTTTCTCTATGCAATAATGAATCTAATGCATTAATAAAATTATCATAGAAACCTAACAAAAATGCTATTGTTCCACCAGAAACTCCTGGCACACTATCTGCTAACGCCATCATAAATCCATTAAAAAAATTTACTAAATATTCCTTTACTTTTTTCATAACTACCATCCTTCTTGATAATTATATCAATACATGTATAAGAATATCAATAGTAAATTTTATACCTCAGTAATAAATAAATAATTCAATTCATCTACAACATAATTGTTATCATTAGACAATATATCTACATCATAAACTTTCGTTTCATATTTATTAAAATCAATATTATCTATAACATAATAAATAAAATTATCATCAACGCTATTTTTGAATTCACTTAAATCAAATTCATTTCCATTAATTAACAATTTAGTATTATCAACAACGTATTCATTTTTATTAACTCTTAATATTAAATTTTTATTATTATTACTTTTACTTACATTATGCATAACTAATTTATTATCTTCATAATAAACTTCTACTTCTTTTAAATTATTATATTTCTTTAATTCTAAATATTTAGTTTTATCAAAATTATCCCACAACGCATAACTAAATATTGCAATAAATATAGACAAACACATTTCAAGTAGAATCATAAAAAATTCTTTATAAAAATTCATATATACTAACCCCCATTTATATATATAAAAATGTATGTACCAACCTCAATCAACACATACATTATAACACTTTTGTTCGCTTTTGTCAAAATCAATACTTCTATTTAAATAAAATAATAGTTAAGAAAATAATCAATATCATTAAACAAATTATTCCATTAATACTATCTTTTTTATCACTTTTGTTTTCTATTCCTACTGCCATAGTTGATAACAAACCTCCAACTAATCCACCTATATGTGCAGAAACATCTATATTAGGAATAATAAATCCTATACCCAAATTTAATATCAAAAGCGGTATAATTTGACTTTTTATTACACTACCCAAATATATTCTGTAATGATATCCAAAATATATTAAACTTCCAATAAGTCCAAATATTGCTCCACTTGCTCCAACACTCCAACTATTAGACATAACACAAGATAATAAACTACCAGTTATCATACTAATAAAATATACTATAACAAATTTCTTTTTTCCTATAAAAGTTTCTAACTGAGTACCTATAATGTATAAAGAATACATATTACAAAATAAATGTATTATATCTGCATGTAAAAAACCACAAGTAATTAATCTATATATTTCCCCGCTTTTTACATAATATTTATTTAATGCAAAATTTGTAAAAACATCATATATACCAGTTTCACTTAATAGAAATGATAATACAAACACAATAATATTTATTAAAATAAGAACTTTTGTAGCAACTATTTTTTTAGGACTAAATACCTTTTCATAAAATTCATTTTCTTTTTCAGTTTTATTATTAATATCATTTGATACATTAATTAAAAAATCTAATCCATGTAAATCTTTTATCTCCTCTTCATTAATTTTAGGAAATAAATTAATTACATCTTCTTTATTTAAATCATTATTATTTCTTATTATTATATTATCTATATTTTTATTATTATCTATTTTAACCTCATCATTTATATCGGTTAATATATTTAATGTTTTTAACTTTCTAGATAAAGTTTTCTTTTTTATTTGTTTACCTACATTATTTATCTTATATAAATCTAATTCAAATTGTTCATTATTATGTATATAATTTGAATTAATTCTAACTATTTTATAATTAGCATCTAAATTTTCTAACCATATTTCATTCTTCACCCCATTTACTAATATTGGAGCATAATTTTCTTTTGTAACAAAATAATGTACTAATTTCATTATTAATTCATCTTTATCATCAAATGGTATATTCATGTATAAACACCTTCCTGCATATATATTTTATAACAAAGTAACATTTTAGTAAAGGAGATTATATATGAAAAAATATTTGTCATTTTTTATTTTATTTATACCATGGCTATTTTCTCTATCTATACTATCTTTTATAAATCAGTTTAACTGTTTTACTATTTATTACTATCTAATATCTATTATATTTTATATTTCTATATCATTATATATATATACTAAGGTAGAAAACAACTATTATAATGATTTTTTACTAAATATTATTCTACTATATATAACACACCAATCACTTAATTTTATTATATTTTATTATGAAAACTTATTTAGTTCTATATTATTTGGTATATCACAATTATTTATTTTATTAAAAATGTTTATGGAAGATAAAACCTTTTTCACTTAACTATCACTTATAAAACTTTAATATAAAAAAAGAATTGCAATATATATTAGACGCTCATTTATAATGTAAAATGGCACCCATAAATTTCACAATTCAGTTTTTATGCGATAAGAAAAAGACTATAATAGCCTCTTAGAAATTTTACTCTACAGTATAAGCGTTATTCACTGTTCCATCTCCTGAAGTTATTTTTGTGGAAGATGTGAGAGAAACTGCGGCACGAAACGAGAAAGCGAAGGAGACGCCGTTGTAGTTTATATCACCACCGTTGATCACGCTGAACGAGCCCACGCCAGAAAAGTCGACATCGAAGAAAGAAGGCGAAAGAGCCCACCAATAACTTGATGTAGCATTTTTATTTAAGTAATATGTTGAATTACTTGAATCAGTTGCCCCAGCAAATGCCACTTCATCTACAGTTAACATTCCTACTTTATTTGTATCTATTTCTCCATCTCTTTCTTTTTTTCCATCACATTTTAATGTTGGTGTTTTTGTATTCAATATTCTTTTTCTTGCACTATAACTAAATGATGTTCCAGCATTAATTAATTCTTCTGCTGTTTCTGTTTTTAATGCGTAAGTTGAAAGATCATATGCTGTTGTTCTATCTCCTATACACCAATCTCCATTTTTCAAAAGTGCTTTATCACTTTCACTTGTTATTTTTCTCTCTAACCATGAATTTAATTTTGTTCTTGCATTATTTGTTGTATTGGCTGCACTATTTATATAATCATCAACAGAATAACCTCCGACACTTTTATATCCATATGTTGCAGATAATTCTGTTCCTTGCACTCCAGCAGCGCCATCTGTTGCGTATCCACTTGATGTTGTTACATTTGTATCACTACAAGATAATTCTGATGCTAGTATAAGTTTTATACTTCCATCACCCTCAATACGTACTATTCTCCAACACATTCCTGCATAGTTTACAAAATTATCAACTACATTTCCTCTATAGTAATAACTATCCCCATAATCATCTTGTGTCTTTGAAAGTGTTTTTTCTGTTTCTGTAGATATTGCTTGTCCAGGTGTAGTTGTTGGCGTTTCTTGATATATTGTTCTTGTTGTATCACTACTTGATGCCGCTATCTTTGCACTATCTATTATGGCAGTGGCTAAAGTATTTATTCCGTATGGTTTAAAATTATTCGGATCTACTATATTCGCTTTTGCACTAAATGTTTTATTCATATCTACACTTTGATCTGTATTTGTTTCTTTATATGTTACTACTAATGTATATACTTGTGCTTTATCATCTTCTATACTATTTTGTACTAATATTGTTCCTATTGATGGGAATGTTGTTTCTGCACTTACTCCATTACATGTTCCAGATATAGTTCCAGCAACAGTTTTATTTGTTTTATCTATACTAAATCCCGTTTTAGAATATTGTTTACATTCTAATGTATATACTAAATCTTCTTTTCTTTCTAATGTATTTACTACATTTTCTAGTGCTACTCCATATGTAACAGTTTTATTTCCTTTATTAGTTGCTACAAATGTTTTTGTCCATGTTTTTCCTGGTTCTACTGCACTATCTGTTATTAGTTCATCATTTACATCTGCATATTCAAGTAAAAGATTTGCTGTTGTAACACTAATAGATTTATTATTTTCATTTCCTTTTATCTTTGTTAAAAAGTATGCATATGTAAGCCCTACTAATATTAATAATACTAAAAATATACCAGTTACACTTACTATTATTCTTTGTTTTCTAGACATTTATATCATCCCTACTTTCATAATCTAATAAAATTATATAATAAAAAATAATATATTTCAATCACTTTTAAGACACTTTATTCGTTAACGAATAATTATATGTATACTTTAAATTTAGCAATGCTTTTTTGTCGCTTTTTCAAATTTTTTTATTGACACATCATTATCCAGATGTTAAAATTAATTTAAGTAGAGCATTTACTTTGTAATGCCTACCCTTGTTGGATAAGCACTCGTATTAAATTACGAGTCCTTTTATTTTACATTAATATATTTGTTTTTATTACAAATATAATAGTAGGTAAAATATGATATTTAATATCAAACCATAATATATTATTTATATTAGGTAGAACAAATAATTAATACGTAGTGCTTAATGGAGTTAACCTATACTCCTTTTTGTAGGAGGAATAAGACTACTTTCAAAATGTATATTATTACTATACTTTTAAATATTTCTAAAATATAATAAAGCATTTTATTCATATATACACTCCCTCTCATATATTATGATTGGGTAAGCACTAAACAAAATAAAGCTCTGGTTATATATACTACAATAACCCATTTAAATATTTTGTCGAAATATAAAACATACATAAAAAAGTTAGCTAAACTATTTAACTAACTCATTTATATAGAATTCAAATATATCATTTTCTTTTATATCACTATATCCATCTATAGTAACACCACATTCAAATCCACTTTTCACTTCTTTGACACTATCTTTTTCCCTTTGTAAACTTCCTACTTTACCATCATATATAATAACACCATCACGTATTACACGAATCATTGCATTAGATTTAATTACACCACTAGTAACCATTACTCCAGCAATTTTACCAACTTTAGAAAATGTAAATATTTTTCTAACTTCAGCAGTTCCTATAACTTTTTCTACGTATTCTGGATCAAGCATACCTTTCATTGCAAGTTCCATTTCTTCTACTAATTTATATATAATTGTATAAAGTTTAACATCTACACTATATTCTTTTGCAACTTCTTTAGTTATATTACTTGGTACAACATTAAATCCTATTACTATAGCATTACTAGCATTAGCAAGCACTATATCACTTTCTGTAATAGTTCCTATACCACTTCTTATAACTTTTACTTTAACACCTTCTACATCTATTTTTTCTAATGCATTTTTTACTGCTTCTTCACTACCTCTAACATCACATTTTAAAACTACATTAATTTCTTTAACACCAGACTGCATTTGTTCAAACAGACTTTCAAAGCTTACTACTTCTTTCTTTTGTTTTTGTGCTTTTGATTGTATTGATCTTTTTTCTGCAACTTCACGTGCCATTTTTTCTGACTCAAAGGCCATAAATTTATCTCCAGCAGATGGATTATCATTTAAACCAGTTATTTCAACAGGAGTACTAGGTCCCGCTTCAACTATATTTTCTCCTAAATCATTTTTAAATGTTCTAACTCTACCATGTGTAGTACCAACAACTATAGGATCGCCAAGTCTTAATGTACCATTTTGAATTAATAGCGTTGCAACACCACCAATGGATTTATCCACTCTAGATTCAATAACAGTTCCAACTGCATATCTATTAGGATTAGCTTTTAATTCACGAACTTCACTTATAGCAAGTAGTGTATCTAATAGTTCATCAATTCCCTCTCCAGTTTTACAAGATATATTAACAAAAGGTATATTACCACCCCATACTTCAGGAGTAATATTATTTTCTGCCATTTCAGTAAGTATTCTATCAGGATTTGCTTCTGGTTTATCTATTTTATTTACAGCAACTACTATTGGTACATCAGCTGCTAAAGCATGATCTATTGCTTCTTTAGTTTGAGGCATAACACCATCATCAGCAGCAACTATAATAATTACTATATCTGTAATACTTGCTCCTCTAGCACGCATCTCAGTAAAAGCAGCATGTCCTGGAGTATCAATAAAAGTAATTTTATTATCTTTATATTCAATTTGATAGGCACCAATATGTTGTGTAATTCCACCAAACTCTTTATCAACAACATGGCTATTTCTTATGTAATCAAGTAAACTAGTTTTACCATGGTCTACATGCCCCATTATCGTAATAACTGGTGGACGATTTACTAAATCATCTTCATTATCTATTATTTCATATTCTTCAAAGTTTGAAATATCCTGTGTTTCTTCTCTTTTTAAAGTTTTACCATACTCTAGAGATATTATTTCTGCATTTTCAAAATCTATTGATTGATTAATAGTTATCATCAATCCCATACCTATTAATTTTTTCATTACATCTGTAGCATTAACATTTAACTCTTTAGCAAGTTCTCCTAAAGTCATACCATCCTTATATAACACAACATTTTCATCTTTTGCATTATTAGATAATTTTTCTTTATTTTTATACATAGCTTTTTTATTTTTTAAATATTCATTTTTATCTTTTTCATTAATAGTTTTCTTTTTTACTTTTTCTCTTTTTTTAGTATTATTATCTTCTTCTGCTTGTAATTTAGAATCTAACATTATATTTTCTACTGCTTCATCTAATTCATCAGCATCATTATAATCCATTTCAGTTTCAGTACTAATTAAGTTCATAGTATTATCAAGCATTATAATTCCATCTTCATCTAAATAATCATTACCACTATTTACTTTAATATCAAGTTCCTTACATTTTTCTAATACTTCTTGTATTGAAAATCCTGCTTCATTTGCATAATCTTTTACTGTCATAAATTATACCTTCTTTCTATTTTTTTATTAATTTTAAAACATCATCATATATTTTATCCTCAACATCTATTTCTAAATACTTATTTAAAACTTTACTTTTACGTGCCTTTTCTACAACGCTTTCATCTAATTTTAAATAAGCACCTTTTCCATTTTGCTTTCCAGTTTCATCAACAAATACTTCATTTTCTTTATTACGTACTATTCTAATTAATTCTTTTTTAGGTAATTTTTCATGTGTTATTACACAAGTACGCATTGGAATTTTTCTTTCTTTCATAATATCACCCCTTAAATGCCATCTATAGCATTATCATATAACCATTTAATTAATTCACTATTATCATTTGTTTCATAATATTTAATTAATCTAGTAAAATATTCTCCAATTTTATCAACTGGTATAGAAATAATACCTTGTCCGCATCTAATCATTTCTTTATTGCTAACTAAATTAGCAACCCTCTTATTTCCATCTTGAAACATTTGACTTCTTTGTATATAACAAAATAAATTTAAACATCTTTCTAAATCGTTCTCAATATTTAAAATTTCATTTAGTTCTTTTTCATAATCACATTCACTAGGAAGTTTAGGTCTCCAATTAGTTCCTGTAATGCCTACACCTTTTTCTCTAAATTCTCCTAATGGATTAACGTTTTGTCCTTTACATATTTCAAAATGTATTTTTTTTATAAAATCTAAATCAACTTTATCATCTATATGATTTAACACATACTCCCAAGCATCTTTAAGACCTTTTAATTTCAACATATCATCTACACTTATTTTACCAGTATTAACATTGTTCATAAATGAATATGTATCTGCAAATGTAACTGCAATTCCTTCTAAATTTGCACTTTTATATATATTATCTACAAGTTTTCTTTTTGCAAAAAATACATTATCATCTTTAGTCATATTATATTTATTTTTCATAATATCACCCCTTTAATAAATTCATTTTATAATATACTATTTATTAATTTCTTCGTTTAATTCTTCCATAGTTTTAATATTAATTCTAAATTTAGTTAATTTACTAGCAAGTTTTATATTAATACCATTTTTTCCAATAGCAAGTCTTTGGTTTTCTCCCTCAGCAATAACAACTGCCTCTCTTTTTTTAGTATTATCAACTATACTAACAATTATATCTTTTGCAGGACTTAATGCATTTTTAATATATTCTGCATCATCTTCACTATATTGTACCAAGTCTACTTTTTCTCCATTTAATTCAGCAAGTATACTTCCAATACGGCTTCCTTTTTCTCCTATACAAGTTCCAATAGGATCTATATTAGGATTTAAACTAGAAACACTTACTTTACTTCTTACTCCTGCTTCTCTTGCAACTGCATTTAAAACCAAAACACCTTCCTTGAATTCTGGTATAAAAGTTTCAAATAATCTTTTAACAAATCCATAATGTTTTCTAGTACATTTAATAAGTGGTCCTTTTGTAGTACTTTCTATTTTATTTATATAAACTCTAATACTACTTCCCATTTTTAATGTTTCTCCAGGTATTATTTCAGATTTTGGTAATATTCCTCTTGCACGTCCCAAATCAACATAATAATTTTTAATATCTTCCATTTCAAGAGTTCCAACCATTATTTCATTTTCTTTATCTTCAAACTCTTTCATTATACTTTCTCTTTCAGCTTCTCTTACTTTTTGTGTTAAAACTTGTTTAGCAGTTGATGTTGCAATTCTTCCAAAATCTTGAGGAGTAACTTCTTCCTGGAAAATATCTCCAACTTTTGCATCTGGATGTTTTTCTATTATGTCTTCTAATAAAACTTGTGCATCTTCATTAATATCTGGTTCTGTAAATTTAGTATTACCATCTTCATCAATATATTCTTCACCATCATGATATTCATCTACTACAACATAATATGTATATACCCTTATATCACCAGTTTTTCTGTCAATTTCAACTTTTACATTTGTTTTCCCTTTAAAATTCTTTTTATATGCTGTTAAAAGTGCTTGTTCCATACCCTCAAATACAACATCTTCACTTATTTCTTTTTCTTCTGTAATATGTTTTACTGCTTTAATAAATTCTTTACCATTCATAATCTAACCTCTTTCCTTACTTGAAATATCTAATATATATTCTTCTTTAATTAAATCATACTCATCTAAAATTGGATTAATTATATTAGTAGCTTCAACAATAGTATCTAAATCTATACCATTAATTCTATCTAATACAATATTTAAAAAATTATATTTTCCTTGTTTAACATATTCTATAGAATCAACAACTAAATCTAACTTTTTAATAGGTTCACTAATAATATTCTTTATTTTTTCTAATGTTTTATCCATATTCCCTCCAAACATTAATAAAAGTGGGATATTCTGCCCACTTAAATCTGTCAAATGTATTATATCACTATTGTTTTTGTTTTGTAAAGTTTTTTTCCATATTAATATAAAAAGACTTTTAGAACTATTTTATTCTAAAAATCTATTTTAAACTATTTTTATATTGAGCCGTACGTTCATCTAAATCTTTAAATAACATATCAACTTCGTTTTCTTCTTTAATTCTAGCACCACTAGCAAATATATGTCCACCACCATTATATTTCTGAGCAACATCATTTATTATAGGTCCTCTACTTCTAATATTAATTTTATGAATTTCATTTTTTTCATCAAAACTAGAAAATGCCCAACAATACAATTCTTTTATATAATTAAAATTATTAATCATGTTACTAGCAGAAGAAGAATCAACTCCAAACTCATCTATTATTTTTTTATTCAATTTTATATAACCAAAATTATTCTCTGTAATAATCATATTAAGCGCTATATAAGACTGAAATTTAACTTCATTAATCGGTCTAATATATAATAAATCATAAAGTTTACTAATTTCTAAATTAAAATCCTCAATTAATCTTGTAACAAGTTTAAATGTTTTAGGAGTAGTATAACTAAGCAAAAACCTATCACTATCTGTAACTATACCTAAAAACAAATTTTCTGCAATATGCCTATTTATTTTTAATTTACTAGAATAAATCATTTCTGTTATCAATTCACAAGTACTACTAGCATGTTCATTAACAAATTCTAATTGTGCAATATCTTCCACATTTGGATGATGATCAATTCTAATAACATAATTATAATTACTATAATTAATACCATCTATTCTAGAAATATTTGGAACATCTAATACAATCAATAAAGGATTATCAAGTTTATTATCATCTATTCTATCCAACTCACCAAAATACTTAAATTTAGAAACACTATTTCCTACAGCGAATACATTTTTTTTAGGATAAGTTAATTTTATAATATCTCTTAAAGCTATTTCACTAGCTAAAGCATCAGGATCAGGACCTATATGCCTTGCAATAACAATATTATCATATTCTTTTATTTTTTTTATTATTTGTTTAACGACATTATTCATGTTCACCTATTTTATTAATTCATAAGTATCTGTAGCAATCATTAACTCTTCATTAGTAGGAACAACATACACTGGAACCTTAGAATCATCAGTGCTAATTATACCTTCATGAACATCTTTAAAACCTGCAATAGTATTATTAACACTATCATCTAATTTAATTCCAAGACATGCTAATCTATTCATTACATCACGTCTAAATCCTATAGCATTTTCTCCTAAACCAGCTGTAAATACTAAAGCATCAACATTACCACAAAGTTCAACATAGTACTCTGCTATATAATTTGCAATTCTATTAACATACATCTCATTTGATAAAACTGCAAGTTCATTTCCTTCTTCTATAGCACTTTCAATATCTCTATGATCACTACTAACACCGCTTATTCCTAGCAATCCACTTTGTTTATTTAAAACATTGTCTACTTCTTTTAAATTCATTCCAGATTCATTAACAACATATGGAATTAAAGAATAATCAATATCTCCAGAACGTGTTCCCATCATAATACCTGCATTCGGAGTAAATCCCATAGTAGTATCAAAACTTTTTCCATCTTTAACAGCACATAAAGAGCCACCAGAACCAACATGACAAATAATTAAATTAACATTATCTTTACCAAGTTTTTCCTTCATTGTTCTAGTTATAAATTTATGACTAGTTCCATGAAAACCATACTTACGAACTTTATAATCTGTATACCAACTATAAGGAACACTATATAAATATTGTTCTTTCTTCATAGTTTGATGAAATGCTGTATCAAACACACCTACATTTGGTGTATTTGGTAACGCTTCCATAAATGCTTTAACACCAATTAAATTTGCTGGATTATGAAGTGGCGCTAATGGTATTAAATCAGTAACAGTATTAATTACTTGATCATCAATTACTACTGAATCAGTATATTTTTCTCCACCATGAACCAATCTATGCCCTATACCATCAAGTTCATCTAATGAAGAAATTACATTATTATCTATTAATTCATGAACTAATATTTTAACAGCATCATCATGATTCTTTACACTAACAACTTTCTTTGTTTTTTCTCCATTAATTTTAATAGAATAAAAACTATCTTCTAATCCTATTTTTTCAAAATATCCCCCCATTAATTCTTTTCCTTCAGGCATTAGAAATAAAGTAAACTTTAAAGAACTACTACCTGCATTTACACTTAATATTTTCATATAAATCACCCTTCTATTCGTTATTATACCTTATATAACAAAAAAAAACAATTAAAATACGTTGAAAAAAAAATACGTTTTCAAACGTATTTATGTACCTTAAAACTTCTATAATTTGCTACATCTATTTCATTAATCAATTGTCCTATCAAAAAGTCAATTCTCATGAATATCCCCTCTTTCAAATATATTCTAACAAAATAAGATATAATTTAGAAGAGTTTCGACAAAACCTTATTTTATTTGCCAATATTCGAGTATTGTATCAGCAATTTTATAACCAATCTTCTCTTTATTTTCCATAATCCATTTAGCATCATTTAAATAATCATGATGAGCAACTTCTACAAGGATACCACATGGAGTATAAGATGGATTAACCTCTGCTAAAGAACCATTAGCATATTTAACCCCTCTATTAGCAAGTTCATCTTCTTTATTATAATATATATCAAATAAATTATGTTGTATATTTGAAGCTAAACTATACATTTTAGCATTTTCATTATGTACCCAAGTTTCTATACCATAAGATTTGTGATCTTCACTAGCATTAGAATGTATTGCTAAATGCAAATCGACTCCTAAATACGTACTATCTTGAGTCCATCTATTTATATCCCCAAATTCATTTCTATAGGTTTTAATTCCAAAACTTTTTAATCTCTTCTCAATATAATTTGTTAAATCATTCATCTCTTTTTTCTCATTAGTATAACCTACTTCAGATACACCCAAATTATTATTTTGATTAGATGCACTTAAATAAACTTTGTAATTATTCTTAGTGCCTACTTTAAAATTAAATTCACTAATACTAGAATTATTCTTCTTATCTTCAGCAGCAATAGCTTTTATAGTCATATTTCTATCAATTACTATTTCTTTGTCATACTTAATACTCTTATCACTAGGATCACTACCATCCATAGTATAATATATAGTAGCACCTTTATCAGGACTTAATAATTTAACCTTACTACCACTTTTTATATTATCAGTTTTATAATTAGTATAAACAGGTTTTAAAGTAACTTTAGAATTAATTGTAAAATTAATTTCACTTGTTTTAGAATAATCTACATAATCATAATAAGATGCAATAATTTTAACTTTATAACTTGCACTTTTATCAAATAAATTGTTAGATAATATAACAGACTTATCTTTAATTTCTTTTCTTCTAATTAACTTTGTATCTCTATATAATTCAAGTTCATAATTACTAGCATTATCTCCACCTTGAAAAGTTATAGGAACGTCATCATAATTCATCATATCTCCATTACTAGGTGTTACAAAAACTATATCACTTATTGGACTCATCAAATTATATATCTTTAAACTAGATATAACTACATTATCTTCAACAATATCTAAAACATAATAACAAGATTCATCTTTAAATAATTCATTTTTAAGAACATATGATTCTTTATTTATATCTACACTATCTTGTAATACATCATTTTTACTAATATTTAATTTATACTTTTTCTTTTTATAATCACCAATAAAATCTATTATATAATCATTATTATTATCCATAGCAACTAAATTAGTATCACTAAAATCTAGTTCATCCCACACAAAATTATATGGTTCTTTTATACTTTTTTTATTACCAGCATTATCTACAGCAATAACAACTATTTTATATTTTTCACCATAGTTCAATTTATTAAACATAATAGTCATACTATTATCTTTAGTTTTTTTATTATAAATAATATCACTATCATTATTATAAACTATTACATCATAATGATCAGCAGTTTTTACTTTAGAATAATATATATAATAATTAAGTCCTACATTAGAAACATTTTTAAACTTAAAACTATTAAGTAAATTACCACTATTAGATATAAAATAAGCAATAAAAAATGTTGCAACTACAAAAAATATTAAAAAAGTCATTATTGTTACAATTATTTTTTTCACACTACCAACTCCATCTTTATTTTAATAACGAATCAAATTTATTTCTTATTCTTTCTTTAACTATATTAGTTTCCATATTATCTATTATATATATACCATTTACTTTATTAACAATATCACCTTCACTTATATTTTTAGGTAAAATATCTTTTTTTTCATATATTATTTCTAAAGTATCTCTATTTTCTAACTTCACAATATCATCAGTTATACTTTCTATCGTAAACATAACATCACCCATCTAAATCTGTATTTAAAAATTTATACTTTATATTATTTCCATCACTTATAAAGTTAATTGTACCATCTATATCAGTTCTAAATACTTTTATATTTTTCTCACTTAATCTATCTAATATTACTTGTCTTGGATGTTCATATATATTATTTTTACCTACCTCTATAACAGCATACTTAGGATTTACCTTATTTATAAAATCACTAGAGGTACTATATTCTGACCCATGATGCCCTATCTTAATAACATCACAAGCAATATCTTTATCTAATAATTTTTTTTCAACACTTTTACTTGCATCTCCCATAAATAAGAAACAATTATTATGATACAATAACTTTAAAACAATAGAAGAATCATTCAATTTTTTTTGATTTTTCCCTACACTTAAAACAGTAAACTCCATATTCCCATAATTATATTTATCATCTATATTTGGTACAGTAATTTTATATTCTTTCTTCTCAATTGTATCTAGAACACTCTCAAAACTTTTAGAAGTACTAATAACATTAGGCATTAAAATATTATCTATATTAAAAGCATTAATAACATCATCCATTCCACCTATATGATCTTCATGAGGATGAGTTAAAACAATCATATTTAATTCAGAAATTTTAAATTCATTTTTTAAATAATCTACTATTTTAGCCCCATCCGCATTATTCCCAGCATCAATTAAAATATTATTAGTTCCATCAGTTATAAACATCGAATCAGCTTGACCAACATCTAAAAAATATACAGATACTTCTGATTTATTAGAAGAACTAACCTTTTTAACATCAGAAGTATTCTTTGTTATATTACCATTAAATATATTTTTATATCCATACAAAATAATTATTAACATGATTAAAACAATTATTACTAAATTAAAAAATCTATTTATTTTCTTATTCATATATACTACCCTATAAAAGTATATCACATTTTTTATTATGTTCCCAAGATTTATTTATAAATATTTCGAATAAAAATAAAAGAAAACCTAAAAAGTTAAGTTTTCTACATATGTCTCAACGCATGTTTCTCTAAAGTATTTATTATTAAATATAACAAATATGAAAGTATTAATAAAAGTGTTATACCAGTCATTACTAAATTTAAATTAAATACTTGTGTACCATAAAGTATTAGATATCCTATACCAGCTTGACTAGATAAAAACTCCCCCATTATAACACCTATTAACGACATGGATATATTTAACTTCAACGTAGAAAATATATTTTCCATACATTCAGGTATAACTAAATTAAATATTATCTGTCTTTCACTAGCACCAAAAGTCTTAATAAGTCTTACTTTATATTCATCAGTATTAATAAATCCATTATAGAACCCAACTATTGAAACAATTAAATTTATTAAAAGTGCCATGACTATTATAGATTTATTATTAGCACCTATCCAAATAATTAAAAGTGGTCCTAAAGCAACTTTAGGTAAACTATTGAGTAACGTTAAATACGGATCAAATATTTTTTTTATATAATTAAATCTATAAAATATAATCGCAATTATAAAACCTATAACACTACCTAAAATAAATGAAATAAACAATTCTAAAAGAGTAACATATATATTATTAAATAAATTATTATTTTTATATAATTCTATTAAAGTTACAAATATTTTTGATGGACTAGAAAATATAAAACTATTAATTATATTAAATCTACTGAAAAATTCCCATAATATTATGAAAGATAAACCTAAACATATTTGTATTATTCTTATATTTCTTTTTTCTCTTTTTATTCTTTTTAAAACATCGTTCATTTATCTATCTCCTTCCACAAAATATCATAGTAGTAATAAAATTTTTCATCACTTCTATTTTTTGAAGGAGTTTTTTTATTTAATAAGTTTATTTCATGTATATTCTTTATAGTACCTGGTCTTTTCGTCATAACGGCGACCCTATCACATAAACTAATACATTCTGCTATATCATGACTTATAATTATTGTTGTTATATTCATTTCTTTTATAATCTTATAAACGTCATCACTTATATCTAATCTAGTAATTAAATCTAATTTTGAAAATGGTTCATCAAGTAATAATATATCTGGTTTTATAGCCAGTGTCCTAATTAATGCTACCCTCTGTTTCATACCGCCAGATAAACTATTAGGATACTTATACATAAAATCTTTTAAACCATAGTTTTCTAATAATCTTTTTGTATATTCTATATTTTCTTTTGTTTTTATACCTTTTATTTTTAAACCTAATGTTGCATTATCCAAAATGTTTAACCAAGGAAATAAAGCGTCATTCTGTAGCATATATCCAACAACGTAATCTTTCTTTTTAGATATTATTTCTCCACTACTACATTTATCTAATTTTGCAAGTATTGAAAGTAAGGTACTTTTACCACATCCACTATTCCCTATTATTCCAAGTATCTCTCCATTTTTAACACTAATATTTACATCTTTTAAGGCTTCAACACACCCTAATTTAGTATAATATGTTTTTGACAAGTTTTTAATGCCAATTACATTATTCATAATAATTAATGATTAAATCATTGTAGTTTATGTATTCTTTTATCTGATTAGATTTAATCATAATATCTTCTAAATTTTTAAAACTTTCTTCACTAATATAAGGTGTTTCAAGCCAAGAATCATTATTCTTATATCTATCTATTATTTTTATTAGTTCATTCTTAGATGTATCAGGAAATTGTTTTATTATTGTATTTGCAATAACTTCTGCACTATTATTATGTACGAAATCCAATCCCTCTTTAATAGATTTTGCAAAAGATTTTACTATTTTTTCATTTTTTTCTATATAACTTTTTCTTGCATTAAAAGCTGTATAAGGCATTTCACCTGATAATTCACCCACTGAAGACACAACATACCCATAACCTAATTTTTCAAGTTGTGTTGCATTTGGTTCAAATAAATTTACATAATCTCCTGTTCCAGAAATGAATGCTCCACTAAGTGATGCAAAATCTATTGTTGTATTTATATTAACATCATTAACTGATACATTGCCATTTCTTAAAGCATTTTCAAAATTTAATTCAGGCATCCCACCAATTCTACCTGCTAAAACTTCTTTACCTTTTAAATCACTAATTTTAAAATTTTTATTTTCTTTTCTAGCAACAATAAACTGTCCATCTCTTTTAGTAAGCCCACTAAAAGTTTTGACATAATCTTTTTCACCTTCATTATAAATATAAATAGTTGCTTCTGGACCACATAATCCTATATTTACATCATTAGACAATACTGCTGCAACAACATTATTAGCACCACTTGTTAATACTACATCTATATCAAGTCCATTATCTTTAAAATATCCTTTTTCTATTGCAACATACCATGGAGCATAAAATGCTGAATGAGTAACCTCTGCAACAGTAACGTGTTCTAAATTATTATTAGAACTCTTTTTATTAAATATAATCAATAGACTACAAATAATAATAATTAAAATAATAATACTAATTATAATTTTTTTCATAAATTCTCCTTTTACATTTTTATTATATGAGAATAATTAAAGTCGTGATACAATTAAATGGGTGGTATTATGAATATTAAAGATAATATGTTAATGTACGAAAATAATTTAAATGAATATGCATCAAAAAATAAAGATGCTGTAAGATTAGAGAAACTAAAAGAAGATATTAGAGGAGAATATTATAGAGATATTGATAGAACAATACATAGCCTATCATATACAAGATATAGTGATAAAACTCAAGTATTTTCAAATAATCAAAATGATAATATAACTCATAGAATTATACATGTACAATTAGTTAGCAAAATTGCAAGAACAATAGGAAGAGCATTAAAATTAAATGAAGATTTAATAGAAGCAATAAGTTTAGGACATGATTTAGGACATGTACCATTTGGTCATGTTGGTGAATCAATTTTAAATGAAATATCTTTAGAACATAATAAAAAATATTTTATGCATAATATACAAAGTGTTAGAAATTTAATGATTGTTGAAAATAATGGACTTGGAAAAAATATTACAATTCAAGTATTAGATGGAATATTATGTCATAATGGAGAAAAATTATTAAAAACATACACTTACAAAGAAAAAACTAAACAAGATTTTTTAAATGATTATAATAATTCTTATAAAGATAAAAAAGTTGCAAGAAACTTAACTCCTATGACATTAGAAGCGTGTGTAGTTAGAATTAGTGATATTATTGGATATATCGGTAGAGATTTAGAAGATGCAATTGAAGTTGGAAAAATAAAAAGAAAAGATATTCCTAAAAATATTGTAGATAATTTAGGAGATAATAATGCTAGTATTGTAAATACTTTAATTTTAGATATTATAAATAATTCTTATAATAAAAATTATATTGAACTTTCAAATAAAGTATATAATGCTTTAAATGATTTAATAAAATTTAATTACGAAAATATCTATTTAGTAGCAAACAGTAAAGACGAAACAGAAATGTATAAATTTATGTTTAAAGTAGTATTCAACAAATGTTTATATATTTTAGAAAATAAATTAACTAATTATAATATCTACAAATGTTTCTTAAATAAAATGTCAAATGATTATAGAAAAAATAATTCTAATGAAAGAATAATTATAGATTATATTGCAGGTATGACAGATAATTATTTTCTAAATGAATTTAATATATTAAAAAAAATTTAGGGCAACTCCTAAATTTTATTTTGCAATTTCTTCTGCTCTAGTTTCTCTAATAACAGTTATTTTTATAGTACCAGGATATTGCATTTCATTCTCAATTTTATCTTTAATATCTCTAGCTACTTTAAGACTAGTTAAATCATCAATTTCTTCTGGTTTAACAATTACTCTCACTTCTCTACCAGCTTGCATAGCATAAGTTTTTTCAACACCCGGAAAACTATTTCCAATACTTTCTAATTCTTCAAGTCTTTTAATATAATTTTCCATTGAATCACTTCTAGCACCTGGTCGTGCAGCAGATAATGTATCAGCTATTTGTGCAATTATTGCAATAACACTTTTTGGTTCTGTATCTCCATGATGAGATGCAATAGCATTAATTACAACTTTGTCTTCATGGAATTTTTTTGCAATGTCAACACCAATGTCCACATGACTTCCTTCTATTTCATAATCAATAGATTTCCCAATATCATGTAATAACCCAGCACGTTTTGCCAAATTTATATTTTCACCTAATTCAGCTGCAATCAAACCAGATAAATGAGAAACTTCTTTAGAATGTTGTAAAGCATTTTGTCCATAACTAGTTCTATAATTAAGTTTACCTATTAATCTAACTAATTCTGGATCAAATTTTGTTAAACCCAATTCAACAATAACGTCATTACCTAATTCAATTGTTCTAGCATTAATATCTTTACAAGTTTTATCATATATTTCTTCAATTCTTGTAGGATGTATTCTACCATCTTTTATTAAAGTTTCAATAGTTACTTTTGCAATCTCTCTTCTATATGGATCAAATGAAGAAATTACTATAGCTTCTGGAGTATCGTCAATTATTAAATCAACTCCAGTAACGGCTTCAATTGTTCTAATATTTCTCCCTTCTCTACCAATAAGTCTTCCTTTCATATCATCATTAGGTAAACTTATTGTAGTTACTGTTTGTAAATTAGTAACATCATTTGAATATCTTTGCATACTATTTACAAGTAAGTTCTTTGCTTTCTTATCAACTTCAAGTTTAGCTTCTGCTTCTCTTTCTTTGATATATTCAGCAATCTCTCTTGACATATCATTTTCTACTCTTTCAAGTATTTGTTTATGTGCTTGTTCTTTAGAAAACTTCGCTATATTTTCTAATTTTTCCATTTCTTGTTTTAAAAGTTCATCCATCTTTAACTCTTTATCTTGGATTTGTTTTCTCAAAGCATTTAAATTATTATCTTTCTCTACTAGTCTATTATCTCTATCTTGTAGCATTTCTTCTCTTTTATCTAAAGATTTTTCACGATTTAATAATCTATCTTCACTAGCAAGAATTTCTTGTTTTCTCTCTTTAATTTCTTTATCAGTTTCATTTTTTAATTTATAACTTTCTTCTTTTAATTCTAAAAGTGTATCTCTTTTATGCTTTTCAGCTTCTTTTTTAGCATCAGCTAATAATTTTTCTGCTTTTTTACCTGCACCAGCACCAGTCAAAACAATAACTACATATATTCCAGCGCCACCTGCAAATAAACCAATTATAAGAGTTATTATGGAAGTTGTTGTTAATCCCATAATTTCCTCCATCTATCTAATAAATAATTTATACTTCTAATTACTTACATATTTATTATAAAATTAAAATGCCTATTTTGCAATAGTTTTTATTTAATGCAAAAATAAGCACATAAAAATGCCCATTTTTACAAGTACAAATTCATACTATAAATATATTTAAAACATTATAATGTATATTACATAATATGAAACAAAACATAAAATAGTTCATATTTTAAAGAAAATAATATTTTTTACACTCCCTAAGGTGCATATGTTTCTACACAAACTTGTTCCAAGCATTTTTGCCATAATAGGCACTTCCTACATACATATTATATTACACCAATTCATATTCTCTAACAGCAATTCTCCCATCTGAACAATATTCAATTACAAATCTATTTTCTCTTTTACATATTAATATTCCCATAGTATTATTATTAAATTGTTCTTTTATATTCATATCAATATAATTCATATATTTTTGAACTTGTGATATATATTCAACTTTAAATTCAGTTACTTTTAATTCTACAACTACATAACAATTAAACTTTATATTAAATAATAACAAATCAATATAATGATTTCTGTCTCCTATTTTAATTTTATATTCACTACCTATAAAACTAAATGAATTACCAAGTTCTTTCATAAAAGATTCAATATCTTCCAAAATTAAATTATGTAATGCTTTCTCAGTAACTATTTCAGTATTATTTCTATTTCTAATTAGTATGGGATTTGGTACTAAATCTTTTACTTCAATTTTATCTTTAGAAACTATTTTGTTTTTAGTTTCAATAGGTATTCTTTGATATTCCTTGTTTTTAATTTTTTCTCTTAATTCTCTTTTAGATAAATTCCTTTCATATGCAATATTAATATAATATATCAATTCATTATCGTCTTTAATTGATAATAATTCAGAATAATGGCTTCAAAACAATTTGGTCGCCAGTGGCGACCATTTTTCATTTTTGAATATTCTATAATATTGTCTAATACGTCTCAATGTTCTCTCGTTATACTTTTTCCCAAACTCAGTAACCAGTCTATTTGAATAATCATTTAAAATATTATCTCCATACTTACTGCCAGCCTCATCCAGCAATTTACCAACTTCAAAGTATGTAATAACTTTATGCCTTTCTTTTGAATAATCTTTTACTTTTGAATATATTTCATTATCAATTAATTTGTTTTTTATCTCATTGTAATAATTCATGTCTACTCCTTCCTATGGACTACAAGTCTCAATTTGTAATTTATCATTTTTAATTTTAAACATAATACTACCATCTTGATCTGTTCTATATATTTTTGAATCATTTAAAGTGTCCAATACTTCTTCATTTGGATGACCATATCTATTATTTTTACCAACACTTATAATTGAATATATAGGGTTTATCTTTTTTATAAAATACTCATCACTACTAGTTTTAGATCCATGATGTCCAATTTTAATTACATCAGCATTAATATTATATTTATTAACAATGTCTAATTCTGTTTCCTTACTACCGTCTCCCATAAATATAAATTTTCTATCATAAGCAACTAAATAATTGACAATACTATTCGAATTTTCATTGTCAAATAACGCATGTTCTAAAATATAAAACTTCATTTTAGATTTGTAATTATTAACAATTTTATTCTTTGGCAATAGCCTTTCACTTTCATTAATTTCACCTTTATTAATCATTATATTTTTAACATTAAAGTTATCAATTAAATAATTTGCATTTCCAATATGATCATTGTCACCATGACTAATTATTAATAAATCAATATTATTAGCACCTATACTATGTAAAAATTTTATATGATTATCTGTTATCTTATAAGTACTTTTATAAACATTACTCGGTCCAGTATCTATTACAATACATTCATCTTTATATTTTATTACAGACATATCCCCTTGTCCTACATCTAAAAAATAAACATAGTAATTATTATCTATAATATTAATATTTTTAACAACAAATATATATAAGCCAAAAATAATTAACCATTTAGTACTTTTTGATAAGATTAAATAAACTAATAAATAGTAAATTATTATTATAATAAAATTCATTTTAGGAATATATATATTAAAAAAATTAATATTGCTTATATTATTAGATAAAAACTCTGTAATACTAATAAAAAAATTAAATAAAGAAATAAAAATAGGAAAAACAAATACAATTAAAGATAAAGGATACAATATAAAAGATACTAAAGGCACGAATAATAAATTAATTATAATACTCAACAAATTTACTTGATAATTTAAACTAATTGTTATTGGTAAACTAATTAGAAAACTTATAAAAGAAACATATAATAAATTCATAATATAATTTTTATTAAATTTATTTTTATAAAAAATTAAACTAAAACTAACTGAACTACTATATAAAAATCCTATATTAAATATAAAATTAGGAACAAATAATAATATTAAAGAAACAGAAATTAAAAAACTATTTAATGTACTTACTTTTACTTTTCTCAACTTAAACAAATTAATCACAATATAAAATATTATACTTCTTATAATACTAGCTTGATAATTAGTTAACACTAAATAAAATATTAAAAACATAATAACTACTACTACATTCTTACTACTTTTATTTATCCTATTTAACAGACTTAATATTATACTAGCCAACAAACTAATATGCATACCAGATATAGAAAAAATATGAATTATACCATTCTTAGAATAATTTGAATATGTATTATTATCAATATTATTTTTATTACCTAGTATAAAAGCGTTTAAATAACCAGTTTTATCATACATATCTATTCTACTTTTTATTATATTTTTTATTTTATATATTATATTGTTAGTTCTTACTTGTTTATTTATTTTTTCAATTTCTAATATATAATATATATCATTGTGTTCTAAATATTTTTTATAATTAAAAGTATTAGGTATAGTATTATTATTAGGCTTCTTTAATTTACCTTTTAAATATAATGTATCTCCATAGTTAATATCAAACTTTTCGTTATTATCTAAATAATAATTACATTTCAATTTTTCTTTACCATTTAATACCAAACTAATATAATTATCTTTATATTGGTAATCATTTACTACGCCATAAAAATTAGTATCATTTATTTTATAAATTGAATTATTATTATTTCTTATAAAACATAAACAAATTATCAAAGATAATAAAATAAAATACTTATACCGTAATAAATTCTTTAATTTTATTAAATAACGCATCTCCTATACCATTTATATTTTTTATATCTTCTATACTTTTAAACAAACCATTAGCATCTCTATATTCAATTATTTTTTTTGCTTTTATATCCCCTAATCCTTTTATTGTCAATAATTCTTCCAAACTACAACTATTTATATTGATAGGATAATTTATAATTTTTTCAGTAGTTGTAATAATTGTAGTTTTACTATTAATATTTTTGCTGGTATTAACTATTTTTTTTGTAGTACTAATTTTATTCTTTGTAGTGACTTCATTTTTAATAACATTATCACTTTTTTCTACAGAATTGCCTTCTTTTCTTTCATTAACATCATTATCTATACTATCACTAACACATTCATATCTGCTACAATCACAATTATTTAATTCATTTAATTTATCTATTTCATATTTAGTAGGAATATATATAACCATTTCATCCACTACTTTCTTAGATAAATTAATCTTATCAGTATACGAACGATCTTTTAAACCACCTGCATCTTTTATAATATCTTTTATAGTATAATTATCCTTTATTTCATACACTCCAGGATTATTAACATTACCCTTTATATCACAATAAATATTATCCTTACTAGATGTATTCAATAAAAATATACTCAATAATAATATTATTTTTTTCATACTACTATATTATCCTTTATTTTATTAAATAATGCTTCTCCTATTCCACTTATATTCTTAATATCTTCTATACTTTTAAAATTACCATTAATATTTCTATATTCAACTATACTTTTAGCTTTCGCTTCTCCTATTCCACTAAGACTAGTAAAATCTTCTACTGTCGCAGTATTAATATTAATTTTATTTTTTGAAGTTTCCAATTTTTTTTCCTCCACACAATTATTAACTTCAATAACTTCAGTTTTACACTTAGTATCACAACTTATTACTTTACTTCCATTTTTAATTTCACTATTATTCATAACATATATAACCATCTCACTAACTAACTTTTGACTCAAATTAATATTAGAAGTATTAGCATTTTTTAAAAGACCTCCAGCCATATTTATAGCATCAATAACTCTATCATTCTTCTTAAATTCATATACACCTGGATTTTTTACACTACCTTTAATATCAATATAGTTTTTTTCAAATACTTCACTTGTAGTTTTATTTGTTGTTTCGTTAAAAGTTAAAGTATCTTCATAAGCTTGTTTATCATTCATTTTTATAAAATATATTATCAAACCTATCAATAATACAATCAACATAAGTATAATATATTTTATTTTATTAAAATCAAATATTTTCATTATTTATCATTCCTTTCGTATAAAATATTTTTTATTATTTAAAATAATAATGGTGATTATATGCCTAATATACATAGCAATATATCTTTTATGTTAGTAAATATTCCAGTAATATTAAATCCAATAATACATGATAACGATATTCCTTTTAATCAATTACACAAAAAATGTTTAAATAGAATTAAATATATTAAATATTGTCCTAAATGTAAAAAAGATTTAAAAGAAATAGACATTATTAAAGGATATCAATATGATAAAGATAGTTATATAACGTTCAATAAAGAAGAACTTAATAAATTAAAAATACCAAATGAAAAAGAAATAGAAGTAGTAGGTTTCTTAAATCTTAATGAAATAGATCCTTATTATTTTGAAAAAAGTTTTTATCTTACAAGTGATACTAATAGTAAACCATACAAATTATTTAGTGAAACATTAAAACAAACTAAATTAGTTGCACTATGTAAAACCGTATTAGGTTCTAAATTTTATTATTCAATAATTAGATTTAATCCAAAAGGATTATTAATGACTACTTTATATTTTTACGAAGAAGTAAATATACCAAATAATAACATTGATAAAACTATTTCAAAAAAAGAATTAGATTTAGCTATTAAACTAGTTGATGAAATGAAAATAAAATTTAATCCTAAAGAATATATAGATTTATATCAAAATAACATTAAAAATGCTATAGATGATAAATTAAACGGTAAGACTATAAAAAGTACTAAAAAAACTGATAAGAAAAAAATTAATGATTTAATGAAAGCATTAGAGAAGAGTTTAAAAGATGTTAAATTATAATATAACCCCAATGTTGTTAAGCGAAAGTAATAAAGTACCAATAAGCAATAATTACATATACGAACTTAAATATGATGGTATAAGAGCATTGATATATATAAATTCTAAAAATATAAAAATATATACTAGAAACAAAATAGATGTAACATATCTTTTCCCCGAATTAAAGAAGTTAAAAAATTTAACAAACTCTAATACTATATTAGATGGAGAAATAATATGTACTAAAGATGGAAAACCAAACTTTTCTAAACTACTTAGCAGAATACGTCTTAAAAACAAAGAAAAAATTAATAGTCAAAGCATATGGAATAGAGTAACATTTATATGTTTTGATATTTTAATGTACAACAACTTAGATTTAAAAGATTATACTTTGTTAGAACGCAAAAATATATTAAACAATTTTAAAGATAACAATATTTTTTTCAAAAGTAAAATATTTTATGATGGTAAAAAACTATTTAAAACAATCAAAAAATTTAACTTAGAAGGAATTGTATGCAAAGACATTAACTCAAAATATATACCTAATACAAGAACAAACAACTGGATTAAAGTAAAAAATTATAAAACAGAAAATTTCTACATAGGTGGATATAAAATTAATACATCTAATACAATTTCTATCTACTTAGGTGAATTATCTAATAATAGATTAAATTATATAGGTAAAGTTTTTGTATCAAAAAAGAATAAATTATATAAAAAACTACAAAATTCTAAAAAAACTGCTAATAATTTTACAAATTTAGAAGAAAATATAATATTTATAAAACCAGATATAAAAGTAAAAATAAGATATATCGAAAGAACAGAAAACAATCGATTAAGAGAGGCATTTTTGTGCGACTCTTAACGTTTTACACTAATTAAACAAGTATACATATCATTTTCAGTAACATCATTACTATAATCATGATAAGTTAAAAGTTCATGAAATAATTTTTCTTTAGTATTAATATGCATTCTTATAAGAAAATTCATATTACCTACATAGCAGACAATTCTATTTGGTTTTTTATAATAATTTAAATCCATTATTTCATTTTCTCTATCATAAACTTCAATATTTTTAAAAATAAATTCTTCATCTGCTTTTAAATGATCAGCAAGAATATTACTAATAAATTTTTCTTTATCTTCAGACAAAAAAACCTTTTTAAAAATTATCATTTCTCTAAAATCATCCATATATGGAGAAAAATTATTATCATTATGATTACTCATTATAAAACCTCCCTTCACTATTATATATAGTGAAAAAATTTGCATTTCCTTTTTTTTTCTTACATTTTTTTAAACTTTTTTTCTAAAACTTACAAATAAAAAACATCTGTATGAAAATTCTTACAAATATTTATTTTCAACAAGTCAACCAACTGTATATACAATGTTAATTGTTTACACAAAAAAAATGTACACAATCTTGCACATTTTAAATATTTACTTTTACGAAAATATTATTTTACTTTAGGTTTAATTACTAATATACTTTCTTTAATATTTTTTAAATATTTACCTACTTCATTAATCACACTAGTATTAATCTTATCATATAAATCCATATAATTATCTATAAATTTACCATATAATACTATATTATCTTGAATATTACCATTTACTAATTCAATATCATCAAAATGTAATAAATAATTTGATTTATAAACCTTTAATTTTCTATCTAAAGTATCTTTTTCGATAAAAATATTATTCATTGTTTCTCTAATATATCTTACTAACGTATCAGGATAATCTGTTTCACTAGTTATACTAACTACAATAAAATCCTTTGTAAATGTCTTATTAACATTAATTCCATTTTGTATAATTTTAGAAGATATTAACTTATCTTGTAAACTACTAGTATTACCAAATAATATATTAAATAATATAGATATATAACTATTTAATTCTATATCTGTTAAATTTAATTTTTTAAATAATTTTCTAGGTATTTTATATGAAACATTTAACTTATTAGTTTCAACATTCATTTCTTTTTCTTCATATTCTTTATTGACTTTATTAACCTCATTTATTTCTTTATTACTAATAATTATATTATTAAATTCTTTTTTATTTTGATTATTTTCTATAATACCTATTGCTTCATATGGATTTACGTTTCCAGTAATTACAACAAACATATTATTTGGATTATAAAATGCATTATAACAATCATATAGATTATCTTTATTTATTTTCTTTATATCATCAATTGTTCCACTAATTAAATATTTTCTATTATCATTTACAAAAATATTTTTATATGCACTATAAGTTAATTCTGTATTCGGATTATTATCATACATTTTAATTTCTTCACTTATAATACCACGTTCATTATTAATTAATTCATTAGTAAAATACGGTGTTTGAACATAATCTAATAAATATTCCAAATTTTCTTTAAAATACGTAGAACTATAAACTTCATAACATGTTAAATCATATGTAGTAAAAGCATTAACACTACTACCTAGCTTAGAAAAATAATCAAATGCTGTACCATCTTCCATATTAAACATTAAATGTTCCAAATAATGTGCTATACCATTAGGAACTTTTTTAAAAGTCTTTTCTTCTTTAATTTTAAATTCAGTATTAATTGAACCAAACTTAGTAGTAAATGTTATGTAAAAATTCTTTTGATATACATTAGGAACTATATATACTTCTAAACCATTATTTAATTTTTCATAATACATTATTTCATTAGTTTTATTAATCTTTATTTCTTTCATTTTCACCATCTCTTACACATAATATAGTATTTAATTTTATTTTCTTTGCAAATTCAACTATATCTTTTTTGTTAACTTTATTATATTTATTAATCCTAACATCTATTTTTTCTAAACCAAATAAATTTTCAAAAACATAATTATCTATTATTCTACCAGGTACATCTAAAGACATATTAAGTGACGTTGTTATTAATTTTTTTGCATTCTCTATTTCTTCTTCACTTATATCACCTTTTACCATATCATTTAATGCTTTCTTCATTAATTTTATTGCAACATTTTCATTTTTATTAGATACAGCTGTATGAAGTATTAACAGATTATCAAATTTTTGATATAAACTTACACAATTATAACAAAGAGAATTTTCATTTCTTAGTCTATTATATAGCTTAGTTTCTAAAGAACCCCCACCCAATATCATATTATATATATGTGCAACATAATTCTTTTCATAAGAAGTCATTCCTTTAATATTAAGTCCTATACATATATTTTCTTGACTAAAAGGATACCATTCATATATTTTTCTCTCTTTTTTTACACTTTTATTATTTACCTCATAAGTAACTTTATGTGATTTTAATATATTTAATTTAAAATTATTTTTTATAATATCTGATACTTTATCCATATCAATATCACCTATTATATAAATATCTATATAATCATGTTTTAACATATCACAATAATATTCATATAAATTACTATTAGTAATTAAATCTAAATCTTCTACATACCCATTAATATTAATACTACTTTCTGTATTTTTACACATTCTATTTAATAATTTGTTAATTGAATAATTCTTAGGATCTTCAACAATAGATTCTATATCTTTTTTTACTCTTTCTTTTATATAATTAAATGTTGTTATATCAAATTCATTATTATTTATATTAGGATTTAATACTGCCTCTAATGGAAATTTAATAAAATTATCTAACTTTTCATTTACTAAATTAGGATTTATAAAGTCAAAGCAAAAACTAGTAAGTATACTACTTCCTACTCTATTTGTTATTCCATAAAAATAAGCATTATATAAATTTTCTAATTCTACAGACATTTTACGTCTAGTATTATATTTTTTTGTATTTTCAACAATCATCTCTGTTAATAAACTTCTTTTTGTTACATCTTCTTTTTTTATATTATTTCTAAATATAATTTCCATATGACATGTTTTAAATTTATCTGTTTTTATAGTATATATATTATAAGTATTTATTTTAAAAGCTTTATATATCATAGTGCACCTCTTTTATATTATGTGTAAACATATTTAATTTATAATTAAATTATACCATATTTGTTGATATAATTATATTAGGAGTGTGATATTATGTCTATTCATATAAGCGCAAAAAAAGATAGTATTAGTGACGTTGTATTAATGCCAGGTGACCCTTTACGTGCAAAATATATTGCTGAAACTTTCTTAACTGATGTAATTCAAATTAATGAAGTTAGAAATATGTTAGGGTATACAGGTTATTATAAAGGAAAAAAAGTAACAGTTATGGGAAGTGGTATGGGTATACCTAGTATTGGTATTTATTCATATGAACTATATCATGATTATGATGTTAAAAAAATCATAAGAATTGGAACTGGTGGTAGTTTAGATAAGAATGTAAAAGTTAATGATATTGTACTTGCAAGTAGTAGCTACTCCCCTTCTAGTTTTGCATATGTATGGGGAAAAGATGTCAGAAATGTAATTAATAGTAGTGAAGAATTAAATAATAAAATAATTAAAACTAGCAAAAAATTAAAAACAAAATTAGTTACTGGTACTATTCTTACTGCAGATGTCTTTACAGTGTATGCAAATATCGACCATATTCTAAAAAATGTTCCAACACACATTAATTTATTATGTAATGAAATGGAAGCTTTTGGATTATTTCATGTTGCAGAATTATGCGGTAAAGAAGCAACTGCTTTAGTTAGTATCGTAGATAGTCCTTTTGAAAAAACAATGTTAAGTACAGAAGATAAAGAAAAAAAATTAAATGATATGATAATTCTAGCACTTGAAAGCATATTATAAATATCATATACTAGGATTTAATAAGTAATTGAAACAATGTTACCATATAGCTACAACCCAGAAAATAATAGAAGTAAAATTTGGTGAGATGAAAAAAATCATGAAATGAGAGAAAAATGGGGAACTCAAGAAGAGTACGATAAATTTAAAGAAAATGGCGGAACTTGGTAAGAATACGTAGAGTATCGTAAAAGTATTAAAAAATTGCAAAAAAAATTGTGATTTTTTTTAATATAAATCACATTTTTCTTTTTTAAGTGCCCACTTAGAGCTGGCATCACTCGCTTTTTTATATTAAATATAAAATATTTGAATTACATAATCAATATATCATATAATATAAATAATATCAATTATTTATAATTAAATTTTTTAATTAACAATTTCAAATCTTATTCCAAGCACACCATATTTTTGTTGCTTTTCTCTACTATAAAATTTTTCTAAATCTTCTAACAAATTTTCTTTACTCATATTTTTATCAGATAAAATACTTATATCAAAATCATTAAACATCTCTATAAAACTATTATATCTTAATAATCCAATTACTTTAACTACAAAAGATTCATCTAAATTTGGTTCTTTTAAAAATTTAATTTTATCACCTAATTTAATATTTTGTCTTTTTTCATCATATAATCTTATTTCTATTCTCTTTGTTCCATTTAAAATATAATTAAAATATTCTGGTTGTAATTTCATAACGTGTACCATAATTATCCCTCTATTCAGTTATATTATTATTTTTATCAAAATTAAATTGTACTTGTTTCCTACTTGCTAGAAAATCACACATATGAACAAATTTTTCTGTAACAGATTTTGGAATAGGTAAAACTATATCAGAATAATTATTTGTATTATATCTTCCCATATGACTAGCAACATTGTTTTTTATTTCTAATCTTTCTTCCTCTGTTAAAGATAATTTAGCTTTTATATTTTCTAATAATTCACCTATTAATAAAGGATGTTCAAATACACTATATTTAGATTCTGTAAAGCCATGTTTCAACCCATCATGAATTAATAAACTAATAATAATTATATCTTTTGTATGATTATCAAATTTATATATATCAAATAAATTGTGTGCTAAACAAACTGCAGCCTTAACATGTCTAACTAATCCTTGTTCTCCTAAAGCATATCTAGGATGATATTTTCCAGTAGATGCTGCTTGTACTCTATAAAAATAATCTGGTAAATTATTTAATATTATCTTCGCATTTTCTTTTAATCTTTCATCTTGTATATAGTCTAATTCCACATTAAATACATCACTTTTCATAAATACCTCACTTATTTGTTTTTAAAACTTGTAAAAAAGCTTCTGGTGGTATTTCTACATTACCTACCATTTTCATTCTTTTCTTTCCTTCTTTTTGTTTTTCTAATAATTTTCTTTTTCTAGATATATCTCCACCATAACATTTAGCTAGTACATTCTTTTTCATAGCACTAATATTTTCTCTTGCAATAACTTTGGAACCAATACTTGCTTGTATAGGAACTTGAAATAATTGTCTAGGAATTATTTTTTTTAAGTTTTCAACAGTTTCTTTTCCTCTATTATAAGCAACATCCTTATGCACAATACTTGATAATGCGTCAACAATTTCTCCATTTATTAATATATCCATTTTCACTAAATCACTTTGTTTATAGTCAGATAATTCATAATCAAATGAAGCATATCCCTTAGTATATGATTTTAATTTATCAAAAAAATCATATACAATTTCAGAAAGTGGTAATTCATAATGAATATTAACCCTTGTCTTATCTATATATTCTAAATTTTTATAAATTCCTCTTTTTTCACTACATAAATCCATAATTGGTCCAATATATTCACTAGGTACAAATATACTTGCACTAACAAAAGGTTCTTTTATACATTCAATATTTACTTTATCTGGCATTTCATTAGGAGCATGTATAAATACCTTTTCTTTATTGGTTTTTATAACCTCATAAACAACACTCGGACTTGTAGCAATTATATCTATACCAAACTCTCTTTCAATTCTCTCTTCAATTATTTCCATATGTAATAATCCTAAGAACCCTACTCTAAATCCAAATCCTAAAGCAATACTTGTTACTGGTTCATAAGTAAGTGCAGCATCATTTAATTTTAATTTTTCTAAAGCTTCACGTAAACTTTCAAATTTATTAGGTTCTATAGGAAATAATCCACTATATACCATAGGTTTCATAGGTTTATATCCATCAAGAGGCTCTTTAGCAGGATTATCATCTAATGTAATAGTATCTCCAACATTAACATCATCAATACTTTTTATAGATGCATTTATCCAACCTACTTGTCCACTAGAAAGTTCATTTAATTTTTTTTCTTTTGGTGTATTTACACCTAATTCAACTACTTCGTAAACAGCATTAGTAGCCATAAATCTAATTTTATCTTTCAATTTTATTTTACCTGTTTCTAATTTAACAGATAATATTACTCCTCTATAAGGGTCAAAATATGAATCAAATATTAAAGCTTTTGTAGGTGATGAGATATCTATTTTAGGTGCTGGAATAATCTCAATTATTTTATCTAATAATTTATCTACACCTTCTCCAGTTTTTCCACTACATAAAACTATATCTTCTTTTTTAAATCCTAAAACATCTACAAGTTCATTTGATACTTTTTCTACATTAGCATTGGGTAAATCTATTTTATTTATAACCGGAATAATAGCTAAATCATTATTTAATGCTAAATATAAATTTGCTAATGTTTGAGCTTCTATACCTTGTGCTGCATCAACTATTAAAAGTGCTCCATCACAGGCTGCTAAACTACGTGATACTTCATATGAAAAATCTACATGCCCAGGAGTATCTATTAAATGTAATGTATAGTCTTCATTTTTATAATTATAATGTAATTCTACAGCATTTAACTTTATAGTAATTCCACGTTCTCTCTCTATATCCATAGAATCTAATAATTGCTCTTTCATATCATGTTTATCAACACTATGTGTTAATTCTAATATTCTATCTGCAAGAGTACTTTTACCATGGTCTATATGTGCAATTATAGAAAAATTTCTAATTTTATTATTCATATATCATCACCCGACTACTAACTATTTTATCATATGTTAAAAAAAACATATATAGTTTTATATATATTTTTCTATTTATTTTGTTTCATAAAGGTCAATTCCATAGTCATGACTAACATCTAATGGTACTTTTAATTTAACAATATTTTTCATTATGTCACTAACTAATTCTTCTAATTCTTCTTTTTCTTCTTTAACCACATCAAATATTAATTCATCGTGTATTTGTAACAACATTTTGCTATTTAATTTACGTTTTGTTATTTCGTTATCAATTTTTACCATAGCCATTTTTATAATATCAGCACTAGTTCCTTGTATAGGAGTATTAAGTGCAATTCTTTCACCACTCATACGTACCATGTAATTTGGATTATTTAATTCTTCTATTACTCTTTTTCTCTTAAATAATGTTCTTACACTACCATCTTCTTTAGCTTCTTTAACTATATTATCCATATAATTTTTAACACCTGGATATAATTCATAATATTTATCTATAAATTTTTTTGCATCAATTATGCTTAAACCTATATTTTCTCCTAAGCCAAATCCACTTATACCATATACTATACCAAATATAACAGCTTTTGCAGTATGTCTCATTATTTTAGTAACATCTTCTTTAGGAACACCAAATATATCACTTGCAACAAAAGTATGAATATCTTCACCATTTACAAATGCACTTATTAATTCTTTTGAGTTACTTATATGTGCTAATATTCTCAATTCTATTTGACTATAATCTGCACTTAAAAACATATCATTTTCAGGTAAAAATGCTTTTCTTATAAGTCTTCCCAATTCATCTTTTGCTGGTAAGTTTTGCAAATTAGGTTCTGTACTAGAAAGTCTTCCAGTCCTAGTCAATGTTTGTTTATAAATGGTGTGTATCTTACCATCTTCCATTATATAATTCTTTAATCCTTCAACATAAGTTCCTTGTAATTTTGTTAAATTTCTATATTCTTGAATTAAAGGAACTATTGGATGGTCATTCATTATTTTTTCTAATACTTTACTATCTGTAGAATAACCTGTTTTAGTTTTCTTAGCATGCTTTAATCCTAACTTTTCAAATAATATACTTCCTAATTGTTTAGAACTAGATATATTAAATTCTTCTCCTGCAGCAATATATATATCTTGAGTTAATTTATTTATTTTACTTGTTAATTCAACACTCATTTTATCTAATATATTTCTATCACACTTTATTCCATTAAATTCCATTTTAGTAAGTACATTAATTAAAGGCATTTCAACCTTAACAAACAAATCATACATATCTTCTAACTTTAATTTCTTTATATACTCATCTCTAATATCATTAATATATTTAGCTTTTCTAACTACATTATATTCTAAATTACCACCTTTTTTATAAAAGTCATATAATTCGTCTATATTAATACCATCATTTTTCATTAATATACCTAAATCTTCTCTATAATTATAATTTAATAAATCAGCTACTATTAAATGGTCATATATAGTATTATCAATAATATATCCTACTAAACAATTATTCTTTTTTAAATCAAATGTATACTTTACACTATCTTTAATATAATCTAATACATCATTAATCATATCTTTTTTTACAAAGAATAAATTATCTTTATCATATAATCCCATACCTAGTATATTACCAAAATGATAATTAAATTTATCACATTCAATATAAAGACTAACTATATTATCTTTATTTATTTCATTTACATTATTTAATACTTTATATTCTATATTTACTTCTATTTCTTTCTTTTCAAATTTTTTCATAAAACTATAAAATTCTAATTCTTCAAATATATTAGATAATTCACTAGTTTTTTCTCCACTATATTTCATATCTTGTAATGTATCATTTATTGGTACATCTAAATATATAGTTGCAATTTTTTTTGAAAAGAATGCACTTTCTTTATCATTAACTAATTTTTCTTTTAATTTACCACTAATATCATCTATATGGTTATATAAGTTTTCTATAGTATCATATTCTCTAATTAATTTAATTGCTGTTTTTTCTCCTATTCCTTTTACTCCAGGAATATTATCACTAGCATCTCCCATAAGCGCTTTTAAATCAATAATTCTTATAGGGTCAAAACCATATTCTTCTTTAAAACTATTCACATTGTACCTAATATAATCTTTTGATTTCAAACATTTTACTTCTATTTCTTCATTTATTAATTGTAATAAATCTTTATCACTAGAAACTATTAAAGCTTCAAAATCAGGATCTATATACGCTCTTTTAGATAATGTTCCAATTATATCATCAGCCTCATAATTTTCTATTTCATAATGTTTTATCCCCATAGCATCTAATATTTTTTTAGCAACAGGCATTTGCATTTTTAATTCATCTGGTGTTTTATTTCTACCATCTTTATATTCTTTATATAAATCTTTTCTAAAATTTTTACCTATATCAAATGCAACTGCTATATGAGTTGGCTTCTCCTCATCTATTATTTTATTCATCATGTTTACAAAGCCATATAATGCATTAGTATAAAACCCTTTACTATTTTTCATTAAATTACCACTATATGCAGTAGCATAATAACTTCTAAACATCAAATTGTTTCCATCTATTAGTATTATTTTTTTCATCTTACCACCTATTTACTATTTTACTATACTATTTATTATTTACAAAGCATTTTACTTATTACTAACATAATACTTATTAAGTAATTCTTTCTTTAAAAATAATATTCTTATATAAACGCCCACACAAAATACAAATATAATAATATCAAATATTAAACTAACATTACTTTTATTAAATAAATCATATATAAAACATCCAATAGAATATATAATACCAATAATACACAACATAAACATTCCATTCATTTTTTTAACAAATACACTCTTATCATTCTTATATTTTCTATATATTTCTTTCTTCTCTTCTTTACTTAACATATCATATTTACTCTTCATCTAAACACCTCTTAATATCTTCTAATTTAAAACCTTTTTTATATAAATAATTTATAATTTTATATTCTAATTCATTTCCACTATATTTACTACTATATTTATTTTTAATTTTATTTAATTCTTTCTTTAAAACATTTATATCACTATCTAATATACTCTTATCTAATATTTCTATAATACTTACTTTATCATATCCCATTTTAATTAAATCATTTAATAATTTATTTTTTAACATATTATTACTTAATTTATGATTTATTTTTATTTTTTTATTTATAATATTATTTAACTTTATACTCCAATCTAAACTAAATAAATAATCTACAAATTCTTCATCTTTATATCCTAATTTAATTAAATTATTTTTTATTTTATATGGTCCATCACTACTAAGATTATATTTATCATTTATATAAGCTTTATAATATATTTCTTTATTCAAATAACCATCTTTATATAATAATTTTATTATTTTATCTATATCACTTTTCTTTATTTCTAATTTATTTAAATATTTTTCTATTTCTAATTCTGTTCTTAATTTTTTATTGATATATTTAATAGATTTATAGTATCCATCTAAAAAGTCATTATATTGAGTTATTTCATTAAATTTATTATTATCCATTAATTTATTAATTAATAAATTATATTTAACAATTACATCATCATACAATGATATTATATTTCCATCATCAAAATATATTTTATATGTATTACCTTTATCTTTTTTAAATTTAATTATTTCCATAACATCATTCCTTAAATAAAATTATATACTATGTACACTTGTTTGTCTATAATCGAAAAGAAAAAAGACTATAAAAGTCTAATTCAATTTAATAGTATACGGATTTGAACTAGTTCCATCTCCTCCACCTACCAGCAATTCAGCCTTTAGATTGATACTAGG
This sequence comes from uncultured Bacilli bacterium, assembly GCA_934098385.1. Lineage (GTDB taxonomy): Bacteria > Bacillota_I > Bacilli_A > RF39 > UBA660 > UMGS1124. The sequence goes on from CAKOOJ010000001.1 coordinate 306,687, forward strand.
GTGAAAAGCGAAAGCGCTGAAGACGTTGGTGTTGCTCAAGAAACCATAGGAATAGCTAACGAACCACTCATCCGCATTCGAACCATTATAGATGTACGGAGACAAAAGCCACCAAAAAGAAGTTATAGATGAATTATATAAATAATATGATTTGTTTGTTTGATAAGATTTATTAGCACCAGCAAACGATACTTCATCGGCAGTTAAAAGTCCTATTGGATATTTTAAATCTCCATTTGTTTTATTTCCATTTGCAAGTGTTGCAACATCTACTGTAAATCTTGAATAATCATTTGTTGCACTTTCTGCACATTTAAATGTTGGTTTTGTTGTTGTTACATCTGTTGTTCCAGTACTATACTTTAATCTTTCTGTTGATGCATAATATGTTACATTTTTTCCATATCCTAATGCAGTATTGTTTGTCCCTATAGAACTTGATGCTAAAGTTTTATCATTACAGAATAATGTGTCTGATAAATAATTTGCATAATTAGTTTTTAAATTATCTTCATACCACTTATCTACTTTTTGTTTTATTGTACTATCATTAATATTCTCGTGTGTTGCATCATATGTTGCACTTCCTACTGTTCCATACATATATCCTACATATGTATTATCATCTTTACTAGAATTAAATACTGTTTTTATCACATTCCCACTTGAATCTTTTGCAACATCATCAAGTACTAATCTAATACTTCCATCTCCATTTATTCTAACTATTCTCCATATTTTATCTGCAAAAGATACATAATTATCTTTTACATTTCCTCTAAAGTAATAACTTGTTCCATAATCATCTGGTGCATTATTAAGTACATGTTCATTTGTTCCACTTATACTTGTAAACTCTGTTACTGTTGAACCCATTGTTGTTCTTGTTGTATCACTATTTGTTGTAGCGGTTTCTGCACTTTTATATATTGCACTGGCAAGTGTTCCACTTCCA
>CAKOOJ010000002.1 GCA_934098385.1 uncultured Bacilli bacterium
TGATACTAGCCAAAATTTACTCAAATTCTTTTTACTTAGTTTTCAAAGATCATTTCGCACTTCTTCGTTAAGTGCATTACTAATATACCAAATTTTTTCTAATATTGCAAGCATAAATTTTAATTTTTGTATTTTTTTATTCTTTTTCTTCGGTACATTTATTAATATACAATAATTATATGCGAATGTAAAGTACAAATTTCACTTTTTTTACATTTTTTTGTATTTAATATATAATAGTATTAAGAAATATTTATTATATGTTGATATTTTTATATTTTGTAATTTATTTTTAAATAAAAAAACCAGATTTTTATTATCTAGTATATTTCTTTTTGGTGACCCATATGGGGTTCGAACCCATGAATGTAGCCTTGAGAGGGCTATGTGTTAACCATTTCACCAATGGGCCAATGCTTTCAAAGCATTTTTATTTTATCATACAATTTTATCTTTGACTACTTTTTTTTAAAATAATGTTATCATTTTTATATTTTTGATAACTTGAATAAATATAATTATTTATATATGGTAACTTTTTTTCTATGTCCTTTACTAATGCTAATTGATTTCTAGCTCTATCTAAATTATGGTCTTTGTAATCTGTTTTAAAATAAACATCTCCATTAATATAATCGTTTAAAAATCTCATTGCTAATTCCAAAGTTATTATTCTTATTGATTCTGGCATTAATGCAAGTTCATTTTCAGTAATACAATCAAACATTTCACTCATATATCCATCTGTATAGTTTTCAAACATTTTTAAATCTATACTAACTTTTGATAAATCTTTTTCATCTTCTAATGCAGTCGAAGAAGTAGATCTAATTCCATCTCCATAATCATATAATAAGCTTCCAGGCATAACAGTATCTAAATCTATAACCGCTAAGTAATCTCCTGTTACTTTATTCATTAAAACATTATTAACTTTTGTATCATTATGAGTAACTCTATATGGAATATTCCTTTCATCTAACTCTTTAGTAATTTTGCTACATATTTTACTTCTTTTTAATATTTCTTTTATTTCTTTTTTTACACCATTAACTCTTTTAAAAGAATCTTTTTCAATATCATATAAAAATTTTTCTAATCTTTTTTGTGTATTATGAAAATCAATAATTGTTTCTTCTAGAGTATTAATTGGGTATTCGTTTAATAATTTATTAAAATTTCCAAATGCTTTTCCAGTATTATATACGATTCTATTATCTGTAGAATTATTATATGAAATTGAATTACCAATAAAATTATATATTCTATAGTAACTATCTTTATTATCATTTATAATTTTACATAATAATTCCTTTTTGTTGGTTTTTATTATATTTAATACCTTGTGATCATTGTCTTTGTACTCATTCATTTTATTTTTTAAATAAGTAGTAACTTTTTCAATATTATCCATTAGTATATATGGATTATTAAATACTAAAGTATTTATTTTTTGAACTAAATATTTTTCTCTTTTCCCTTCATTATTATATTCTATAATGTAAGTTTTATTTATATTTCCTACATTATATTCTTTTATACTTTCTAATTTTCCTGGTATTTCATAATTTTCTAATATTTTCTTTATCATGACACATCTAATACATCCACTTTATTTATTTTATTGAATGTCCTTCCTAATAGATTTTCTTTTTATTTATTAGTTTTTATTATAGCAGTACTTAAACTAAATATCAAAGAATTTAGTATATTTTTTTTGAAATAGTTAATAATATTATTAGAAATGAGTGATATTATGCTAATAATTGTTGGTTCAAGAAGAAACGGAAATTCATTAAAACTTGCTAATATTGTAAAAGAGGAATTAAGTAAAACTAGAATTCATTCTGATTTAATAGTTCCTGGTAATCAAAAAATTCATATTTGTACTGGTTGTATGGATTGTGATAAAGACGGTGTGTGTGATTTTACTGATGATATGAAAAATAATATTGATTTAATAAAAAAAGAAGAATATTTAATGTTCATTACACCTGTAAGATGGAATTTGTTAAGTGGTGATTTAAAAATATTTATAGACAGATTAAATCCAATGTATTCAAGAAATGAATTAAAAGATAAGAAAATAATTTTAGTTTCCATAGGATGTAAGGATAATAGTTTATATAGTACTGAAGCTGGAATAACTAGTTTAAATAGTTTTGTTGAATCCGCTAAAATGCAAATTATTTTAGAAAAAAAGTTTTATAATTGTTTAAATGATGATGATATTTTAGAACAGCAATATGAAATAGATGATTTTGTTAATAAAGTTAAAGAAAAAATAGGATGCTAATTTTTATGGTATCCTATTTCTTTTTAAATATAAATAATTTACTTATTACATAGTTGCCAATAATGACTAATACTTGAGAAAATATTTTTCCTATTTTATCATTAAAATGTAAGATAGTTACGATTACAAACATACATAACATATCTAATAATAAGGTCAATAATCTTGATGATATAAAAGATGTTCCTTCTTTTATTATATTTTTTTCTTTACTTTTGAAAACAAATACTCTATTAGTAAAATATGCAAATAAAACTGATATAATCCAAGATATTATATTTGCAATTTGTAATTCAGTTGCTTTTTGTGGATTTAAAAAAGTTGAAACGCAAATATAATATACTATTAAACTAATCATTGTAGTTAAAAATCCTACTATTAAATAATTCCATATCTCTTCATTTTTATGATATATGCTCCATCCAAAATTCCAAAATCTTTTTATTAGGTTTTCCTTTTTATTTTTATATTCTTTGTAATCATATATTTCATTCTTTTTTACTACATATGATTTGTTTGCTAGTTCTAATAATGGTTTATCTGCATTTATGTCATCTGAATACATTGTATCTATTATACATTTAGGGTATTCTTTGTTAATAAGTCTTACTTTTTCAACATTATGACAATTTACTCCATTATATTTTCCACTTTTCTTATCTACTGGAGATGCAAATAATTTTTTTATTTTATATTTTTTTGCAATAGGTTCAAGTAAAAAATATGGACTTGCTGATGCAATTATATCATTTTTATGTGTTTTTTTATTTTTATAAAAATCTTTTATATTTTTTTCATGAGTTTTCCAAAACAATTCTAATTCATTATCAATATTTTCAAATTTGTTAAATATTTCAAAAAAACATTCCTTCATAGTTTCTTTTGTTATTAATTTTAATTTATATTTTATAAAATATATACCCATTTTTGGATAATGTGATAGTATACTTTTTTTTCTTTTAGTTAAATATTTTATAAAATCTATAGTTGAATCACCGTCATATATAGTTCCATCAAAATCGTATATCTCTAATTTCATAATATCATTCCTTATGTATTTAGTATAACATATAATCTTTAATTTTTTATAAAATAAAAAGTATATTAGAAATTTACAACTAATATACCATCTATTATTTTTATTGAATTTTTTTCTGGATAAGATTTCATATCATTATATTCTTTGCTATCTTTTATTTTATCACGTTCTTCATCAGTTGCTCTATTTAAATATACTCCAAATTCATTATTTATCATTTTAAATATTTTATTATCATTATTATATGTAAATAAGTCTGCATATCCAATGTATTTGCCACCCCATAATGATTGATCAAAAGTTATATTATCATTTGTGTTTGGTAATGTATTTAACTCTTTATAAAAATTACTATTTATTTCACCTTTAAAAATTATTGGTATTCCATAATAATATCCTTCTGTACTTTCTATTTTATTTAATAAACGATTATTTAAGTTTTCTGTATATTTATAGTATGTTTCTTGTTTAAAATAATATTTATTTATTGTTATAAGGTTCATTGTACCTATTGCTATTATTAAAATTGTTATTATTGTATTTAAGTAATTAGGTTTTGTTTTATCCAGTATTAATATTATCAATAAATATAATGAAGAGAAACTATATATTTGTAAAGATGTTAAATCTGCTTTGAATGCCATAAAATCTACTATATTAAATGTGAATGGTATTAAAACAATTAATATTATAAATATTATTATATTCGTTTTGTTTTTATAAAATTTTTCTTTTGTTATTTTGTTTATTAATAAAATAAATGTTAGTATTATTGTTAAAATTCTTATCATACTTTCGAACATAGAAACTCTAAAGTATGATTTTCCTATAAAGTATCCTATAAAATGTTTATATGTTCTAAATATTAACTTCGGCCACTCACTTATTGGCGGAAGTCCCATACTGTTTGCACCTTTATAGTTTGATAATGATGTTTTGTTTATTAATAAAAGTACTTTTAGTATTATAAAATATATTATAATTCCTAAGATACCCATTATTAATAGTTTCAATATATCTTTTAATATTTCTTTATTTTTTTTCTTATCTATTATTTCTTTTATTATATAAATTATTATTAGTGATACTGATACTGCAATATATGATTGGTAATTACCTAATGAAAGAGCAATACAAAGACTTCCTGGTATGAAATCGTATTTCCATTTTGTGCTTAGCCAAACTGCTAGTACAGCTAAGAGTAAAGATGTCATGTATATTTCTACCATAAATAAATAACTAAATGATAGAGCTAATGAAGGAAATGTTGATATTATTAATGATATTAAAATCATATTTTTCTTATTTTTTATTTTGAAAATATCACATATTAATAAACTAATTATTGCTAGTATAATTATTACTAATATAAAATTAATTGGTGCTGACATTAATGATGTTGTAAATAGTGTTCCGTTATTCCATCTTCCACTTGTTAGTGCAAAATCTTTAAATACTAAATATGATAAGTCATCTTCGTTTGCTAGTCTTCTAGTAAAAAAATAAAAATGTGTTAAAAATGTAAATATCATACTGCTATAAATTGAATATTTATACTTGTCATATAGTTCTTGTAATTCTTTGATTATTTTTTTCATATTTTTCTTATATAATTAATTTTATAGAAATATTAATTAATTTCTGTTATTGATTAATTCCTTTCTATTTGTATCTCTTCTTAAATATAATATTTTTAAATTCTTGTGTCAATATGATTATTTGTTTTTATTCATTATTATATAAATTGTCGAGTTTTGATAAGTTTTTAGAGGTTTTGTCAAAACTCTTTATTTATATTTAAAAGTGATATAGTATATCTTACCGAGCATTCATGTTGGTGTTTACCTTACTAACTGAGATTCTTTTTGAATTTGTAGGAAGTAGGTGGTAATATGTTCAAAAATTTAGAAAAATTATTGAATAGAATTATTATTATTTTAATGCTAATCTTTTTTAGATAAAGAATAGTTTATATATAAAATAAAAAGACATCAGCCAACTCAGTTAGGGCCGATGTTTACTCAGACAGGGTAGACATCCAACTTTCAGGGGGTTGAATGCTCACCTAATTAAATAATAGCATTTGGCAATGCATGTGTCAAATGTTTTTTTTCATATCATTTTAAGCTTTCCATATCATTTTAAGCTTTATAAATTTATTAGTTATTATATAAATTGTCTAGTTTTGATAAGTTTTTATAGGTTTTGTCGAAACTCTTTATTTATATTTAAAAGTGATATAGTATAACTAATCGAGCATTCATGTTGGTGTTTACCTTACTAACTGAGATTCTTTTTGAATTTGTAGGAAGTAGGTGGTAATATGTTCAAAAATTTAGAAAAATTATTGAATAGAATTATTATTATTTTAATGCTAATCTTTTTAGATAAAGAATAGTTTATATATAAAATAAAAAGACATCAGCCAACTCAGTTAGGGCCGATGTTTATCCAGACAAGGTAGACATCCAACTTTCAGGGGGTTGGATGCTCACCTAATTAAATAATAGCATTTGGCAATACATGTGTCAAATGTTTTTTCATATGATAATTAAAATATTGATATTCGAATTTGGATTAAATTTAAATTTGGATATCCCGAATTAAAAAAGACTCATATGCGTCCTTTATAGTATAATATTTTTGTCTAGAAAATTACAAAGAAGGTTTGCATATGAGTCATAATTATTATAACAAAAATTTAAATGAATTGGAATTGGGTAATATCGAATTTTATCTAAATAACAGAAAAAATTTTACAACCATTGGTAAAATATTAAATAAAGATGAAAGTACTATCAGAAAAGAGGTAAAAAAATATTCTTCATATTTTGGTGAAACTAGAAAATGTTCTATTGTCTTAATAAAGATAATTATCACCAAAAATATTTATGTGATAATTTAATTGATGATGTTAAGTGTTCTCAATGTAAATATTGTTATAAAACTGTTAAGTTTTGCACTAACTATAAGGTTAACATTGATTGTGATTTATTAAAAAAAAATCATCAGGTTTGTAATGATTGTGAATTTTTAGATTTTGATTTATTAGAAAAGTCTATTAACAGTGACATAAATAAAAGAATGGAAATACATTATACTGAAACTTATGTATCGTATCAAAGCCACATATAGAGAATAATCATATATTACTAAGATGGTAATAAAGGATATGATATTACTTTATTATCCGCAGACAGGTAGACGATATATTAAGTATTATTAATGGATTAAATAATTTAATCTCCCAATTCTTTTTCTAAAAGTTGTAGTGGGGTTTTATACTCCTTATTAGGTCTTGGATATATTTTAGATATATTGGAACTTTACCACACTTCAATAGAAGAATTAAATATGAGAGATATGATAATAAAAGATATATAATTATACTTCACTTTTGTATAAAATCGGATATCCATTTCGGATATCCTAATTTAAATTAACCTGTTTTTTCATATCATTTTATGCTTTTATATATTTATTAAATAAATTGTCGAGTTTTGATAAGTTTTTATAGGTTTTGTTAAAACACTTTATTTATATTTAAAAGTGGTATAGTATAACTAATCGAGCATTCATGTTGGTGTTTACCTTACTAACTGTGATTCTTTTTGAATTTGTAGGAAGTAGGTGATAATATGTTCAAAAATTTGGAAAAATTATTGAATAGAATTATTATTATTTTAATGCTAATCTTTTTAGATAAAGAATAGTTTATATATAAAATAAAAAGACATCAGCCAACTCAGTTAGGGCCGATGTTTATCCAACCAGGGTAGACATTCAACTTTCAGGGGTTGAATGCTCACCTAATTAAATAATAGCATTTGGTATAGCATGTGTCAAATGTTTTTTCTTTCATATTTTTATCATAACTAAAAAATGCTGATAAGTTATTTGTTATCAACATTTCTGTTTAATTTTTCTTTTAATATTACTATTAAATATTTTATATTATGTTTTATAAATCTTGTTATTCTTTTTGGTTCACTTGCTATTCTATATAACCATTCCAAATTCAATTTAATAAAAATTCTTGGAGCACGTTTTTTAGTACCACTTAGTACATCAAATGAACCACCTACTCCTATAAATATTCCTTTTTTGAAATCATTTATATGTTTTTTAATTAATTTTTCTTGAAGAGGTATTCCTAATGCTAACATAACAATATCAGGATTAGTTGTTTTAATATAATTCATTACTCCATCTTTATCCTTTATATAACCATTTGTTCCACCAACTAGATTTATGTTTGGATATTTTGTACTTATAGCATTAGTTAGTTTATCCATTACATCTTCGCTAGCACCAAATAAATATACTTTATATTTATTTTTATTTGCTAATTCAAATAAATGTTCTGCTAAATCTACGCCTGTTATTCTTTCTTTTATATTATATCCTAATAAGTTGCTTGTTTTAACTATACTTATTCCATCTGGTACTATTAAATTATTTTTATTATAAATCATATCTGATATTTCAGAATCTCTTCTAGATAGCATAAAAGTTTCTGGATTAGCTGTTATAATAAATTCTTTTTCTTTATTTTTTAATTTGTTTTCAATTAATTTATAACATTCTTTTTTTGTATTTATGTATAAATTAGTATAAATATTATTATGATTTATGTTTTTAAAGAAATTAATGTTTTCTTCTTTTATTAAATTATAATCGTATTGTCTTGATATATTTAAAGATTTTTTTTGATATTCTTTTCTTAATTTTTCATCATTTATTAGATTTTTTAATTCTTTAATCATTTCTTTTTCATTTCTATTTATTATCAAAATACCATTATCTTTAATTATTTCTTTTGCTCCTAAGGCACTATCATACGCTATAAGTGGTAATCCATGGCTAGCAGCTTCTAAAAGTACTAATCCAAATGATTCTTCTATTGATGACATGATATATATAGATGATTCTTTATAAAGTTTATTTAATTCTTCTGTATTTTTAAATCCTAATAATTTAATATTATCTTCCATATTTAGTTCTTTTATAATATTATTTAAATTATCAAACTCACTTCCAGTACCTACAATTGATAAAGTCCACTCTTTGTTATTTAATTTACTAAATAATCTAATTAAATCGTCATAACCTTTTACTTTTTCTAATCTTCCTACTGTTATTATATTTTTATTTTTTAAATTAGATATTTTATTGTCTGATTCTATAGGCATGTTATTTGTTACTATTTTATATCTATATTCTGTAAATAATTCTTTATAATAATTAGTTAAGTAGTTGCTACTTGGCATTAGATAGTCAACACTTTTTAATATATAATGTAATTTATTTAAATATTTAGTATTATTGTTATGATAAATATGTTCTTCTGCTATTTTAATATTATTATATTCATTATTTCTTATTAATTTTTCTGTAAAATCTATTCTAGTAGATATAATAATTTCGCTATTACAATTTATCATTGATTTAGTAATTAATATATGTTTTAAATAAAGTACTTTTATACTATATAATCCTTGTTTTATTATGTTGATTATATTTTTAGAATGTAATGCTTCTTTTAATTCTTTTCTATTTGGTTTTATATTAGTAGTTAAGTATTTAACTTTTATATTATCATTTAATTTAAAATCAGGTTTATCTTTTAATTTATATAAACTTATTATTTCTACATCATGTATTTCGCTTAATATATTTGCTTTTGTACAAATATTTTTTTCTACTCCTCCGTAATTTAAGTGTAAAGCATATATTGAAACTTTATTTTTTTTGATTTTATTATCTTTTTTATTTAATAAATTTATTTCATTCATAGCAAGTAATAAATATAAGATTATATATATCGATACAGCAGGTGCTGCTAAAGTATGTCCGCTTATACAAGATATACTTAAAATTAGTCCTATCATTAATGTATAAAATATGGTATTTATATTTAATTTTCTAGATTGAATTAATTTTATTAAATAGTAAATGAAAGGTAGTAAAACTAACATTAGTGCAATAAGTCCTGAATGAAAGAATATATCTAATATATCTATTTCTATAAGTTTTGTTATTGCATAATGTTTTATTTCTGTAGTATTTGAATATCCTATTCCTAATAATAATACTTTTGTATTAAAATGTTTAGAATATATTTCATATGTTAATCTAAAATAAATATCTCTTGAAGATAACATTATCCTTCCATATTTTTTTATTTGTTTTACTAATTTGGAATCATTGCTTAGTTTATCTTCTTTTTCTATTTCTTTTCTTATTCTTCCATATTCTTCTTCTAAGAAACGTTCGTTTTTTTCTTGTTCAGTTACGGGATCTTTTCTCGGAGCCTCTGGTTTTACTTTAACGTTTTTTAATTTTTTTGGATCTTTTGGAATGTTATATTTTACATTATTAAGTGTACTACTATTTAATATTAAAAGTATAACACCTAAAAGAATAAATCCTATTTTTAAAGTTGTTTTTTTCTTTTTCTTAATTAATGATAAAACTAATATAATTGTTGTTGTAATTATTATTCCTAATACTGAAACTTTAGTTCCTAAAGAGAATATCATTAAAATCATAAATATTATTAAAATTATGTTAAATTTACTTTTATTAACTTTTGTTAATAAAAAGGGGTATAGTAGTGTTAAAATAATTGATATTTCATTTGCTGAATTAAACCATCCTGAACTTCCTTTATAACCTTTGTAATTATAAGTACTAAATCCCGTATTTGTAATTAACGGTAAAAATAATAGTATTCCATATGTTATAAAATTTATTATTAGTATTTTAATTATTTTTTCTTTATCAAATTTGTGTTCATCAAAGAAACATAATAAACAAACTAATAGTATTGGAAAATACATTGTTTTAAACATATATATTGATTCTTTTATAAACATAGACATTGTTAGGTATTTTATTTTTGATAAAATGTATGCTAGCATGTATATAAATATTAAAAGTATATATATTAATCCCTTCTTTTTATATTTCGATGTGGAAAAGATTAGAGTTATTAACATTATTGCTAGAAATAATAATTTAACTATTACTCCTATACTTACTGTAAGATTAAATAATCTTGTTGATATAGATGTTAGTAAATCTATAATAGGTAATAATATTAAAAATATATATAATTTTTTGTTGTTGCTCATAAAGTACACCTACCTATAAATCATTATAACAAAAATGATGTAGAAAAAAAATAGAATTGTTTGATTCTTATTGTATGAAAGTTTATAAATATATTATTAAATAAAAAAATATTGTTGTATATTGTTATATTTGTGTAAACAATATAATATATAATTTTATTTATAATAAGCAAAATAATGCTTTTTCGAACGCATAAAACATACTTTTAGACAATTTTTATGCATATTAAATTTTCATTGTTATACTTTTGTTGTCTTGGATACAAGACTAGAAAGAGGTGATATGACTTGAAGAAAAAATTAAAAGCCGTTTTACCTATAGTGGTAATACTTTGAGTTATAAACAATATAATTTCGAAATATTAATATGTTTTAAATTTATTCTAGATTAATTAAAAGTATATTAATAATATTGTTTATACTATTTCTTTTAGCCACTAATAAAATTTGAGTAGCAAATAAAAGAGATAAATACGTCAAAATTTATTAAAGTGTAAACAATAATTTATATATAGTATACGATATGTAATATTATTGCATACTCAAAAAAGAATCACCGTGACTGGTGATTTTTTAGTTTTTATAAACATTATTTATTTTTTTGATATAACTATCCATATCTGTTTCTTTTTTTATTATTTCATTACATTTTTTTGATAATGATTTCGTTTTTAATTCTTTTTTTATAGTCTCAACATATTCTTCAATGTCATTACATATAAATTCTTTATTGTTTTTAAATAGTGTTTTTAATCCATCTACTCCGCTATTTATTACTGGTATATCAAGTATCATACATTCAATTACAGACATTGGAAGTCCTTCGTGAAGTGAAGGTAATATAGCAACTTTAGAATTTTTTATATATGGAAATGGATTTTTTTTGAATCCTAACATATCTATATTATTTTCTAAATTTTCTTCTTTAATTTTTAATTTTAAATTTTCTTCTAATGAGCCAGTTCCTATAATACAAACTTTTATATTTTTTATGTCTTTTTTTAATTTATTTGTGACATCTATTATAATTTCAGGCCTTTTTACTTCTTCCAATCTTCCTACATATATTAAATCATACTTAGAAGTTTTAAACTCTTTACTTTTTTCTAATGTTCTATTTTTGTCTACCACATTTGTGATAAGTACAAATTTATCTTTGTGTTTTTTTACATATACTGCTTCATCTAATATTTCTTTTGAAACAGCAATAACTTTGTGAAACTTTTTTATTAAAATATTATATGTAATTGTATAAATATTCCATTTGTTATTAAAATCCCAATTAACGTGTAATTGTGAAATTATTTTTCCTTTAAAACCAGATAATGCGGCCACAAATGAAGCTTTGTAATCGTGAGCATGTAAAATGTCTATATCATTTTCATCGCAAACTCTTTTTACATTTCTAGGTGTTAACTTACCTATATCAATGTGTTTTATATTTCTTTCTTTAAGAATTTCATTTATTTTACCATTTGGACTGCAATAAAGCATATCATATTCACTATCGTTGTCTATTATGGTGCAAACTACGTTTTCAGCTCCTGAATAACCTCCTGATGGTAATAGATGTAATACTCTTTGTTTTTTCATTTTATTTCCTTTCATTTATTTTATTTGAAATATCACTTTCTATTTTCTTTGCTGTGTTTTTCCATAAGAATTTATCACATACAGTTCTATATATTTCTTCACTATATTTATTTCTTAAATCTTTATTATTAATTAATAATTCTAAAGCATTTTCTAATTCTTTTTTTGAATTAATCATTATACCATTTTGTTTATCATTTATTATTTCTTTTATTCCACCTTGTGGTGAAGATATGATTGCACATTTCATTAATCCAGCTTCTAATATTGAAGTGGGTAATCCTTCTGGCCATAAAGGTGCATATATAAATATATTTGTTTTTTCATATAATTTTGTTAACCCTTTAAAATCTAATTTTCCTTCAAATATAATATTTTTATTGTCTTTATACTTTTCTTTTAATATATCTAGTTGATTACCGTTTCCAGCTAAATGTAATTCTATATTGTTATATTGTTTATTAAGATTTTCAAAACTTTCTAATAATTCATAAACTCCTTTTTGTTTTAATATTCTTCCTGCGTAAGTTATAATTATTTTCTTTTCATTCTTTTTTATTTTATTTACATCATAGAATTCGTTAATTGAATTATACCAAGCACCATCAGAGTTTATTCCAAAATGTTTTTGCCATTCACAAGCACCAAGCGAAACTCCATAATAATAATTTACATATTTTTTTACAAAGTGTGTTAAACAATGTTCATATATTGCGCCAAAAAAGTCTAATACTTTATTATCTATTGTTAAATGTTCTGAACCATGTTCTATTAAGAATACTGGAATGTTATGTTTTTCTGCATATTTTGCTCCAACCATTGTAGTCAAGTGAAATCTTGTATTTACAATTACTGCATCATATTCTTTTTTGTCTAATTCTTTAAATATATTTTTGAATTCTTTATTATGTTTTGGAATAGGATATCTTGATTTAAACAAATTATATATTGGTATTCTATAGTTTTTTATGCCATTAATATCTTCTTCTGTTTTTAAGTTATCATAGTTTGAAGATACAATTGTTGTATTCCATCCTAATTTTTTAAATTCTTGTGATAAATTATCTGTATATCTTTCAATACCACCGAGATGAGGTAAGTGATAACCAGAAAAAATTAATAAATTTTTACTTCTTTGATTTGTCATTTTCTTTTACCTCTTTTTTTAACATAGATACTTCTTGTACTAGTAATTTAATTTTTTCTGTTTGACCAGATATAATAATTGTCATAGAAATATTTATAATTACAAGTATACCTATAAAGAATACGATTATTAAATTTGATGATAAATTAAAGCCTAAGAATTTAGTGATAACATTTAATAGATTTGGTACTAGTAAAGATATTAATAATAGTCCAAATGCAACTAACCATACTAATGAATATTTGATATTCATTCTACCTTTTTTTAATATGTTTAATATTAATAATATTATAAATAGAGTTATTATTATTGAATAGATTAATAGTTTACCTGTCATATTAATTTCTCCTTATACCTGTGACTATTATTGATAATATTACATTTATCATGTAATATACTGATTTCCATGTTTTGATAGATGATGTTCCTTCTTTTCTTTCATTCATACTTACACCAACTTCTGAAATAGTATATCCTTTTTTTAATATTGTAACTGTTGATACTGGTTCTGGATATTCTATTGGATAATATTTTGCAAATTCAGCAATTAGTTTTTTGTCAACTGCTCTAAATCCACTAGTTGTATCATGTATTTTTTTATGTGTAAATATTTTTATAAAGAATGATATTAAATTTATTCCACATTGTCTCATTTTTGTTGATTTAAAATCACTTGAATCATCTATGAAACGTGAGCCTATTACCATATTTGATTTTTTATTAATAATTGGTTCAATTATTTTACTTACATAATTAATGTCGTGTTGTCCATCACCATCAAATTGGATTGCTATATCATAATTGTTTTCTAAAGCATATTTATATCCTGTTTGTACTGCTCCACCTATTCCTAAATTGTGAATTAAGTTTATGTGATTAATATTATTTTCTTTAAATATCTTTTCTGATTTATCAGTACTACAATCATTTATAAATATATAATCATATTTTATTTTGTTTTGTTTGTTATAAGTATTTATTTCATTATAAACTTTTAATATATTTTTTTCTTCGTTGTATGAAGGAATTATTAATAAAATTTTTTCTTTCATATTTTCTACTCCATTTTATATTCTATTTATATCTTTATCATTTTTAAAATCTTCCATTATTTTACAAATTTCCATACTTATATTTTTAGAAATATAAATATCAGATTTTTTTGTTTTTACTGCTCTTGCAAATTCAACTAATTCATATCTTATACCTTCACCATCTAATTGGTAAAAGTATCTTTTATTTTCATTTGTGTTTTCATATCTTACTTCAAAATAATCTGTTTTCCACCATGGTGCTGGTACATAAATATATCCTTTAGTTCCAGTAATAACTAGACTTCCTTCAGATTTTGCTCCTTCTGCTACTATAATTGTTGCACAAGCATTATCATATAGAAAATCTATTTTAGTAAATGCATCTCCATTTGAGTCATATGTAATTATATTTCTATTTTTATATTTTGTTCCTAGTATTTGAAATACAGGTAGTAAAGCATTAGAACCCCATTCGTATAAACTATGATTATGTTTTCTATAATCTGTTGTCATACTAGTACATGTTGCAGATACATTTAGTATTTTTCCAATCTTACCAGATTTTATTAGTAATTGTAGTCTTTCATAAGCAGTTGAGTAAGCAGTTCTTATTCCTTCTACTAAAACACAATCATTATTTTCAGCTAATTCAAATAATTCTTCGCATTCTTTTTTGTTTAATGAGATAGGTGATTCACATAATACGCTTTTACCTTTTATTAGTGCTTTTTTTATAAGGTCATATCGTTTTTCATAATCAGATTTTATAAATAGTGCATCAACCTTATTTAACAATTCATCATAATTATTGGTAATAATTGGTAATTCTTTTATTTCTTTACTCATATTTTCTAGATTATTTGTACATATTCCTATAAATTCTATTCCATTAACAAATTTATCTTCTTTTTGGAATTTTGAAATATAGTTAGCTGAATCACTTACTATTCCCATTTTTAATTCTCTATTTTCACTTCTTAATTGTGTACTTGAAACACCTTTAGTTCTTGGTAGATAAATTACTTCGCAATATTCTTTTAAATAATCAAAGAATCCTTCCCAGTCTGAGCCAACAGTAAATATATCTATATTGTATCTTTTAATATCATCTATTTTTTGACCTTCATATTCTTCAATTATTATTAAGTCTGCTAATCCTGTTTCTTTTACATTTTGTATTCTTTCCGCTAAACATTGCTGATTATTTATTTTTCCTCTTGTTTTATCATAATCATCTGAAGTTATTCCAACTATTAGATAATCCCCTAACTCTTTAGCTCGTTCTAATAATTTTATATGTCCGTAATGTAATAAATCGAATGTTCCATATGTAATTACTTTTTTCATTTGTACCTCTTTAATTTTTATAATAGTCCTTTTTTATTCATATCTTCTAATGCATTAATTAATTCATCGTAATCTTTTTCAGTCAAGTGTCCTATATGACCTACTCTAAAAATTTTATCTTTTAATTCTCCACCATTAGGGCATACCCATATATTGTAATTATCTTTTAGTGTTAAAAATATCTCATTAGCTCTATTATTTAGAGAATATAAAGATGTGACTGCATTTGATGGAAAATCTGTTACCATTTTAAATGGTAAATTATTTATTTTACTTCTAAAATATTCTGCTAAATGTTTTGTTTTTTCTATTTCTTTTTTTACTCCTCCATTTTTATCAATTAATTTTAATCTACTATTTATTTGAATTAAAATTCCTACTGCTGGAGTGAATGGTGTTTGTCCTCTTTTTTGATTTTCTAACGCACTTTTTAAATTTAAGTAGTAACATTTTGCATCATTTTTATATATTCTATTAATTGCACGTTCTGATAATACGATTATTGAAATACCTGGAGGACATGCAAGTGCTTTTTGTGAGCCTATTATTAATACATCAATTTTATTTTTTGTCATATCTATTTCATCTGCTAAAAATGAACTTATAGAATCAACTATTAATAATAGGTTGTTTTTTTTACAAAAATTACCAATTAAATCTAAATCATATCTAACACCTGTAGAAGTTTCATGTATATTTATCATGAATGCTGTAAAATCTTTATTATTATAAACTTCTAAGATTTCACTAGTTAATTGTTCTCCTGTATTCAATTTTATTTCAACATGTGGTATTTCATATAGTTTTAGTAATTCTACAAATCTTTTACCAAAACTTCCACCGTTTACAACTAATACTTTATCATCTTTTGTTAAGCAATTTAATACAGTTGCTTCCATTGATGCTGTTCCAGATCCAGTCATAAATACTGCTCTACTGTTTTCTGGTGCTATAGAAAATTTTTTTATTAGTTCTTCATTTTCTAACATTAATTTTGAAAATTCACTTGTCCTGAAATAAGGTATTTGATTCATTCCAATTTTTCTTGTTTCATCATCCATTTGTACTGGACCAACTGTAAAATTTATTTTATTTTCCATACTATCTCCTTTTAATATTATCTTTTATTAAATTGTAATAATATTTATATTCTTCACTTTTATAGAAAAATAATATAAATATAATACTAAAGATTCCTACAGATATAATACCATTAATTATTAAATTAATAAATACGTTGCTAATTGATATTTGATTAATTATTACATAACTTAATATAATAGATATAATGCTTGAAATTAAATATTTTATATTTTCTATATGATAATATTTATAATCTTTTTTAAACAATGGTTTAAATATATATTTCGGATAACTATAAATTATTAAATATAAATAACTTATTGCAGTTCCTAAAATTACACCTGATATTCCAATATATTTACATAATAATATTGATGCAATTAAATTTATTAAAGCCATAATTATATAACACTTTTTATCTTCTTTACATATTCCAGCAGCTTCTTTAAATATTGTAATAGAGCGTCTTATACTATCAGAATAAATGTATATTACGAATGATATAACTATTCCTAGAGGTAATAAATATTTTTTACCTACCCATATTATTATTAATGGATTTATACAACATATAAAACCTGTCATAAATATTCCTGTTAAAAAAGAATTTATCATATTCATTCTTTTATAAATTGTATAATTTTTTTCAACATTTTTCTCTGTTAATAAATTTCCTACACTGGCACATGTACTTGAAATAATTTGATAAATAATTCCTGTGACTGCAAGTGCTACTAAGTTATAATTTGTGTAATATCCAACTGCACTTACGCCTAACATTATTGAAATTACTATACTATCTATTCCTTTATTTATTACAAATGATATTTTTTGTAAAAATATTGCTTTTATTCTTTCAAATATGTCTTTTCTTTCTTCTTTAGTGATAGGAGTTGTCTTTTCTTTTATATATGGATAATGTTTATTAACATAAATATTTAATATTAAATTTTCTAGAATTCTATATATTATTTTTACAGATAAATATATTACATAATCTTTAAATAATACTAATACAATTATTTGAGTAATATTCATAAATGCCATATATCCCATATGAACATTCATTATTATATAATTTTTTTGATCTGCATATAGTAAGGACCTTTTATATGTCATTACATAGGAAAATATACAATCTATTAATGTAATTAAATACAGTAGTGTAATATTATCTTTTATTGATACTTTACCTACCATTACTGGTAAGATAGGTATAATTAATAGACCTATTATTGTCACTCCTATTGCAACATATCTATAACATAATTTATAAAAATCCATCCATGATTTTATTTTTTCAGTATCTTTTTCTGCGATAGGTTCATATAATTTAAATATTATAGTTTCTCCAATTCCTAACTCTGCAACTGATAACATAGTAATTACGTTTGTAAATAATCCATTTATTCCACTGTATTCTATACCAAGTATTTTTACTATGAAAGCTTGAGTTATTAAAGTAAAAATTGAAGTGACAAAATAAGAACCTAATGAACTAATTATATTTAATAGTGATTTCTTTTTTCTCATTTTTTATCTCTCCAATATGCATCAAAACCATGATTAATTCTTTTCTCTACAGGTGGAGGTGTCATATAATCACCGAAGTATCTTGTAAGAACTTCATCATATTTTTTAGTTGCCATTACTGTTAATCCATCAAATTCGACATCTATATATTCTTTATAATCATCTTTATAAGCAATTTCTTTTTCTAATGAGTTATAAATTTCTGGCCAGTTTGATAACAATCTATTACATTTCTTGTTATTATTTTTATTGCATAATTTATTATATCTTTTTATTATAAAATTTGGACTTAAAACTTTTTCTACAAAAAATTTTCTTATTTTTCTTAATAAATATAATTTATCTTTTTTATCAGAATTATTTAACATTAATCCACCAATTAAGCATTTATAAAATATTATTTTCTTATAAAGTAATTTTCCTCCTTTATCTGGGAAATTATTATAACAAAATATATCAATAAAAATTCCATAGTCATTTATATCATCCATATTATTTTGTTTAATTTTAGTTCTTGTATCAACAACCTTAATGAATGGTGCATAATATCCTTTTGTGTTTTCATAAGAAATTATTTTATAATATGTATTTTCTTTTTCTAATATTTTAACTAATTTGTCATATTCTTCTTTTAGTAAAATTATATCTATATCATCATCCCAAGGTATAATTCCTTTGTGTCTAATTGTTCCGATTAAAGACCCACAAAACAAACTATATTTTATGTTATTTTTTCTACATATTTTGTCTATGTAATCTAAGATATCGAGCATAACCTTTTTACATTCTTTTTCCGTCATTTTTTTCATTTTGTTTAACTCCTTTTATACTAACTTCATTATTCCAATAACTACAGATGTGATTGTAGTTATTAACATAATCATATTTAACATAATTATATATTTAAAAACAATATTGTTAAATTTTCTTTTTTTATTTTTATATAATAAAACAAATAATGGAACAAATGCGAAGTAGTATCTTGATTGAATTCCTAAAATTTCATCATGTCCAACACCGGCCAATTTTACAGTCCATCCTATATATAGTGATGTTGATGCTAAAACAATTATTGTAAAAAACATTATTAAAATAATTGCTATTTCTTTTTTCTTAAAATTTATATTATTTTTCTCTGAATTAAATAAAGTGTAAATAAATAATACAATATAAGATATTATGAAAATACTAGGGATTTCAGCATATTGATAACACATTTCTGACCCAGCAAAAAGATTTGTTATGTAATAGTAAAAATTATTTAAATAGGTATTTAGCAATACATAGCAATAATAAATAGGTTTTTTTAATATTAAGTTCATTTGTTCTGCACCTAATGTGTCTCCTACTATCGAAGAAGCAGACATAGATAGTTTATACCATAAGAAATCTAATCCTAAACTTAATAGTAAAATAATTATTACAAATATATTTTTATCTTTTTTGTTTTTAAAACATTTTTCTGGAATAAAAGTAATTGTAATTAATAATAGTGGATAGAACAATTTATATGTACTAAATATTAAACTTAATATTAACAATATTATTTTATCTTTATTTACTATTTTTTCTTCTGTATATTTATATTTGAATATATATGCAAAAAATAATGTTATAGTTGCTAAAGGCAGTGCATCCATATTGGTTGTACTTACCAATGACAATACTGCTGGTGCGATAAAAAATATACTCAATGTTTTTTTATGAATCGGAAATAATTTGATAGCTTGTGTAGTTAATAAAAGCCATATAATAAAATTACATAATCTTACCAATATAAGTGTCATAACTGGACTTAGATGTGCAATTTTTGATATTTCCATACCAATTATTTGTGGTATATAAAGTATTGGAGAATTTCCTGTTGCCACATCTACATTGTTAATATTTACTTTGTTATTATAATCTACACTTTTAAATAAATTTTCTTTAGAATATCGTATATTTAATGATACTAAATATTGTGAAAAATTATATAGTTCTTCTGGCATTTCTGTTTCATTATTATCCGGATTTTTAACAATAATATCACCTGCTGTTATTTGATAAGTTCTTAATATGTGTGGAAGTTCATCAGTAGCTCCTTGTATTGCAGGAATAAATATTGTGTATAATAGTCCTATAGTTAGACCAATAATGAAAAATGTTTTATGTTCGCTATATTTTTTTTCCGGAATATGTAGTAGAAAAAACATTGCAATTGTTGATAATATTGCTACTCCTAATAATAGAATTTGTATTTTTTTGTTTGATATTTCATTTAATATTTTTTGTGATAGCCAAAACAAACTTATAATATATATTATAAACATCAAAATATTTTCTTTTTTTAATAATCTTTTTATCATGTATACTCCTATATTTTTATATAAATCCATTAATTATTGAACTTAGTGATAATAATAATCCTAAAATAATTAATGTAATAAATATATTATTTTTGTATTTTTCATTTATGCTAATAATTTTTAATGAGCTTAGTTCCATATATAATAAATACACTATTGGTATAAAATATCTTGGTTGTAATCCGTCTATAGAATTAACATTTTTTGCTGACCAGCCAAATAACATTGCATAATATAGACAAGCTGTTAAAACTAATACAAGTAAAATATTTAATATATGATGATATTTAGTAATTTTATCTTTGTTATCAATTGCTGTAAAAATTAAAATTCCATATATAAAACCATTAAAATCTCTTATTATATCTTTTGACCAAATTGAAGACCAGCCAAATCCATCATGTAAGCCTCGGAAAAAATCTAATGAAAATCTATCTATTAAAGTATTTTTTATTATTCTTAAAAAACGAATTGGATCATTTAAAGCATCTTGTATTGAATAATAATTATTGTAGCCTACCACTGTTATTGGTGTGTTTGTTTTTATTCTTACATATTTATAAAATATATAACAGATTATTAAATCTATTAAAATAAATAACGGTATTTTTATTTTATCTATAAATTTATTATTAACTTTTAGTTTAATTTTATCTTTTGGTACAAGTATTAGTAATCCGATTATGGCAACATATATAGTTTTACAGCAAGTTAATAGTATAGATAACAAACTAAGTATAGCTAATCTTTTCTTGTCTAAAACGTAATCTTTGTCATATATTAAGCGTATTATTATATATAATAATACTATAAATAATGTGTTATTTATAGAGTCTTGATTTATTCCTATTGCTTGATGTAGTGTAATTGGTAATAGTGAACATAACATAAATAGACGTTTAAACTTCGGCACTTTTTTTATAACATAATATCCTGCTACTAAAAATATTAGTAAATTTATGAAACGACAGCAATAAAACATTATCATTGGAGAAAAATGTAAAATTCTACAAATAAAACAAGTTAATATTGCTGGTATATATGCAGTAAATTTTGCTCGATATTGAGAATAAAAATTTCTTTTTACTTCTTTATAAGAATTTGCTTGTTTAAATAAATTAGATATATATGTTGTTGGATAATATTTTGCATCATATTTTAAAGTTGCATCAGAATAGTTTTTAACAAAATAATTTACATTAGTTGGTAGAGTTAAGTACACAGCTCCATCGTTTGCAAATTCTATTTTATTATTATTTTTTAAAACAGCATATGCTTTTATAAAATGATTTTGTTCATCTGGAACGTGCATAGGTGGTATTGCAAATAACATTGTTAAGCCACAAATTGTTCCGATAATTATAAATGCGTTTTCTAAATTATTTTTTAATGTATCTTTTATTTTATATAATATATATAGGAGTATTAAACCTAATGGAATTAATGCAAATGATTTAAAATAACTCATAATTACACTAAATGAGAATAAATAAGATATAAATAATAACATAATGCTTAATACTATATTTTTGATAGATAATTTATTATTTTTCATTAAATTTATTATTTTAGATAATATATTAAATGTTATTAAATTAAAAGCAATTAAACTTATTAAAAGAAATAGATTTGTTAATAAGTGGTCTTTTTGTTTAATATAATTTATAAATTGACTCTTTAAACCGTCATTTAGATATACACCATCTAATTCTTCATTACTGTTTGTGCATAATGTTTTATTTTCATTATTATAATATATTTCAACTGGTTCGTTATTGCATTTTACACTTAGTAAAAGTTGACTAGTATTGGAATATTTAACACTTAATGTTTCAAAATAATAGCTGTCATTTATTTTTTCTAAATTATAATCATTTAAATCTTCAAATATTCCATCAATAAATATATCGTTTAATTCTATTTTTTTATCTGCTGTAAATGTAATTGTTTTTGTGTTCATACCTATTATTGAAAGTATAATTGAATATAACATTATTAAAGACATTATTACTACACTACTATATTTAAATATTTTTTTTGTCACTTTTAATCACCTATATATAGTATACTTTATATAACATATTTTTACAAATAAAAATGCCATTATAGGCATTCCAGTTTTGAATATTCATTCATTATTTTTTCTCTATTATTTTTAACAAAATTTATTTTGTCTGCTATTTCATTTATATCATCATCTGATTTTACTACTAAATGTTCTTTTAGATATTTATTATTATCAAAATATGTTGTATTTCCTACTAAACATGGTATTCCTAAATTGAAACTTTTTTTGATTAATTCTATGTTTGTATTTGTAAAATTTATGTATAAATTTACGAAATTATCTTTCATTACTTCATCTATGTTTGTTTCTTTTTTGCAATTTAGTTTAAAGAATACCATAAAGTTTTTTGTCGCTTTCATAACATATTTAAATTTACAAACATCATATTCTACAAAAGTTAATGCTGCTAATTGATTATAAAAGTTATTATTTGGATCAAAATCATTACTTAGTATTCCTATGGAATTTGAATCTTTATATTTTGCTTTTTTACTTTTAACATTTAAGTTAATTAATTCACAATTATATCCAGAATTTTCAAATACTGTAAGTGTATCTTCATTTATACATCCTATCGTTTCTATAAGACATCTGTCAATATATTCAAATATACATTCTAAGTAATATCTAGTACCTGGATTGGATAAGCTAGAGAATGAATCTCTAAATATCCAACATACAGTTATTTCTTTTTTTAATCTTGGTAAAATGAATCTATAAAAATCATTATTACCAACTAGATATATTTTTTTTATTTTAGAATTATTTATTAATTCTATTATTTTATTATCTTCTTCAACTTTGTCTATTTCTATTACATTTTTTAAAGTATATTCTATACTGTCTTTTAAATCTAAATCAAAGCGAGGTAATAATACTATTTCTTGTTTATTTTTATAATTTTCTAATTGTTCTATCATATTAGCCTCACTTTTCTATGAATTCTTTTACACTTTGTATACTTAATTTATCATTTTCTTTCTTCCATGATTTATAAAGTTTTAATATTTCTTCTTTGTTTTTTAAGCATAATTTTATTTTTTTGAAAATCTCTACTGGACTTTCTTCGTTATTAACAACTAAATATTTTTCTAATTCAGTATTTTTAAAATAATGATGATTGTTTCCTGTTAAACATATAGTGTCTGTTTCAAATGACTCTAATGGTAACATTGGAGCGCATTCTGAAAATGTGACATATAAGTTTAATGTGTTTTTAGACATTCTATCTAATAGTTCATTTCTGGGAATTGCTTTATCTAATCCAGTGACTTTCAATCCTAAATTGCTTGCGAATGATGCTGCTTCATAATCCATTGGAATTATGTCAATTGTAGCATTTTTTATTAATGATACCGCTGCAATTTGTGCGAATAAGTTTTTTCTCCAATCGTCTTTTTTTGCAGCATATAATCCTATCACTAATTTATCTGGTTCTTTATGATTTATTTTTTTAGGAAGTATAACATTGTTTCTAATAAAACTAACATCTATTCCTAAATTTTCATAAAATTTTATTAATGATTCTTTACATGTGCCAAAAGTTGTTAATGTTCCATCTTTAGCCATATCTATAAGTTCTAAATTTCTTTCCCAGCCATATGGTTCTGATACTTGTGAGATACTTCCATGCCAGAAACATTTTATTTTTATATTTGGATTTTTCTTTTTTAAATAGTATGCTAATTCTTTCCACCCTAAGCACATTGCACTAAAAATAACTTGTGTTATGTTTTGTTCTAATATTAAGTCACCAAATTTTCTTATGTCTCTTTTTCTAAAGAATTCTCCACATGGTACTCTATTATTATCAAACAATTCTATTGTTGCACTAGTTATTCCTAACCAATCTGGATTGTGCATAACTATATAATCATTATTAATCTTTTTTAACGCTTCTATTCCTACTTCAATATCACGTTTGTATTTTCCACCATTTAAGTAAGTATATTTGAAATATTTTGCAGGTTTGTATAAAAATTTTCTAATTACAATTCCACCTAAATGTCTAATACTTTTATAAGTTTTGTTTAGTTTATCAACTGTTTTTTCTCCAAATTTTCTGTTTAAAAAGATTTTAAATTTTTCTTTTTTTCCAAACCAACTAGCATCAAAGTAATGAATCATACAGGTATTTTCTGTAAATAAATTTTCTTTAAAGTTAAATGACAAAGGATAAAAATATTCTCTAGGATAGATAGTTATATTATGTGGTAAATGTTGTATTTCATTTGATAAATGGTCTAGTCCTAATTCATTTAATATTCTAGTCATTATTCTTGGTATAGACATTTTAAATAAATTATTTATGTCAAAATGTTCTTGACTTTGATAAAAGTCTAACATTCTTTTTGCAAAATATGTTTTAGGTTTACTTGCACCCCATACTGCAGAATTTACCATGAATGAATCTTCTAATCCTAAAAATGTTTCTTCATTTCTTAAAAAATCTATTGGTTTTGTTATTAACATATCTGTATCAAAATATATTCCACCCATATTATATATTGCTTTTGTTCTTGCATAATCTGCTACAAAAGCCCATTTTTTATTTTCATAAGCTTCTTTAACAAATGGACATTCATTAAAATCTACATTTGTTTCATCCCATTTTATTATTTCATAATCAGGCAAATATTTTTTCCATGATTCTATACATTTTTTAGTTAATTTTGATAGTGGTCTTCCACCAAACCAACAGAAGTGTATATATTTAGTATTCATAAAGTTAGACTCCTTCTTTAAGTGTATATATAAATTATAAGATATAAATAAGAAAAAAGCAATTTAATGCTTTTGATTTTCTATAATATTGTAGTATCCTAATTGCCAAGTTAGTTCTTCTTCATTGTAGAATTTTACAATTTTATTTTTTTCTACAATTTTAATAATTAATTTTTCTCTTTTTGTATTATTCTTATTGTATGGGAATAATATTTGCATATTCATAATAGAAGATTTTGACATTCTTAATTTAAGTGTTTTAAAATAGTATTTTTTTAAAGTTTTAACTACAGAATTTATTCTTGCTTTAATTAATTTGTCGTTCGAAGTCAAATTGTTGGTACTTTTTCTATATTTTAAAGTTATGTCTTCTAGTACATTAATTGTGCATCCTTTACTTATTGAATCGCACCATAACTCGTAGTCTTCAGAAATATATTTAGAATTATATTTTAAATTATATTTTTTTATAGAACTTTTTCTAAACATTACAGTTGGATGACAAATAGGATTACTTATCAATAAATTACATTTTAAATTTTCAAAACTAATATTTCCATTAAACCATGGACCGTTAACATTTCCGAAATATTCTGCATTAGTTGCTAAAATGTCCACATCATTATGTTTTTCCATATAATTATATTCAATCTCTAGTCTATTTTCTAATGATACATCATCTGAATCCATTCTAGCTATATATTTGCCTTTACTCTTATCTACTCCTATATTTAATGATTTTGCTAATCCTAATTTTTTATTGTTTTTTATGATAATAATTCTTTTGTCATTATATTTATTTAATATATTTTCAATCTCAATTTGTTCATTACTTTTTTCTAAAATGACAATCAATTCAAAATTCTTATATGTTTGATTTAATATACTATCAACTGATTCTTTTAAATACTTCTTTGAGATGACTGGCAAAATTACACTAATCATTATTATTCTCCTCTATTATTTTATAAACATTATCAAATATTTCATTATCTAGCTCTGGGTATTTTATTAAATCTTTATTAAGCGTAATCTTTATTGATTCTTCCAATTTTTTTAAATCGTGATCTAAGAATATAATATATTTGTTATCACAAAATTGATTGTAATATTTATAAAATTCTTTAATTTTATTATTATATGAACTAAACACTATACATGGAGTTTTTGTAATTATTGAAAATAGCATTCCGTGTAATCTATCGGTTATAACAAGTTTTTTTTGTGCAAATCTTTCTAATTCTTTTTCAAGTACATTATATTTTTCAGATTTTTTAATGTTTTTAAAGTATAGATTATTTGTAAAATCAAAATTTTCACAATATTTTTTTGTTATTTTTTTTATTTCATTGTATTCATCATTATTCATGCCACTTTCGTCTGAAAGATCTCTTAAGCATAATAAGATTTTTTCTCTTTTGAAATCGTATGATTTTTTTAAAAATAAAGTTAAATCCATAGCAGTCATTTTTTTAGCATTTATAAAATTTTTATTTGCAAAGTCATAACTGTCATTTCCTCTAAAAAGCATTGTTAAATTTTTATGATTATTATAAATATTAGCACTTATTTTTAGTTCTTTTTTTCCCTCAGGTGTATCATCAAAATATATAGTTTGTGGTAAAATAATGATTTTATTATTTTTAAAAGTTGAAATTACTTTTCTTCTTAAATTTTCTTCTAATAAAAATTTATTACCTAAATTGCCTCCGCCTTGCAACAGAATAATATCATTTTCATTTATTATTTCATTTATTAAATCAAATTTACTATCGTATTCATAAGTACTTACTTCAATTATTACTCTATCTTTATAATATTTTTTGAGAAAAGACAGTTCTCCACAAGTTATGCAAGTATCTCCTATATTATTATGTTCTGATGTACCTATTAAGAATATTTTTTTCTTACATCTTATATTTGAAATCGTTATTTCCTTTGTTAAAGTAATGTCTTGCTGAGCATCATATAAATTGTTATGTAAATTTTCCATATTTTTATAAATATTTATAAGGTTTATTTCGTTTATTTTTTCTACTTTTTCTTCTATGCTATATTCTCTATTATTTATATTTAATGTTGTCTCATTTATTGTATTAATTTTTGCACTAATTGTGTCTAATTTTTTTGTTAAACTTTGAATCATATCGTGTTGTAAATTCAATCTTTCGTCATATGATGACAATACTTCATATTGTAAATTTCTGAGACGATTTCTTATAGGATTATAAAATATTTTTCCTATCTTAATCATTATTTTTTTATATATTGGTCGTTCTTTTGTTATATTTTGTTCAGTATTTTGATTTAGATTTGTTTTTTCAAACAAGCCTTTTAAATAACCATTTTTACATTCAAACAATCTTAATTTAAAAACCTTTTCCAAAGCAAACTGATCGTACTTATGTATTTTTTTATTGTGTTCTAATGCATTATTAAATATTGTTTCAACAATCTTATATTCTTCATCTGAAACTTTTCCATTCCAAGGTCCAATTAATGGTAAATCTTCTTTTTTTATTTCAACGTTTAATTCTTTGAAATTTCTTCTTATTAATTCTCTCATCATATCTATAGTTTTATTATTTTGGCCAGCTGATCCATTATGCCAACGATGAAAGAATAATATTTCATGTATGCATCCAACTCTCATACCCTTATCAAATGCTCTTAACCAGAGTTCCCAATCCTCTACAAAACCTCTAGTTTCATCATAAAACAAATTATTTTTTATAAAGAAATCCTTTCTAAACATAATTGTAGGATGGTCAAATGGGCAAGTGAATATCGACCATGCTTTACTCATTTCACCCTCAAAAGAATATCTTTTTTCCCACATATCTCCAATATATTCAAAATCAGATGTTACTAATTCGATATTTTTATGTTCTTCCAAATATTTTACTTGTTTGTATATTCTTCTTTCTTTGCAAAGATCATCATCATCCATTCTTGCGATGTATTTTCCTTTAGCATTTTTTATACCGATATTTAAACTTTTTGCAATTCCCATTCTTTCTTTATTGACAATAAGCCTAATTCTATTATCATCAAATTTTTTAATTAATTCTTCTATTTTATCAACTTCAAATGGTTCTGTTACTATAATTATTTCATTATTTTCATAAGTATATCCATTATCATCTGTTTGATCAACTACTAGAGTTCTTAATGCATCTTCCATTAATTCAATATTTGGTTTGTAACATGGAATAATTACTGATACTATTGGATTAAAATTTTGATTTAATTTACTTCCACCTAAAGAAATCCATCTATCATAAGCTTTTTTCCATTCTGGATATTTATTTAGAAGATATTGATTGTTCCAAAATTTCCTACTTCCCCATGAATGAACTATTATAGCTTTTTCATCATCTCTTTTATATGAAGGATAAAAACAATATACTCCATTATTACCAGCTGGTGTTACATTTATTTCAAATTCTTGTATAAATATATTAAGAATTCCTTGATCTGGTAATATCAAATTATCTGCATATTCTTCAGTTTTATTATATAACCATTGCGTATGCATATTATTTGTTTTTAGTTTTTCATTTACTACAATTAAACCTGAACTCATATTATATTTTTCCATGTCATAAAATGGTATTTGTGTTTTAAAACATGTCTTAACAAAGTCGATTTTATTATAACTACAATCGTCAGGAGATTCAAAGTTTGCTACCATTCCAGTACTTTTAGATTTGTTGATTAGGCTTGTTAATTCTCCTTTAATAACAACATCTGTATCAATCCACATTATTGTTTCATATTCATCTAATAATTCAAACATATGATACCTTGCAAACATTAGATCTGAAAATTTCTTAAAATTTTCTAAATCAGAAGTTTCTTTACTAAAAGGACTTTCATATTTTATAAATTTACAAGGCATTATATTGTTCATGACTTCCTTGTCTTTTTCTGTTATAGTTTTATAATAAATTATTGCTTCATCAAATAATTCTTTATTTGTTTCTTGTATTTGTATTAATATATTTCCCATTAATGATGCTCTTGTGTCAGCAAGCATAATTGCATTTCTTTTTTTCATATTTATCTCCTTTTCTCATCATTTTCACATTCATTATAAATCTGAAATTTTAAAATAATTTTTATTTGTTTATGGAATTATATTTTTAACATATGGTACTTTTTTAAATAAAATTGTTATAAGTGACGATATTATGTATATCCCTATTGTACCAAAAATTACCCAATTTAGACTATTTAAGTTAATGTTAAAAATTTTTGGTAAATAAATACAAAAATAATTATGTATTAAATATATTCCAAATGCTGTAGTTGCTATTTTTGTTATTAATTTACAAATTTTTTCTTTATTTTCTATCTTTCTCGAAACATATTTACATAAAACAAAAATAGAAGCTGAGTAAAAAACGGTGGTAAAAAGTATTGCTCCACAAAAGTAATAACTTACTCTTCCATTTAAAAAACTATAATAATTCATTGTGCAATATCTTGTTAATGCAGATAATATTCCTAAAAAATAAATGATATACCTATATTTTTTTTGTATTTCTATATTATCTAAAATGTATCCTAGTAAAACATATAGAATATATCCGCCAACTATTGGAATTTGTAAATCAGTGTTTAATTGAATATTAAAAGTTGTAGAAATCCATGGATATAAAGAATAAGAAAGGAAAGCTAATATAACCGCCACGCTATAGTATTTCAGCTTTTTCTCTTTTGGTATTAAAGTTATAAATGGAATAGAAGCATATATCGCAATTATTGAATAAAAGAACCAATAGGCATAATTATACTTATTTGTTAAGAATGCATTAATTACATAAATAAAATTCAAATTGCTTATTTTTTCTTGAGACATAATAATTGCAAGTAGTAATCCAATAAATAGCCAAAATATAAATGGTATTATAACTTTTTTTACACGTTTCATTGCATATTCTTTAGTAGTATATTTTTCCCTATAGTTTAATAAGTTTGCTCCAGTAATCATAAAAAAGCAAGGAACATTGAAATATGCAATAACTTCAAATACTAATCTTAAACTCCAACTTTTGTCGGCTGTAAACTCATTGAATAAATTATTGTTACAGTGCATCAAAACAACCCCAAATGAAGATATTAGTATTAATAAATCTATATATATTTTTCTATTTTTCTTCATTAATTTACCTCCATAAATCTGTAACTAATATTATATTTTCTTTATTACCATCTTTTTTGTATGATATATATTTATTTATGTCAAAGCAAATTATTGCATCTATATTTGGATGCTTATCAAATTGAGTAATAACAGGTATTTTTTCCATTTTTATTATTTTTTTTGTAATGTACTTTAGTTTGGATTTTATCAAACTATTTTTTCTTGAAGTTTCTTTTTCTACCAAATAAATACAAAACTTCATTTTTATTTTTTGTAGTTTAAAAACATTTATAATATTTTTAACATATTTTTCATCAAAAACTAAGCCTATACTTTTTATATTTTTGTTTATCAATAAACTTTCTAATGAGTTCATATATTTTGTTTCTTTCATTACTATGTTGTTAAAATCTATTTCTCTAATCCAATTTATAATATTTTTAGCATCTTGATTATATTCTACGTTTGACTCTATAAATTTAGATGACATAAAATATTTCATTTCTTTTTGTAAACATTCTTTTCCTTGTTTGTCTATTCTATTTCTTAATTCAGAATATAAAGGAGTATTAAGTTCTGGTATAGCTCCTAACGTTAATAGTACGTATGCTGCATAACAATGAGACCATGGACATTTACAACCTACTGCTTTAAAATGGATTGGTTCATTAGGATTCTCAAAAATATTTTGAATTATTGGACCTCCACCAAAGCAAGGCGCTATATTTCCGTTTTGTAGATATAATGTAAATATCCAATCACCAGCATAACAAAATTCTTTTCTTTTTTCTCCCCACATCTTATCTTGAAACTCTATTAATGGGCTATCAAATTCTCTCCAATTTTTCATGTGTTCATTATTTTTCAATTTTGTAAGTTTTTTAAAGCCATCATTATTATTTCTTGATTCAATAATGTGTGGATAAAATCCAACATTTTTCTTACACAATTCTTTAATATCTTCTATAAATTTTATGCTTTCGTCATTTGCAGTTAATTCTATTGAAAATGATATATTATTATCTTTTATAAGTTTAATATTCTTAAAGAAAATATCTAACATATTCAATCTTTTTAATTCAAGATATTGATAGGAGAATTTAAAAAATAGGTGTTTTTTTAAATCTGAACTTATTTTTGTAAATTCCTTTATTTTTTTTTCAATAGTTCCATTGGTAACAATCGTCACATAATGTCCATTTTCTAAAAGATTTTTACTTAATTCAACTATATATGGAGCCATGAGTGTCTCTCCGACAGCACACAAATTCATCATACACGGTCCGCCTAATCTTTGTAAAGTTAAGCATTCTTTTATAGTATCTAAATCATACTCAAGCTTTGGTATGTTTTTATCAAAAGATTCAGTTTGAGATAGATAGCAATAATGACATTTTAAATTACAAATAGTCATTGGAACTATTACATTTATTATTCTTTTAATTTTGTCCATTTAAACATTCCCTCTTTTCTTTAATTTTATTTTTAATTATATATAAAATAGTGGATATAATAATTGTAATTACAACTGTTATAAAGTAAAATGTCTTTGGGTTATTTAATTTGACAAAATTATAGCTATCTCTTAATTTAATTAAAAAAATTATTATTGCATAGTGAAAGTAATAAATATAGGTAGAAATTTTTCGTAAATAGTCTGTTTTTAAAACTAGTTTTGTACTAAGGGATAAACTAAACAAACAAGGAATTATTATTAAATGACTTAAATAATATTCATAGTTACTAACTAAATCTATATGTTTTTTTATTAGATTAACTTCTGCTATCAATATTGCAAAACCAATTATTAGCAAAATAATATTCCTTATTTTATTTTTGTGTGTATCTTTCCCTTTATAATAGTTTCTTATGTAGTACCCTATACCAACGAATAAAAAACCTAGAAAAAATGCATTACTATTATTTTCAAATTTTTGTATTAAAAAATCATATAAAAATTTGAAAGAATTTTCTTTTATTAAAAATGCATATGTATTGAACGAAAGTCCAATTATATACAAAATTAATGAAATAATTAGAGCAATTTGCAATTTCTTTTTATTATTTAAATGTAATAAAATAATTGTTGATGTTATCAAAGCTCCTACATACCACATTATTGATTGGCTTTTACCTATTAAAATATACCAAAACCCATTAATAATATTTTCTGCTGTAAAGTTATCAAATCTTAACATATTTACTATTAAATAGAATATGCTTAATAGTAAATATGTTGGTATTATTTTTTTCATATATTTTGAAAATTTTGTTTTATTTATATTTCCAACGAAATATCCAGAACAGATAAAGAAGAATGGTACACCCAAACGAAATAGTACTGTATGTATATAAAAGCCGTACTTGGTTTCTAATAAAAATCCTGAGTGTAACGCTACAATTCCTAATGCAAACAAAAATTTTAATATGTTGATTGTTCCTTTTTCTTTCATAATTCTCCTTTATTTATTAATAAATAAATTTAATATCATACTCTGATTTTAAATATTTCAAAAATGTATCTATTTTTTTATATATTTTTTCAAAATCATCATAAAAACACCACTCATGTGTAAACATGATTAAACATTTATTATTATTTTCTTTCATTGCTTTTTTTAAATCATTGATATTATTATTTTCTATTCTAATATTATCTTTGTAATATTTTACATTTTTACTTACATTATTATTCTTAAGTAAATATATTTGCTTTTTTGGTAAAACACTTAATATTGTTTGATTCATTTTATAATTGTGTATTCTACATATTTTAGTTAAACGATTAGAGTAATTTTTTTTTATACTTTTCTTCATTAAACAATAATAATTTTCTAAAGTTGATTTATCATTTAATTCATTGCTACTATCTATTCCATGAAAACTAAATTTAATCCATTTATTCTTTTTAAAATCATTATAGTACTTTTTAGTTATATCATTTAGAGAAAAACTATAATCATAGTTGTAATAGAAACAATTAAGTGTAACAATTATTCCATAAGTATCATTTAATTTTTTTAAACACATAAATATTTTATTATCAAAAACACTTTTATAATTATTTCTACTTATGTCCTCAAGTGTTGTAATAAAATCATCTATCGAAAAATGTATATTTATTTTTTTCTTTTTAATATTTGTCATGATAATTTTACTATTACAACTCCATTTATCATTTTTATTGAGTTTTTTGTAGGAAAACACGTCATAGTATTTATTTCTTTTTCCATTTCATTTTTTTCAATTATATTTTCATCAACAATATTTATTGGATATGCTAAGTAGTTATCAAAATACATTCTATAAGTATTATAATATGTTATACTAAAATTCCAAAACATGCCTACTGCATTATAATCAAAGTCGTTTCTTTTCATTGATAATGGTCCATTATTGATATCTCCAAGAAATAAAACTGGAGTTACTCCCACCTCATAATTATCTATCTCTTCAATTCTCATTACAATTCTGTTCATTGTTGTTAAAGTATTATCGAATTCTAGTTGTTTTTTTAAATAAGATTGATTTGAATAAAGTATATTGCAACAAATAAATATTCCTATTAAAATAATTGTGCAGAAATATAATTTTTTATCAATTTTACTATTTGTTTTTATATTATTCAAACTGATAAATAGAATATAACCCAAATTAATTGCAAATACAGTAAGAGTATGCTCAAATCCCTTAGATATAAAACAAATTATATTTAATGCAAATGGTAAAATAGCAAATAATATTATAATTAGCAATATGTTTTTTATATTTACTTTTTTTAATATGATTTTTATAATAGTTTGAATTATTGCTATAATTAATAATAAAATATTAGTAATTTTTATAATTGTTTTATGAAAAATTGGTGGATTTATAAAGTAATCAAAAAATCTTTTATAAGTTTCATTAAAAAAATATTTAATATTTTCTAAACTACCGTATTGTCCAACACCTACCATACCATTATAACTTTTTATTGCATCTAAATCCATAATTCTTAAAATCAATTTATATAAAACACTGTACAATAATAGGCTTATTAATATGGATATGATTGTTACTATGCCGTCGTTTATTGTTTCTTTAGTATTTTTATTGTTTATTAATTTATTTATTATAATTATTATTGATAATCCGATAGGTATTCCTATATAGCTTTGATATATTCCTGTGGCACAAACAAATGGTATTATAGATAAAAATCTATATAATTTTTTTGTTTTAAATAAAATATATACTCCCAAAATATATAGTAAAATTGATAGGCAATACATATCTGTATAATTAATGTATGTTGCATTTAATAGTGTAATTGTTGAGCATGTAGTGTATACACCTGAAATTAGGAAAGTACTTGCCTTATCTTTTAATTTTAATAAATCTACTGTTAAATAAACGCTTAGTGCTATAAACAATAAACTTAAGACACCAACAATTAGAGGAGAATAATATTTTCCACGAATCAAAATGTAAACTGGAATTAGAAACCTACCCAATTGTACACTATCTCCATAATTTCCCCAATGCCAAACCCTCATAGAATCATGAGAAAAGTTTAGATTAAAGTAGCAGTATCCGTGTGCAATTATAATGAATATTAATGTTGAAATAAAACATGTTTTTAATATCTTTTTATCAATTTTTTTCATATTATACCTTTTTCTAATGTTTATCATTAATATTATTGCCTGTTATTTCATTTTTTGTTAGATAATTATAGAATATTTTCATCATCATATGATCAAATGTCATGTGTACATCTTCTGCAATTTGCATATCCATTTCATCCACATGCATTTTATAATCTGCTAACTCTTTCAATTTACCACCAGAGTATCCTGTTATCCCAATAACTTTAGCTCCACATTCTTTAGCGTATTCAGCTGCATTTAATACATTTTTAGAGTTTCCACTACCTGATATTCCTATAAATAAATCTTTTTTTGTAATATTATTTATTAATGGAAATCTAAACACTTCTTCATATCCTATATCATTTGCTACTGCCATCATTGTTGAAACATTATCATTTAAACAATAAAACTTAAATTTCTTGTCAGTATATTCGCTTATACCTTTGTTAAAATCATTTTGCATATGACTTGCAGTTGATGCTGAGCCACCATTTCCGCATACATATATAGTTCCTCCATTGTTATAAGTATCTAATAAAACATTCATAGCTTCATTTATCTCATCTAAATTTAATCTATTAATAACATCAATTTCTCTTTCATAATATTCTTTTATTGCTTTTTTAAAATCCATTTTTTCTCCTACTTTCTTAATATTTTTTTTACAGCAGCGTAAATATCATTTTCTATAAAATCTGCTGTTACGTCATACTTTTTATCTTCTCCAGCTTGACCGGTTTTCACTAATATTGTTTTTATTCCTGCGTTTATTCCAGTTTTGACATCTAATGTCGAATCACCAATTATATAAGATTCATTAAAATCTATGTTGAAATCTTTTTTTGCTTTTTCTAACAATCCTATTTTTGGCTTTCTGCAATCACAATCAATTTTTAGTTCTTTGATTTCTCCTTCAAACCCTTTATCTGGATGATGTGGACAATAGTATATTCTATCAATATATGCTCCATTTTGACCTAACAATACTTCTAATTTTTTATGTATCTTGTCTAAATTTTCTACTGTACTTTCTCCTCTTGCAATTATTGGTTGATTTGTGACAATAATACATAAATAACCACTGTTATTTATTTCTTTTATAGCTTCTGCAGCATTAGGAATAAGTTCCACTTGTTCTTTTTTATTTAAAAATGGTATATATTTTATTATTGTTCCGTCTCTATCCAAAAATATTGCTTTTTGCAAATGTTTTAAATTTTTTTGTTCACATATTCCTTTTTCATAATCTTCCTTTACAAGATTATATCTTTCTGGTGTACCTGTATCTTTAGCATATTCACTTGATATATATGAGTAAACTCTATTAGTTTCTATTAAAGGTCTTATTAAATCTTTTTCATAATCATATTTTTTAGGCTCTTTTAATAATTTTAATACATCTTTATTAAATATCATTATTCCCGCATTTACAATATTTCTATAATCGTAATTACTTCTATCATTTGTTTTATAATCAATTTTTTTTACAATACTTTTTTCTTCAATAACAATATCACTGTCATAAGGATGTGCATTCGGATGCGTAAATAAAGTAATTACGGCATTTTTGTCTCTATGAAACTTTATCATTCTTTCAAAATCAATATTTATAAATACATCGGCTAATAAGAATATGAAGTCATCATTTATATTTTCTTTTAAATAATATAATGCTCCAGCTGTACCTAAAAGCTTATTTGGATCTTCTCTATAATAAGAAATGTTTACTCCAAACCTTGCTCCATCTTTAAAATATTCTTCTATGACATTTCCAAGGTGTCCTATCACTAAAACAATATCCGTTATACCGTATTCTTTTAAATTGTTTATTTGATGTTCTAGTATAGGTTTATCATCAATTTTTATCATGGGTTTAGGAATTAAATCCTTTGTAATAGAAGTTAATCTAGTCCCCCTACCTCCTGCTTGAATTACAGCTTTCATTAATCTTTAATACTCCTAACAGTATCTCTTACAGCTTCATCAGAAGTATGTGATGCTTTCCATCCAGCTTTATGAATTTTTTCTAAATTGAAATTGAATTTTGGAACATCACCTTTCCATCCAATATTTCCACCTGTAAATTTGTATTCTACGTCTTTATATCCTAATTCTTCACATACAA
The DNA here is from genome assembly GCA_934098385.1 of uncultured Bacilli bacterium. GTDB lineage: Bacteria > Bacillota_I > Bacilli_A > RF39 > UBA660 > UMGS1124. Next base: position 37,257 of record CAKOOJ010000002.1, read on the forward strand.
TATTTGCTATTGTTAATACTGATGTAGATGTTTCATCACCTGCATTATATATTTCTATACCTTTTTTTATATCTTTTGTTAACATCATTATTGCATCTATTAAATCTAACACATAAACATAAGGCTTTTGTTGAGTTCCATCTCCTAATATTTCTAATTCTTTTGGATTTCTTTCAAGTTTCTTTTTGAAATCAAAAATTACTCCATGTGTTAAATGTGGTCCTATTACATTTGGAAATCTAAACATTACTACATTTAGATCATTCATATGTGTATATGAAGATATTAAAGCTTCAGAAGCAAATTTTGCACCTCCATAATAAGATATAGGCTTTAAATCCCCTAAATCTTCTTTTAAAGGAATACCCATTTTGTCTCCATAAATAGCACTTGTAGATGAGAAAAATAAATTTTTAATATCTTTTCTTCTCATTAACTCTAAGACACTTCTAGTTGTCATAAATGTGTCTCTAAAATCTACATCTGGATTTTGACCTCCTTTTTGTATATCAGAATTTGCTGCCAAATGATATATCGTCTCAATATTATAATCATTTAATTTTTCACAAAAATTTTCTGTTTCATCTATATTACACTCTATTATTTCTAAATTTTTGTTTTCTAGTACACTTGCTAAATTTTCTTTCTTTCCAAGTGTATAATTATCTACAACAATTACTTCATTTCCTTCCTTTAATAATCTTTCAACTAAATGTGAGCCAATAAATCCAGCTCCTCCTGTAACTAAAACTTTCATTCTACTCTCCTCCTAATTTACAAATATTACAGTTGTTCCTTGATGATCAAATTTGAATTCCATTTCTGGTAAATCTGACATTTGTTTTCTAAATTCTTCTTGATTTTTTTCTGGTACATAAAATAAGAAAAAACCACTTCCACCAGCACCAAGTAATTTGCCACCTGTTGCTCCCGCTTTAATACCTCTATCATACCATTCATCAAATTGTGGATTGCTTATTCCAGAGGCTAAAGTTTTTTTTATTTTCCAATTTTCGTCTAATATTTTTCCTACATAATCAATGTTATCATGTTCTAATTCTCTTTTTAAATCGTAAGTCATTTCCATTATTTTCTTTTGACCTAGTTCTTTATCTTTTGCAGAAACAATATTTTTTGACTGTTCTTCTAAAATTTCTGAAGCTTTATGTTCACCACCTACATATATCATTATAAGGTTCTTTTCTAGTTGTTTGTATGCTTCATGTCCCATTAAAACTGGTTCAACATCAACTGAGCCATCTTTATTGAATTGATAGAAATTTAATCCACCAAATGCAGCTGCATATTGATCTTGTTTTCCATTTGTAGTGTGTACAACATTATTTTCTATATCGCAGGCATATGCTGCAACATCTTCTTTTGAAATATATTCTCTTTTATGACATTTCAAATTTTTTAATAGCCCTACTGTAAATGAACTAGAAGATCCTAAACCTGTTCCTTGGGGAACATCAGCAATTGATGTAATTTCTAATCCTTCTAATTTTTCTTTTTTTAAACATTCTCTAAAAATGTTGTGCTCTATTTCATTTATATTTTTTACTGTTTCTGTTTTAGAATATTTAAGAACGGTTGTTTTTTTATCAAATGATGGATGAGAAGTTATATACATGTACTTGTTTATTGTTGTACTCAATACACATCCTCCATGTTTTTCATAAAATGATTTTATATCACTTCCACCACCACATAAACTTATCCTAAATGGAGTTCTTGTAATTATCATTTAACACCAACTTTCTTTTTCTATGTATATAATATCAAATTTCGACATTTTTTTAAATAAAAAAGAAAGATTTTTCTTGTCTTTCTTTAAATTTACCAAATTTTTTATATATTATATATAAATAATGACCATCATAACAATAATATATGTTAAAATTAATGAAATCAATAATTTATCATTTAATATTACTTCAATTGGATCTCCATCTGAATCTCCTTCAATTATTAAACTATATTTTTGAAATATCATCATTACTAATGGTATTGTTAATATTAAATAATTTGATGATATATTTAATTTAGTCAAAGGATCTACACACCATAGTGAATAACTTATTATTGATAATCCTAAAGAAACATACATATTTTTATCTAAAAATTCTTTGTTGTAATATTTTAATACTTTTCTAGTGTTGTTATGTTTCATTTCATTTCTTCTTTTTCCAAATCCTAAGTAAAATGAACCAAACATTATCATTAAATATAACCAAGAAGATATTTCGATATTTGATGCTATTCCTCCATAGTATACTCTTAATACAAAACCTGATACTAATATTGCTACATCTATAATGGGAATATGTTTTAGTTTTTTTGAATATAAAATATTTAATATTAAGTACAATAATGGTATTAGAATAATAAATATATTAGTTGTTTTATTATATATATATATTATTAATGATATGGATAATATCATTAATAATATTAGTACTAATATTGCATTTTTAATAGAAACCTTTCCACTAGCTAGTGGTCTATTTTTCTTTTTTGGATGGTTTCTGTCTGCTTCTATATCATTAATATCATTTATTATATATACAATAGAAGATATAAAAGAAAATATTATAAAAGAAATTAAAACAGAAGATATTTTATTCAAGTTAAATATACTTTTGCCAAAGAATAATGGTAATAGAACTAATCCGTTTTTTAACCAATGTTTAATTCTTAATAATTTTAAATAATTTTTCATATTTTAAGTATAATACATTATTATAATATATTATGTCTCTCTTTCCTTTAATTTTTCTGCTAATTCTTTTGCTTTTAACATAGAATCTTCCATAGAATTATAAATCCAAGCTCCATATCTACCTACCGTATATATATTGTTATTTGATAATTTTTCTTTTAATTTATCTATTTCTTTTGTTGTTTCAGTATTGATATGTACATAAGCAGGATCCATAATTATAGAAACATATTCTTCTAATTCTGTGTTTTCATCAATAATATTTAGTTTTAATAAATTATCTAAAGTTAATTTTAATTGTTTATCAATTTCTTCTTTTGTAATATTTTCTTTTTTATTATATCCAATTTCAATATACATACTTAATTTTTCTTGTCCTAAAATATTATTATAAAAACCGCATCTATAAAAATTAATATTCTTATCAGGTATGTATAACCAATGTTCTTTTGTAAACTTTTCGGATTTTTTATTAAAACCTAAATTAAATACTAATACTTTATTATAAGATAATTTTTTTTGTAATTCGTTATAATTGTTAAATAATAACAAAAATTTATTTAATGGTATAGTATTAATTATATATTCATATTCAACTTTATTTCCGTTTGATAAATATGCTATTCTATTATCTTCGTCTATTTTTGTTATTGAAGTGTTTAATAATACTTTATTTTTATCTAATTCTTCATATAAAATATTTATAAAGCTTCCTGCACCATTTTTTGGATATAAAAACGTATTATTATATGAATTTACTTTGTGTTCTTTCATATTATTAATTATATCTTTGATGTTTGCATATGGGAAGAATCTTCCCATAGCATCAACGTCTAATTCTTTTAAGTCTACTGCATATAATTTTTCATTATATGGTTTTAAAAATTTTTCTGTTATTGATTTACCAAATTTTCCATAAAGCATGTCTAAAAAATTATCATATTTATCTTTTTCTTTTTTATTGAATAAATCATACAAACAATCTATAAATTCTTCTTTATCTAGTTCATGGATGTTTGTTTGAAATGGAAAATCAATTATTTTATCTTTATAAATAATTTTTGTACATTTTTCGTTATATATAATGTCATCTTTTGATACTTTACTTAAAAATTTATTTTTAAATTCTTCTGTATTGAAATGGAAAAAATGTCCTGCATAATCCCATATAAAGTCACCTTTTTTTATTGTTCTACAGTATCCACCTACTTCATTTTCTTTTTCAATTATTAAATAATTATCTTTTATATAATTTGCAAATGTTAATCCAGAAATTCCTGCACCAATTATTAAATATTTAGTTTTCATATGTACCTCCAAATTTTAATATTATTGCATCTACAATTTTTTTACTTGCTGTTCCATCTCCATATGGATTTGAAGCATAACTCATCTTGTTGTATTCTTCTTTATTTGTTAAGAGTTTTTTTGCTTCTTTATATATTGTTTCTTCATCTGTTCCAACAAGTTTTAGTGTTCCGGCATCTATTCCTTCTGGTCTTTCAGTAGTATCTCTTAAAACTAGTACTGGTTTTCCTAGAGATGGTGCTTCTTCTTGTATTCCACCACTGTCTGTCATTATCATATAACTTTTATTTTGAAAGTTATGGAAATCAAAAACTTCTAATGGTTCTATTAATTTTATTTTATTTGTATTTCCAAATATTTCTTTTGCTATTTCTCTTACTTTAGGATTTTTATGAATGGGATATATTACTTTTACATCTTCAAATTCATCTGTTATTCTTTTAATTGCTCTAAAGATATTTCTCATTGGTTCTCCTAAATTTTCTCTTCTATGAGCGGTTAAGAGTATCATTCTTTCATTATCTTTTATCCAATTTAACTCTTTGTGTTTATAATTTTTATCAACGGTTTTTGACATAGCATCTATAGCAGTATTTCCTGTAATATATATTTTATTTTCATCTATGTTTTGTTTAAGCAAATTATCTTTACTTAATTTTGTTGGCGCAAAATACATATCTGTCATACAATCAACCATTTGTCTATTCATTTCTTCTGGAAAAGGTGAATATTTGTCATACGTTCTTAATCCAGCTTCTACATGACCAATTGCAACTTGATTATAAAATGCTGCTAGGGCTCCAGCAAAAGTTGTTGTTGTATCTCCATGTACTAAAACTATATCAGGTTTAACTTCTTTTATTATATTTTCTAAACCTGTTAATACTCTAGATGTTATATCACTTAAGGTTTGGCCTTGTTTCATAATATCTAAATCATAATTTGGTTTTATATCAAATGTTTCTAATACTTGGTCTAACATTTCCCTATGCTGTGCAGTTACACAAACAATACTTTCGATTTCTTTTCTACTTTCCAATTCTTTTACTAGTGGTGCCATTTTGATGGCTTCTGGTCTAGTACCAAATATACTCATTACTTTTATCTTTTTCATTTTTCATCCTTTATTAGATTTTCTACCATAGTATCAAAATCTTGAGTTACTTTTTTTGCATTATATTTTTCTCTATTATAATTAGAGCCTTTTATTTTTCCATCTAATATTGCTCTTAAATTCGTGTATATTTCTTCTACACTAAATGAAGACACTATATTATTTGTTTCTCTTAATATATCGGCACTTGGCCCATTATACATTGTTATTCCAAATATTGGTGTTTTAGATCCTAAGTAATCAGCTAATTTTGCTGCAAAGAATATGTTATTATCTAATATTGTTGATAAGTTAGCATCTATCAACAATAACCAATTACTGTTTGACATTATATCTAAACTTTCAAAATAACTTACATTTTTTCTAACTTTTACTATTTCTGTTAAATCATTATCTATTATTATTACTTTATCTCTATCTGCTAAGTCACCATAAAAACTTACTTCTAGTTTATCTTTTAAATTTTCATCATGCTCTTTTAATTTTGTTAGTGCTTCAAAAAATTGTTTTGGCGTTCTTATCTCATCACAATGACCTACATAACTTATTACTATTTTGTCATTTCTTTTTTGAGCTTTATTATAAAATTCTTCATCAAAAGTATGAGGAATAACAATGCCTTTTTCTAAAACTTTTTTATTATTTTCACACATATAGTTCATTTGATATGTACTATTAAAAATAATTTTATCAGCATATTCAAATACTTCTTTTTGTAATACTTCATCTCTTTCGATTCTCGTATTATATTTTATATATTTTTTGTTTCTATAATTCCATACCCAATTAAGTAAAATTCTTTTTGGAGATAAAATTCTTTTTATTCCAAGTTCAAGCATTCCTTGACCTTTAACTTGATATGGTGAGACACTTTTATAAATTTGTTGATATGGATTATTTGCGATAGGATCTCCAAATGATGCAATCCATTTTATATTTGGGTTAATTTTTTTTATTTCTAATCCTATTTCATGTGATTCTGGAGCCATAGATCTAGTCATTACTATATCATATTTTTCTTGATTTTTTTGATAATATTCTATTCCTTCTTTTACCCATTCATTAATATTTTTTTTATCACAAAAAATTGTGTTTATATTATTACTTATTAATTTTGTTTCAGTATTATTGTAAGCCCAATTACTTGATTTTTTTTGAGTAAATACATCATATTCATATTCACTATTTTTTAATAATTTAAAAGTTACTAAGCCTTCTGATGAATTTACTGGTGGAAAATACCAACTAATTACTAATATCTTCTTCATGTTTTCTCCTATTTTGTATTATATACATTATTCTTGTAAAATAATTGTGTTTTGTTGCTGCAAATATAAAATTTGTTTTTATATTTATTTTTGCAAAAAATTGTGTATTTAAGAATTCGTTATATAATTCTGTATTTTTATTTTTAAAATATTTTGTGAATTCTCTTATTTCCTTTCTCATTATGTTAGTTAAATCTTTTTCAATTGGTGAATAACAATATATCACATAATGAGAATCTAATGTTAATAATAATATTTTTTTTATATATTTTTTTCTATTATCGTCAACTTCTAATTTTGTATAAAATTCTATCAATTTTTTTAATACTTTTTCATGATCTTTTCTATGATTTACAAATCCACCTTTACTAATACTTTGTTCAGGTCTTCCTATGAAATATCTATATATATCATAGTTTAAGTATGTCATTGTTTTATAATATGGGAATGGAAATATATTATATTCCATGTCGACATAAAAGGTTTTTTCATCTAAATGTAAATTACATTCTTTTAGAATGCTTGTTTTTATTGTTGATGTAGCCATGTAAAAGTATTCATTTTTTAATAAATTGAAATCAAAGTTATCCAAATTATATTCTTTATTATATTCTATTGCTTTAGGATATTTTGATATAACTTGAGTACTATTATATATGTATTCCCTAGAAAAATTTGTTAATACTATATCGGAATTCAATTTTTCTAAATCATTTATGTAACTTGGAAATTCATCGATGTTAACCCAATCATCAGAATCAATTACTCTAAAATATTTACCAGTTGCTATCTTTAATCCAGCATTTATAGTTGAACCATGCCCACCATTTTCTTTATCTATAACTAAAACTGAATCTGGGTATTTTTCTTTATATTCGTTTGCGATTTTTAATGAATTATCTTTGCTTCCGTCATTAACAACAATTATTTCTAGTTTTTTATTTGTTTTTTCATCATACAAAAGACTATCTAGACATCTAGATAGATATTTTTCAACATTATACGTCGGTACTACTATGGTTAATATTTTATTCACTTTTATTCACTTCTTTCTTGGGTGCCCATCTGACTTTGATAGTAATGTTTACAAACTTCTTTTGTATTTCCAATTTCAATTATTTTGCCATGTTCTAGCCATATAACTCTATCACATAATTCTTCTATTGATGGTAGTGAGTGTGATACATAAAGTACTGTGGTTCCACCTTTTATCATAGAAAGCATTTTATTTTTACTCTTTTCTTGGAATTTTATATCTCCAACAGATAAAATTTCATCAACTATTAGTATTTCTGGGTCTACTATAGTTGCAACAGAAAAAGCTAGTTTTGCTGTCATACCTGATGAAAAATTCTTTACTGGAACATCCAGAAAATCTTGTAACTCAGAAAATTCAACTATTTCATCAAACTTACTTTCAAGAAATTCCTTAGAATATCCCATTACTGCTCCATTTAAAAATATATTTTCGCGGGCTGTTAATTCATTATCCATTCCAGCTCCAAGTTCTATCATCGGAGATATTGCTCCTCTTGTTTCAACTATTCCTTCAGTTGGTTTCATAACTCCACTAACTACTTTTAATAAAGTTGATTTACCCGCTCCATTAGAACCAATTAAACCGATTACTTCACCTTTTTTTACTTCAAATGATACGTTTGTTAATGCATTAAAATATTCTTTTTTATTTTTTTTATTTTTAGGAGTAAAAATTTCAATAAATGTTTGTTTGAAACTATTATCTTTTTCTATTCCTAAATTAAATTTCATAGTAACATCTTTTACTGTAATCATCTTTTCCATATATAGTTACCTCCTAAGCATAATAGATAAATTTATCTTGTTTCTTTTTAAATAATATACATCCTACTACAAAGAATATAATAGATGATAATACACAAGCAATCCAACATCCACTATCTGGCATCTTATTATATAATATTATTTGTCTAGTAAAGTCTATAAATTGATATAATGGATTGAATTTAAATAACACTTGTAATTTTGGACTTATCATGCTTATATCATAGAATAATGGTGTAAAATATTGCCACATTGTTAATATGATACCATAAATGTAGAATATATCTCTAAGAAATACTGATATAGTTGATAGTATAAAACCTATTCCGACGGTAAATAAGAACATACAAATATAAGCAAAAGGCAACAACAAATAATATATGTTTATTGTACAATGTGTAGTTGCATCACCCGAAAATAATATAATTAACAATAATGGAATTAAAGTCAATAGAAAGTTTATTCCAACAAATAAACATTTAGATAATGGAAATATGTATTTTGGTATATAAACTTTGTTCATAAGATTAAAGTTAGCACATACAGATCCCATTGCACTACTTGATGCTTCACTAAAATAGTTAAACATAACTAATCCAGTCATTAAATAAACCAAATAGTTTACACCCTCCATTTTGAATTTAAACATTTGACTAAATACAATTGCCATTACTATCATTTGAAGTAATGGGTATAGTAAACTCCATACTATACCTAATACACTTCTTTTGTATTTTACTTTAAAATCTCTTGAAACCATTTGTCCCATAAGAAATGAATATTTTTTAAAGTTATAATAAATATTTTTTAACATACAAATAATCAACTCTTTCTTACTTTATTATACAAAAAAATAAATAAGTAATCAAATTTATCTTTTTTTCTTTACATATTTTACAATAATTTACTTTATCTTTTGATAAAAATCTTTCATACATTTTTTATTGTATTCTTCTAAACTAAATTTAAAATTTTTAGAAACTTTACCATTCTTTGCATCCACTATTTTATTGTATATATCTTCTACATTATTTTCTGCTATAAGATAACTTCCTTTAGGCGCAATTTTTTTTGCAACATCTTTTATTCCACATACATTGGTTCCTACAAAGGGTAAATTAGAATGTAAACTTTCTAATAATACAATTCCAAAACCTTCATAATCACTAGGTAAAACAAATAAATCAGCTTGTTTCATTATTTCTAAAATATTATTTTGTTTTCCTAAGAATTTTAATGTATTAGTTATTTTCAATTCTTTGGCTAACTCAGTTAATTGATTTTTCAATTCTCCGTCTCCAACTATATATGTAGTGATGTCCATATTATTATCAATTAACTTTTTATGTACTTCTATTAATTTGTCTACTCTTTTTGCACTGCATAATCTTCCAACGAATAATATTTTATATTTACCAGTTAATTTAGGATATTTATAATTATTTTTATTTATGTCTACAATATTCCATTGTACTAATACTTTATCTTTATATTTTGGTAACATTTTTATAAAACTATCTTTTACACTCTCACTTACACAAACTATATTATCAAAATATTTATATTTATTTTTAGTAAATACATATCTTAACTTATATATAAATTTATCATCAAATGTACTTAAATCTGTGTGCACCCATATTAATTTTTTGTTAGCTTTTACATTTTTTATATAATAATCTATAAATGGATAATAACCACTATATGATATTGCTGTATCATACTCTTTATTTGTTTTATAAAAGAATGATACAAAATGGTTTAATAATAAATGATTTATTATTTTACAAAATACATTTTTACTGTTGCATATTCTTTTTAAAAAATTTGTTTTATATGGAGTAATTATATTAACATTGCTAGGTATGTCTTTTATTAACTCTCCATTTGTTTTTAACACTAATAGATCTATTTCATATTTAGAATAGTCTATGTGATTTAGTAGTCCTATTAACGTTTTTTCAATTCCACCTATTTCTAAATTTACAGTTCCTATTAGTATTTTCTTTTTCATATTTACTCCTACTTCATTTTTTTATAATAAAGTATAATTTATACATTATTATATTACACATAATTTTTTGTTTTAAACTATAATAGTTTTTGTAATATATATTTTTTCTCCATTTTGGAAAAAATTTTTTTATAATTTCTCTTACATTGTCTATTTTATCATATTTGTTATAATTTAGAAATCTTAAACTTGCATTTCTTAATAAATGATCTATATATATGTATTCAACTTCTTCTTTATAATCATCTAATAATATTTTTTTATTGTTTTCACAAGCATAAAATATATCATCCATTTTTTTATTATAAGTTTTTTTGTTTAATATAGATTCATTTCGAACAACATAGTTATATAAATAATCACCAATAAACTTTATATTGTTTGTATATTTTATTAATGAAGGTATAGTTGCTAAATCTTCATAATATATTCCTTCTATAAATTTTATATTGTTGTTTAAAATAAAATCTTTTTTAAATAATTTATTACATGCACTTGGTTTTGAAATTATATATCTTTTTTTTAAATCTTTAATGTTAGATATGAAAGTATCAATTTTATCTATATGATTTTCATATATTGCATTATAGTTAAAAATTATGATATCTTCATTATTTAATATATTTTTGTTTAGAATTTCTAGCGTATTTTTTTCGATGTAATCATCGCTATCTACAAAAAGTATATAATCTTTTGTAGCTTTTTTTAGTCCATAATTTCTAGCACTTGATAATCCACCATTCTTTTTTTTATAAGATTTTACTATTTTAGAATATTTTTCTTTATAATTATTTATTATGTTCTGCGATTTGTCTGTTGAACCGTCATTAACAATTATTATTTCATAATCTTTATATGTTTGGTTTACTAAACTTTCTAAACATTTATTCAAATATTTTTCCACATTATAAACTGGAACAATTATACTAAAACTATTCATTATTAAATATTCCTTCCAATTTTGTAATTATTTCTTTATTATATTTTTTAAAATCAAATTTATTATTGTATTTTTCACTAGATTTAATCATTTCCTTCATGGCTAAATATAAATCATTTGAGTTTTTTTCTATTACTATACCATATTTATTATTTATTAAATCTTTAACATCTGAAACATTTGTGGATATTACAGGAATGCTTAGTACAAGTGATTCTAAAACTGTTGTTGGTAATCCTTCAAACTCACTTGATAAAACAAACACATCCCCTAGCAAAAAATATGGATATGGATTTTTTTGATTATCTATAAATTTAATAACATTATTTAATTTTAATTTTTCAACTTGTTTTTTATAGTTTTGTGTATCTTGTCCTTTACCTACAAATATTAGTTGAAAATCTTTATATTCTTTATATAACTTATCTGTTGCATTTATTATTCTAGATAATCTTTTATCAAATTCTGTCTGCCTTCCAATATTAATAAATGTAAATTTCTTGGAATTTTTTATGCTTATTTTTTCTTTACTTTTGTCTATGATTGTTTTGTAATCTATTAGATTATAGATTGTGTAGCATTTATTTTTGTCTTGTGGATAAACTTGTAAATATGCACTTTTTGCATCGTTTGATACAAATATATTTTTCTTGAATTTTCTAAAAAATACTCTATTAACAAATTTTTTTACTTTTTTTTCATTTGTTATATTTAAATTTTCATAAGGCTTATAGTTTTCCATGTATGTTAGTAAGTTTGTGTGCATCCATGAAATATTATTTTTTGATGCAATGTATCCTATTATAGCACTTGGTATATAACCTGGTGCATAGCAGACTGAAATATCATATTTGTGATATTTTTTTATTATTATATTTATGAATTTAAATATATTTATAATTTTTTTTAATATTTTGTTTTTTACTTTAGTTAAATTTAAACTTTCTACTTTTATATTTTCATTTAATGTATCTAAATATGTGCCTTCTTTCACTTGTAAAAAAACTGTTATATCATATTTGTTTTTGTCTAAATTATTAACTAAATTTACTAAACATTTTTCTACTCCACCTGTATCTAAATTAAAAGCAGTAAATATTATCTTTTTTTTCATATATGTTCTTCCTTTATATTTTTATTATAATATAATTGTTATTATTTTTAAAGAAATTGTTATATTATAAAAACCAACTTATATTGTTGGTCTTTGAATTTGTTTTATAATTTTTTAATTGTATTTTCTTTTTCTTGTTCGATTTCTTGAGTGTTAATATTATTACTTGTCTTAGGAACTCTAATAATTACTTTTTCTTCTTCTTTGTCTTTTGCTTTTTTTTGATTAAATATTTTGTTATATTCCTCTCTAGCTACTGCATCTGACCCTTGTATGTATTCATTATCTACTTTTTTTATGCTTGGTTGAGCACTAAAACCTACAAATGGCATTTCGTATATATCAAAACTATCCTTAGTTGTTATATTAAGTGTTGGAACGCTATCATAACCGCCTCCTGCATTATGAGTTACAATTATATCTTGTTCATTAGAATCTTTGCATTTAAAAGTAAAGTAATGTTTTTTTACTGGAAATTCACTTTTATTTGTGAAATCATTTATTATTTCAATTTGTGTAGTGCTTTTAAAAATTCCTATTTGATAAAGAGCCTTTTCAAATGTATTAATTGCTTTTTTACTGATTATATTTTTTATTAATTTATTTTTTCCATAATCAATGTGTTTTCCAGAACAATACCATTCATTTATGATTCTTTTTTCGTCTTCAGTTAGTCCAACTAAATTTATTTTAGGAGAAAATGTTGATATTTTTTTATAATAGTTATTTTTCGACATTGTAATCTTCCCTTCTTTGTATTTATTATAGCATAATTTATATTTTATAGTTCTAATTTTTTTTTACTGTGTAAACATTATGTAAAATATCGTTTTTAATAAATTTAGTAAGCATGAAAATCATAAATTATTATATCCTAAATCTTTTATTTTTTCTTCATTTCATAATATGAATTACCTAATATTACATTATCATAATAAAATGATTTCTTTTTTATTTCTTTATTAACATAATTATAATCATATTTTTCTATTAATGTTTGTTCGTTTGAAAATAAATTTGTACCTAAACCTAATTTATTTCCTTCTATTTTTACTCCTAAAGAAGTTAAAGTTGTAGGAAACATATCTAATGAAGTAAACGCTCTATTTTTGTAATTATTTGATGCGATTTTTGAATTTATAAAGGTATTATAAATAGTTCTAGTATAATTATCTTCATTAAAGAAACCATTTTGCATTGTTAAATGGTCGCCCGATATAACAATTGTAGTATTTTTATAGAAATCTTGTTTTTCTATCCACTTAATAAAGTTATTTAATATTTCATCTAAACAATAGTAAGAATTTGCATAATCGCTATCAAATTCTTTTTTACATTTCTTATCTTGATAGCCATCATAAAAATGCGTATCTGCAGTTAGTATAGTAAAGTTAAAAGGTTCTTCATTCTTTGAAATTTTCTTTAATTCAGTTTTTGCAAATGAAAATAATTTTCTATCTTCAAAGCCCCACCATTCATAATAATCTTTATCTATCCATTTATTATTTCTAGCATAATATAAGTCATATATTTCATAATCTCCATGGTATGTAAAGTAATCTTTTCTACCACCAAATGAAGCATCAGAACCTAATAATAAATAATTTTTATAACCATTATCTTCTAAAATATCACCTATACTTGTTGCACCTGGTAAAGATTCACCATAACCTCTATATTCATTTCCATCTATTACTTTTAAAGGTATTCCAGAAGTTTGCGCTACCATTCCTGCTGCTGTCCATGTTGTTAAACTTAAGTTCTTTGCCCCTCCTAAATTATCTTTGTTGCTAAAATTTATATTATTTAGTGCAATATTTTCTAAATTAGGAATATATGATTTTTCTACGTCTCCACCATTTGTTAAGGATGTAGCACTAGTTTCTAAAGATTCTACAAATATATATATTAAATTTTGTTTATTTTCAGGAAATGTTATATTAACATCTTTTGGATCTACATAATTTTCATCTATCAAAGTTGATTTAGAATTTTGGAATTCAATATATTCTTTTATACCTAAATTCGTATAACAATTATATAAACTTATAAATATTAAAAGTATTGAATAAAATAATAATCTTTTCTTTCTTAAATATAATGCATCTATTAAATAAGTTTTATTTTTTATTTTTATTGTTAATCTATATTTGTTTTCTAAATATTTATGATTAAATTTAACTATTGTATATAAAATAACAAATGTTATTATAGTAAGTATAGTTACAAATATTATTCCATCTTTCAATGCATTAATACTAGTTCCTTTGCTATTTAATACACTATATAGTATTTGTTCAAAAGAAACACCACTAAAATTTTTATTAATATATATACAAGTATAAAATATAATTAGAGCAATTAATGTTAATATAATACATATTATATTATTTCTTTTTTCCTTTTTCATCTTGATTAATCCTTTCAAGTTTAAAAGATACATCTTTATTTATAATACTGTATATATAACCTAATAAAATATTTATAATTATAGATATTAATATGTATTTTATAGAAAATGACATGTTTGATTCTATAAATTCTGTTAGATTGTATTCAAATTTATTTTTTATATAAAGTATAATCATTAAAATAAAATTTGATAAAAGTATTAGTGATAAATAATTAATTATTATATCTTTAATATTTTTATTTTTTGTTAAAACTTCATATATTTTTAATCCTATTATACTTGGTAATAAATAAACTATTAAACTATTCATTGTATCAACTTCTTTCTAGTAATATTGTACTAAAAAGAATATTATAAATCAAACAATATGAAAACTAGCATATTATTTTTTGCTAGTTTTATCGTGTTTATATAAAATATCTGTTTTAAATATAAATATTATTGATATTAGCATTAATAGCGAATATAAAGCAATCGCAATGTTAGTTTTGCCTATTGCATAAAGAACTGATACTGCACTAAATAGTGCATTTATAAAATATATTATTACCACTGTTTTTTTTACAGATGATGTCTTATTTAATAATTGAAAATGAACATGTTCTTTATCTGGTTTTCCAATTGATTCTCCTTTTATTAATCTTCTAAGTATTGCTAGTAATGTATCTAATATTGGTATAAATAATATTAATATTGGTATAAGGAATGATGTTAGTGTTGCCGTTTTAAATCCTAGTAATGATATAACTGCAACCATAAAACCTAGAAACATACTTCCTGTATCTCCCATAAATATACTTGCTGGATTAAAGTTGTACTTTAAAAAACCTAATGTAGAACCTAACATTATTAAACATAACATAAATCCTAAATTATCTATTCTACCTAAAAGTATAGAAATGATAATAATTGTTATAAAATAAATTGAACTTGTTCCAGCTGCTAGTCCGTCTAAACCATCTATTAAATTTATTGAGTTTATACATGCAACTGTTATAAATAATGATAAAGGATAAGCCCACATTCCTAAATTTATATTCATTCCTAGAAATGATAGTTCGTTTATGTATACTTTTCCATAAAATACTAAAATGACAGATACTAATATTTGTCCCCATAATTTTGTAGTTGCTTTTAATGGATTTATATCATCTATTATTCCTAATAAAACTATTAAGAAACTTCCTATTAGTATGGATATCATTTGGGTTGTAAGCGGTGCAAAAAACATATATCCTACTAAAAATGATAAAAATATAGCTAAACCCCCTAATCTTGGCATAGGTTTTTTATGTACTTTTCTTTTATTGGGAATATCCATTGCATTTATATGTATTGCAATATCTTTTATTAAAGGTACCAATATAAGCGATGAAACAAATGTTATTAAAATTATATAAAATATGTTTACGTTGTTTACTTCTATATTCATAGTTCACTTCCTCATAATCACTATATCATGATAATTAGTAATAATCTATATTTTTTATTATTGTTTACATTTTTTAACATTTTATAATATTAAAAATAAGACTATTCAGCCTTATTTTCTTTGTTCTCCATCATTTCGCCAATCATATACATATAATTATTTGTGAAATTTACTAAAACAGATTGTTTAAAATCACTTTCTTCAAGAGCACTCATATAAGTATCTCCATCCTCTATTTCTTCTTCAAATATTTCATATTCTGTTGTTGGATTTTCTGTTTCGTTATCTAATTTAACTCCAAAGAAATAATTTGTTCCATCTATTTCAGTTTCGTCAAGTAATGCATATTTTGTATCATCATCTAATGTAATTATTGTATCTTTTTCCATATATTCTCCTTTTTATTCTATAATGTTCTTAACCCAGTTTCTTCTGTTTTTTGATTTTTTAATTCTAGTATTTGTTGTTTTAAATATTCGATTTGTTCTTGTTGGCTATTAATAATTTTGTTTTTATCATTTATTTCCATCTCATATTTTGCTAGTGATTCTTGTACTTTCCTTAAGTCATCACTTGTAAGGGTTTCATTTTTAACTTGAGTTTTTTCTTCTGGTATGTTTTCTTGTTTTTTTGGCTCAATTCCATGATTTCTTAAGTACATATTATATTCATTATCACCTGGTTTAATATTCTCAGTTTTTAATTCATTTATTTGTTCTTCAGTTAATCTAGAATCATATTCTATGTCTTTTGGTTCTTGTTTTTTTATGTAATCTTCTTTAGTTGGAGTAATTCCATGGTTTTGTAAATATTGTATGTATTCTGGATCTCCAGGTTTTAATCCTTCTGATTTTAATTCTTCTATTTGTTCAGGTGTAAGACCTTTATTATATCCGTTGTCTTTTGTTTCTGGTTTATTAGAAATATTATTTTCTTCAGTATTTGCATTTTCATTTTTTTCTTCTAGTATTTCATTAGGAATGTCTTCTTCTTTAATTGGTTCTTGTTTGTTTTTTCTGTTTTTTAAGAATCTTTTAAATCCTAATGCTCCTAATGCACTATAAAGTACGGCTCCAATACTTGAGTACATTGCTTGAGCTCCTTCAATTCCTCCTAATGTGTATTGTCCAATTGAATCAACATATGAATATTTTCCAAATCTTGCAAACGTTGATAATCCTTTATTAATGCTATTTAGAAGTCCACATAATGGTTTTCCAGGAATAGCATCAAATAAGTGCCATGCAGTTGAGTTTATCATCATTATTCCTTGTGCTAATAGAGGAGAGGTTGCTAATAACGCTAAACCTATAGCTACCCATTTTACTTTAGGGTGTTTTTTGTACCAATCTTTTAAACCTTTTTTTACATTAGTTACTTTACATCTTTTTTTCTTAGGTTTTTTATCTTTTTCTATTGGTTCGTCTTTTTTTTCATTTTCTTCTATTTTATTATCTTCTTTATCATTTTTTTCTTCTGTAATCTCTTGTTCATTTTCTTTATCTTGTTCTTCTATATTTTCTTCAGTTGTATCAATATTATCATTACTTGTATTCGAATCTGTAGTGTCCATTTCAGTTGTATTTTCAACTGGTGTTTCATTTAGCTCGGTATTTTCTTTAACTTCTTCTTTTTCTCTATTTATTTTGAAATCTTTATCAACATTAACTTTATTGTCATGATGATATGCGATAGCATTTAATTTATCAGATAACATATTGGCAACATCTTTACCATATTTATTTTCTAAATCATTTCTGAATTTTTCTACATCTTTAGTCCAATACTCTGTATCTTCTCTATTTTCTCCTATGATTTTTTCAAGTCCTTCTACTATACCTGCAAATCTTTCTTGATCTGCTTTTATTTCATAGATTTCATCTATTTTTTCATCGTATTTATTATCGTTAATCGTTTCTTTATTTTTTTCTAATTCTTCTGCATAGTCATCTATATTTTTTGATATTTCATTCATTTCAAAACTAGTATATGCTATTGCTGGGTTTAGTAGTTCTGTCATTATTTCTACTTTTTTGTTATCTATATTTTCTATAATTTCCTCTATATTTATATTAGGTTCTTTCATTTCCTGTTCCTCCTTTTTTTCTTCTAATGATTGATAATAGTGTTTCATGAATTTTTCTAATGCTATTTCTGCATTTCTATAATTCCCTTTATTATATTCACTTTGAATATCTATTGCAGCGTCATTAAAATCGTAAACCATATATCTATTAGGTTCTTTTTTTAAACTTGCTTTTATGTTTAATAATCTTTCATGAAAATAATTTGGGTTCATTTTATTTTCTTTGCCTTTTATAATGTCTGCTTTCAAGTTTTCTAATAAGATTTTTGTTTCTTCCATACAAATTCCTCATTTCATATCATTATTTTATCATATATTTTAATTTTTAAATACTTTATTTTTTTACTTTACACCATCTATACAATTAATTTGTCAAATATATTTGGATATTTATCTTCTATAATTAGTCTTTTATTTGTTATTGGATGTATAAATTCTAAATATGTTGCGTGTAAGCACATTCTCCTTATTGGATTTTTTTTGGAATTATATTTTTTATCTCCTACGATGGGATGATTAATACTTTCCATATGTACTCTTATTTGATTTTTTCTTCCTGTTAATATTTCAATGTCTAATAGTGTATATTCTTTATTGCCTTTAATTGGTTTATATTTTGTTATTGCTAGTTTTCCAATCTTTTTATCATTTGTAATATATGTTTTTAAGGTTTTAGTTTCTGCTAAATAATTTTTGATAGTATCTCCTTTAGCGACTTTTCCTTCTACTAATGCTACATATTTTCTTTTTGTTTTATCCCAATTTCTTTGTAAAATCCTTTTAACTGGTTCTGTTTTTGCAAACACTATTATTCCACTAGTATCTTTATCTAATCTATGTACTATAAATATTTTGTTTGATTTATGTTGTTTTTTTACATATTCAGATACTTTTCTATATAAAGTATTATTATGTTCCTTATTAGTTCCAATTGTTAATAAATTACTTGGTTTTGATATAATAATTATTGATTTATCTTCATATAATATTTTAAGTTTATCTTTCTTTTTCATTTGTTCTCCTTAAAAAAGATAGCATGTTAGCTAGTCTTTTTGTATTTTGTATTTAATTCTTTATTCATTAATACTTGTCTATATCCTTTGAAGGCATCAAATATTATTGTTTCAATATCGTCTTTTGTTAATTTAGAATTTGTAGTAGCCATCATAGATGCTATACCATGAATAATTAACCATGTATTAATATATATTTGTTTAGATGATTCTGGGCTTAGTCCTGTAGATTTTATTATCATTTCTGTATATTTTTTTCCGTCTTCATTGTCAGCCATTTCTAAGATATTATTGTATTTGGTAAAAGATGACATGAATAAAAATTTGAATAAATTCTTTTCTTTTGTAGCAAAATCTATATAGGATAATCCTACTCCAATAAATGGTACTCGGTGTTCATTTCCTTTTAATAAATACTTTTTTTGAAGTTCATAAACATCATCATATACTGTTCTTTTTAAATCATCCATGTTAGTAAATAATCTAAATATTGGTTGAGTAGAACAATCTACAACTTTAGCTAAATTTCTTGCTGATAATTTACTATCCCCTTCATCTCTTATTATTTTTATTGATCCTTTAATCAGATCTTCTTTTTTTATTTTTACAGCACTCATATTTAATCTCCCCTTTTTAAATAACAAGTGTTATTTATACTTTAATATTACCATAAATTGGTATAATGTCAAGTATTTTAATTCTATTAGCACTTGCACTTGACAAGTGCTAATTATTGAGTATAATAAGTATTAGAAATGGAGGGATATTTATGGAACAAAATCCTTATGAAGAAAATTTAAAAAAACCACTTGAAAAATATGGACGTGATATTGTCAAACTAGCTATGGAAGGTAAGATTGAACCAGTTATAGGTAGGGATGATGAAATACGTAATATTACTCGTGTTTTATCTAGAAAAACCAAAAACAATCCAGTTTTAATTGGTGAACCTGGTGTTGGTAAAACTGCAATAGTTGAAGGTCTTGCACTTAGAATTGTTAAAGGTGATGTACCTAATAGTTTAAAAAATAAACATGTTTGGGAACTTGACATGGGTGCTTTAGTTGCTGGTGCTAAATATCGTGGTGAATTTGAAGAGAGATTAAAAGCTGTTTTAAAAGAAATTAAAGATAGTAACGGTGAAATAATTTTATTTATAGATGAGATTCACATGATTGTTGGTGCTGGTGCATTAGAAGGTGCAATGGATGCTGGTAATATGCTTAAACCTATGCTTGCTCGTGGTGAAATTCATTGTATTGGTGCTACTACTTTAAATGAATATAGAAAATATATCGAAAAAGATGGAGCGCTAGAAAGACGTTTTCAAAAGATACAGGTTAATGAACCTACTGTATTAGATACAATTACAATACTACGTGGATTAAAAAATAGATTTGAAGTATTCCATGGTGTAAGTATTAAAGATAAAGCTTTAGTTGCTGCTGCTACATTATCTGATAGATATATTACTAGTAGATTTTTACCTGATAAAGCTATTGATTTAGTTGATGAAGCATGTGCTACTATAAAAGTTCAAATGGAAAGTGTTCCTGTTGAACTTGATACTTTATCTAGAAAAATAATGCAATTAGAAGTTGAAAAACAAGCTTTAAAACATGAAAAAGATGAATTAAGTAAAAATAGAGTTAATGAGATTGATAAAAAACTTGAAGACTTAAAAGTTAAAGAAAAACAACTTAGAAATGATTGGGAAGAAGAAAAAGTCATCAATGATAATATTTCTAAAAAGAAAGAAGAAATTGAACGTAAGAATTATGAATTAGAGGTAGCTGAAAATAATTATGATTTAGAAACAGCTGCTAAATTACGTCATGGTGTTATACCAAAATTAAAACGTGAATTGGAAGAATTGAATAACAGTAATAAACGTTCAATTTTAAGTGATGTTGTTGATGATGAGTCTATTGCTAAAATCATATCTAAATGGACTAATATTCCAGTTGCTAAACTTGTTGGCGGAGAAAAAGACAAATTAATTCATTTATATGAAAATATGAAAAAACGTGTTAAAGGTCAAGATGAAGCTTTGGAACTTGTTAGTGAAGCTATAAAACGTGCTCGTGCTGGTATTAAAGATCCTAATCGTCCAATTGGTTCATTTATGTTCTTAGGTCCTACTGGTGTAGGTAAAACTGAAGTTGCTAGAACTCTAGCATATGAATTATTTGATGATGAAAAACACATGATAAGAATTGATATGAGTGAATATATGGAAAGTCACAGTGTTTCACGTTTAGTTGGAGCTCCTCCAGGATATGTTGGTTATGATGAAGGTGGACAATTAACTGAAGCAGTTAGACGTAATCCTTATAGTATAGTTTTATTTGATGAAATAGAAAAAGCTCATAAAGATGTATTTAATATATTGCTTCAAATACTTGATGACGGTCGTATAACTGATGGTCAAGGTAGAACTGTAGACTTTAAAAATACAATAATTATTATGACTAGTAATTTAGGTAGTGAATATATTTTAAATAATGATGACAATTACAAAGATAAAGTTGAAGAGTCTGTTAGACATACGTTCAAACCTGAATTTATTAATAGAATTGATGAAATTATAGTCTTTAAACCACTTGATAAAGAAGTAGTTCATGAAATTCTTAACAATATTATTAAAAATATTGAATTACGTTTAAGAGATAAACAATTAACTCTAACTATAAGTGACAGAGCAAAAGAATTTATTATTGAAAATAGTTTTGATGTTAATTTTGGTGCTAGACCTATTAAACGTTATGTAAGTAGAAATATAGAAACTTTAATAGCAAATGCATTAATTAATGATGAGATTGTTTTCGGAAGTAATGTCAATATTGACGTTAATAATAATGGAGAATTTTATATTACTAAATAATTAATTTAAGGCCAGAAATTGCGGCCTTTTTGTTTTCACTTTAAATTAGTCAATAGCATCACTTTAAATTAGTCAAAATTTACTGTATAAAAAAAGAAACAAATGATGCTTCTTTAATACTTCTTCATTTCTATAATCATGTTTCCTGATATACCTAAACCAAATAATAGACTTAATAATGATACAAATCCACCAATATATGGTATATAACTTAAGCCATATATTATAAATAAACCTACTATCATTAAAATATAACTATTCATATTCTTTTTAAAATATTTCTTATCTAATTTATGGGCTACAGTGTATGCGGTAAATATGTTTGCAATATACACTAGAATACCATAAATTATTCCACCTATTACTCCTACTGATGAGAATATACCAGTCATTAATAACATTAATGCTACCATTGGAACACCAATTAATATTAAGAAACCTTTTCCACAAAGAATAGCAGTTTTTTTAGTAGTTAAATCTTCTGTTTGTTTTAAAGATTTTTTAAATAATTTTTCACATACAAATACCAACACTATTGCTAACATAGTTATGTGAACATATTTTGAAACTATAGCATAAATATATTCTTTAAATGTCATTTTATTTGTAGTAGAATTATAAGTTTTAGTTTTGATAGTATTATCTAATCCATCAATTTTTGCATCTTTATTATATTTTAATGTGCCAGTTATTTTTGCTCCTTCAATATTTATATTAGCAGCATAAACTGTTACATTACCATTAAATGTTCCTTTTAAAGTAACTTCATTGGCATAAATATAACTATTTCTATTGAGATTGCCATTTATTGTAATTGTATTAGCTGCTAAATAAGTATCTCTTAAAACATTACCATTAACTTTAATATCATTTGCTGCTAAAAATAAATCTTTTTCTATATCTTTTTCTATAGTTATTTCATTTCCAGCTCCAAATAAATATTCTTGATTAGCGTTAAAAGTTAATTTATTTCCTGCAACAAAGCCAATTCCATCTATTTTGTTATTAACTTTAATTTCGTTTCCAGCTATAAATGCAGTTCCATCTAATTTATCTTCGATAGAAACTTTATCTTCTGCTTGAAATAAATCTTTTGAACTTTTTGCATTAACAGTTGTAATTGATATCATTATCATCACTAAGGTAAGGATAAAACATTTAAAATATTTTTTCATTAAATCATCTCCTAACAATAATAAAACACAAATCTTTTTTTTAGTCAATTAATTATATGAAAATAATTAAAAATTACGATTTTTTAGTTGAAAAAATAGGTATTTTTATCTATAATTATATTAGGTGATATGGTATGGCTAATAAAAAAAATGATGAAACTAAAAATACTACTAAGAAAAAAACTACTACAAATAATACAGCTGTAAAAAAAACAAGTAAAAATAATACAGCCAAAAAAAGTAAAAGTACAATAAGTACTGCTTCAAATAAAAATGTAAAAAAGACTAGCGCTAGTAGTACAAAAAATACTACTAAAAAAAACAATAATGTAAAATCTACAAAAAAAACAGAAACTAAAAAAGTTCCTAAAAAAGATACAATAATTGAAGAAAATATTATTAATTTAGAAGAAAAGGCAGAATTTCCTAATAATTATGTAGATATAGACAATAATAGTATTAGTGAACAAGAAAAAGATGAAAAAATTATTGTAGAAGAAATTAATAATATTACTAAGTTGGAAAATGCTAAATACATAAAAAATAACAAAAAAAGAAGTTTGCTTCCAATAGGAGTTGTAATTGCTATACTTGGTTTAGTAGCATTATTTATATCTTTAGTAGCAAATAGAATTGTTGATAGAGAGTTTTTAAGTGATAATACAATTACTTTAATGTTAATAGTAAGTATAGTGATTGAATGTTTTGGAGCATTTATAATAATTAAAGAATCTTAATAATATTTAATTATTCTATATAGTAAAGTGAGGGTTTATGAAAAAAAAATACATAATATTACTTTCTTTTCTAATTGGAATAATTTTTTTAATATCATTTATAATTTTAGGTCCTAAGAAAATATATTTTAATTTAAAAGGTAAGATATATATTGAACTAAATATTGGTGATGTTTTTAAAGATCAGGGCGTTAGTGCAGAATATTGTAATAAATATATAAAATTATTTTGCAAAGATTTAAGTGATAAAGTTAAAGTTAGCAAACATGAGGAAAAGAGTAAAAATAAATATTATTTGAATTATAATATAATATATGGTAGATATAAAAAGACATTATCTAGAGAAGTAAAATTTGTTGATAATGAGAGTCCTACTATTAAATTAGTTAATAGTGAGAAAAGTATTTGTCCCAATCAAGAATATATTGAAGAAGGATATACGGCTTATGATAACGTTGATGGTGATATAACTAATAAAGTTGTTAAAGAAATTAAAGATGGTAATGTTTATTATTCAGTTTTGGATAGTTCAAATAATAAGAGAACTGTAATAAGAAATATTAATTATCAAGATAATGAAAAACCTAATATAAATTTAGTTGGAGGAAATACTGTATACGTTTATAATGGGACCGAATATAAAGATAGAGGGTATAATGCTGTAGATAATTGTGATGGTGATATGACTGATAAAATAAATGTGAATAATAATGTTGATACTAACAAAGATGGAGAGTATAATGTTACTTATAGTGTGGTAGATACATTTGGAAATAAGAACACCATTTCTAGAAAAGTTGTAGTTTATAGTGATATTAGTAAAGTTCCTAAAAATGGTAAGGTAATTTATTTAACTTTTGATGATGGTCCTGGTATTTATACACAAAGTATATTAGATGTTTTAAATGAATATAATGTAAAGGCAACATTCTTTGTTACTAATCAATTTAGTAATTATCATTATATGATAAAGAAAGAGTATGAAAGTGGTCATTCCATTGCTGTTCATACATATAGTCATAATTATGGAAAAATATATGAGAGTGTAGATAGTTATGTAGAAGATTTTAATCAAATGAATCAAATAATATTGGATGAAACTGGTACTTATACTAAAATGTTTAGATTTCCTGGTGGAAGTAGTAATACTATAAGTAAATTTAATAAGGGTGTCGTAAGTGATATTGCTAAAACTATGAATGAAAAAGGATATATTTATTTTGATTGGAATGTTGATAGTACTGATACTAAGTACAAAGACCCTGAAATAATATATCAAAATGTAATTAACGAGATAGAAAAACGCGATTATTCAGTTGTATTGATGCACGATATAAAGAAGGCTAATATTGAAAGTGTTAGAAAAATTATAATTTTTGGATTAGAGAATGGTTATACTTTTTTAGGACTAGATGAGAATAGTCCAGAAGTACATCACCATATTAATAATTAGGAGTGTTTATGAAAAATTTGTTTAATATTTTATTTTATTTATTTGGTATTTGTTTACCTTTTATTATAATTGTTGTAGCTTTAGTTAAATCAAAATTCAAATTTAATAAAAATGTTGTTAATAAAGTTTTGATTGCTGTAATAATTTTTCTTATTTTTTATATTTTAAAAGTAGGAGGAATTAAATTGATTGATAAAAGACAAGTAAAAGTCGACAATAATATAACCAAGAAAAATACCTCTATTAAATCAAGCACTACTCAGGTTACTACTACTTCATCAACTACAACTACTACAAAAAAGAAACAAGATGTTAGTGTTTCAAATAATACTGATGGTTTAAAAATTATTGATGGTATTTTAATTGTAAATAAGTCTTATCCGTTACCAAAAGATTATGTTCCAACCAATACATATAAAGATGCGACTGGTTTAAATTATTGTAGTGAATGTATAAATGTTGATGCTTATGAAAAATATAAATTGATGAAAGCTGATATGGCTAGTTTAGGTATGAACATTTGGATACAGAGTGGTTATAGAAGTTACAGTTTACAAGAAAGTCTATATAATAAGTATGTTAATAGAGATGGTAAGCTTGCTGCTGATACTTATAGTGCTAGACCTGGTCATTCTGAACATCAAACGGGACTTGCTTTTGATTTAAATAGTATTAGTGATGATTTCCAATATACTAGTGAAGGTAAATGGGTTAATGAAAATGCTTGGAGATATGGATTTATTCTTAGATATCCAAAAAGTAAAGAAAGTATTACTGGTTATAAATATGAAAGTTGGCATTTGAGATATGTTGGTGAAGATTTGGCTACTAAGTTATATAATAATGGTGATTGGATTACTTTAGAAGAACATTTTAATTTAACTAGTAAATATGCAGATTAAAATACAGATTATTACGTCTGTATTTTTTAGTTCCACATTATTTGATAATTTCCTTCTCCATTTGGATATATGTTATCCATATCTATTATATAATCTAATATTGGAGTGTAGACTATACCATTATATCTTTCGTATGTTTTTGCACGTAGTCCTTTTCCTAGTGATTCTGCTGTATAAATGTTATTATCATCAATTCCAATGATTAATGCAGCATGACCATTTTTTGCAATATAGTCCCCTACTTTGTATTTGCCATTTTTCATAAAATCAAAAGTAATTTTATTATGTGCTCCTAGATCTGATAATTCATCATTTAGTTCTTTATAATCTCCTGCTCCAACATCACCTACATCAAATCCTCCATTATACATAGCCCATGTAACAAATCCACTACAATCTAGTCCGTTAGCTTGATAAATTTGCATCGGAATACTATATAATGAACACCCCCATGGTTTAGGACCTGTTAATGTACTTGCATTTGATATCAAGTCTTTATATTTTAAACTAGAAAGATACAAACCTTTATGATAAAATCTACCTTCTCCATCAATTGTGGATTGTAATCCATGATTTTTAAGTCTACCATTTTCTGCAAAGTAGCTTATGTTATATGGGAATTCTAAAGTTAAAAATCTTGCTGCTGCAATAACACCTCCTCTTGTTCCTTCACCAGCTTCTTTCACACGCGATGCTAATATTTTATCTAACAATTTATTTTCTTCTTCTGTATATTTATTACAAGATAATGTTTGTTTATTTTCATTAATATGTGTTGGTGTAATTAAATCTGTCACAATAATTTTAAAAGTTTTCTTATTACCATCATTTAATTTTACTGTTACATTTGTTTTACCTGTTTTTAAACCATATATTGTATTATTTTCTATTTTTATAATATCTTTATTTTCTATTGTCCATTTATATCCAGTATCAAAATCTTCTGGATAATTAAATTTAAGCTCTATTTTTTTATTACCATTTAATGCTAAATAGTATTCATCCAACATATCTATATTGCTCTTAATAGTTCCCTCATATTTTTCTACAACTTTATATTCTTTATTAATGGTCATATAATTATTTTTTACATATATAGTATAATTACCCTTTTTTAATTTGATATTACAATTATTTATATCTATCCAATTTTTATTATCTATTGAACAATATAATTTAGATTTAGGATTAACGTATTTTACATTTATTAAATATTCATCATTTTCGTTAACAATGTTATTATAACTTATTTTTATATTAGATGTTTTTATATAGTTCATATATAATATTTTGCTATAAATAAACAATAGTATAACGCAATATAAATTAATTATTATTAGAAAATATTTAATAATTTTATTCATACTTTTACCTCTATTTTAATTTTATCATAGTTGTTTAATATATTTGTTAATAACTATATGTAGTTTACGTAAATAAAAAACAAATAGTTTTACTCTATTTGTTCTAAAAATTCTAAATCCTTTATTTCTTCTAATTCTTTTATATCTCTATTTGTCATGAAACATATATCTTTGTATTTACAATGTTCACAACCTATATTTTTTTCTGAAATCATTTTTGGATTTATTTCAAAATTTGCATTTTCAATATTATTTATACATTCATTTATTTTATTATCCGTTAATTTAATTATGTTATTTATTTGTTTTTCTGTTAAAACTTTTGCATTTCTATCAAATCCTTTACTAGATAGTTTCATTCCATATATCATTTCACTTTTTTCATAGGTTGTATCAAATATTGATATTTTACTTTCATTTCCTATTGTATAACCTTTAAGTTTTAATGAATCTTTTTGTTGTTCTTTTAATGTGGTTCCAACTTTCTTATTATATTTAGAATTGCTTAAAATTTCTTGGATATAAAATCCTATTGTTTCTATATCTTTGTCATAATTTTTTGTTAAGTATAGGTATACGGGTAGTTGCATAGATAATCCATAAGGTAAATAATTTAATTTTATATCAATTGAATACGTTTTATAATCTATTATTACAACATTATTATCTTTTTTTAATATTTTATCTATAAATCCTTTAAATGTTGTGTTAATAACTCCTGGTTTTTCAACAATTATATTTTTTTCATAATATGATTCATTCATGTTTCCTAATGTATTTTGATATTCTATTGTTTTTATAACATTTTTTAAATTATCTAAAACTTTTGTTATAAAATATTTATTTTTAAAACTTTCAGGATATGGGTTATTCTTTATATAATTGTCTACTGTTTTATCAAAATCAAAATTATCACTAAATGCTTTACTTAAGACAGAATGATATAAATTTCCTATATAGTTTCCTAAGTTTGTTTCAAACTCATCTAATTTTAGAATACTTGATATATAAAACTGAAAAGCACAGTGATAGTATTTATCCATATTCGAATAACTTAAGTTAAATTTATTATTTAAATATTTGTATAAATTTTCTTTATTAATTTTTTTATATCTATTATCGTAAGTATTATAATTTATTTGATAATTGGAATATAATAGATTTATATTTTTATTTTTGTTATTGTATTTTATTAATTCATCTAAATATTTTGTTAAGAATATTTTATTTAGTTCTTTCGAGTAATTAGTATATTCTATTTTTTTATCTATAACATTCATTTTATATTCATCAATTAAAACACTTGGATAGAATGATTCATTTAGATGTTTTTCCTTGTAACTAATAGTTAAGTTTTTAATATTTGATATAACTTTATAATACAAATCCTTATTTATATTATTCATTTCATAACTTTTTTCCATGTATTCAAATTTAATATTATCATTTATATATTCTTCATCTTTTATTGTTGTTGGAAATTTATTTAAATTAAAGCTTAGCAAAAAAATATATTTATTATCATCAATTATATTATTTATAATGTTTATTTCGTTTATTGCATTTTTATATTTTGTATTTTCTAAATTTGTTTTTTTCATTACTTCAATGATGTTGTTTTTAACAATTAAATAATCTTTTGTAAAATAGAATTTATTCAGAATACTTATTATTTTTTTTAATATTTCATTATTCTTTTTGTTAGTCATATCAAATTTTGTTTTTATGGAATTTATTAATTCTTCTATATTGTTTGATAAATTATTTATAAAGTATTTTCCTATATTTGTTTGATATACGTTGTTTGTATCTTTTATATTTATTGGAATATTATACATTTTAAATATTCTTTTTATTACTTTATAATAATTTGAATCTATATTTGATATAAATATATTGTTAATATCTATGTTATTATTTAATAATTTACTTATTTCTTCTGCAACAAATATAACTTCTTCTTCTAATGTATTAAATTTATAAACGTTATGATTGTGATTAGAATATTCTTTGTTAATAACTTTTATGTTTTCAACATTTTTTAATGTGTGATATTGATATTTTGTAATATAGTCATATCCATATATTATTATTTCTTTATTGTTTATTAATTTTTTAAATAAATTATCTTTTATTAAATATTTGTCTATATTATTTTTTATGTTGAAAAGATTGTGAAGTTTGTAATTGTTATTATCTTCTTCAACATATTTAATATTCTTTAAATATAGATTTGCTATAGAATAATTTATACTATAATTAAGCATAGTTTGGTAAATTGTTTCTTCATTAAAATCTATTGTTAATTTTTTTATAAATTCTTCTAGGTTGAATATTTTTATATTTAATTTTGTATCTAATTCTCTTATTTTTTTTAATACTTCTTCTTTTATATTATCTGGAATAATTAAAATTATATTGTCTTTTATATTATTTATTAGTTCATTCATACTAATCACCACTATATTTATTTTATCAAATAAATAGATTATTGTCTTTTATTTATGTAATAAATTTAATTTTAATATTAAATTTGATAATATTTCTTTATCATTTAATTTAGTTATCGCAAAACATTTTTTTCCTAAGTCTTTAAAACTTGATCCTGAATGATATAATATTTTTTTATCTATTATTATAAATCTATCATGGAATGTATCATTTTGTATTACATTTACATTGTTATATTGTTTATTATATTTTTTTATTAATTCTTCACTTGTATTTTTTGTAATTACTTTTATATTACATTTTACATCTCTCAATATATCAAATAGTTCTCTACCAGCATAATTATCTATTATAATTATTTCTTCTTTTGCAACACTTAGTATTTCTATTAATAATGAATATGCGTCATATATTTGTCCTTCAAAAAATAAATGCTCTTTTTTAACTTCTAATTGATTAAATGTTTCTTCTAATTTTTGTATTCTATTTTCGTGATTATCTATTATTGTATTTGAGCTTAATAGAGTTTTAGAAATATATTTTCTCATTATTACAAAAGCTCTCATAATTCCTAAATTTATTTCTTTTGCTATTTTTGTTTTTAAAATAGTTGCTAACATTGCAACTCCTTGTTCTGTAAAAACACCTACTTTATATTTTGAAAATGCACCTCTTTTTGTTTTTAAGGTCCCAGACTGGGACCTTAAAACTTCTAAATATTCTTCTACTGTTAACTTAAAATAAAAATCATCTGGAAACAAATCACGATTTCTATTAACCGCTTGATTTATTGTTTTTGTTCCATTGGAACAACCATAAAGTTTTGATAAGTCACTATCAAGCATTACTAATTGTCCTCTTATTTCATATATCATATTTTGATAAGAATTTCCCGTATTTACTGAGATTAAAGCGTTATTGTTAAATAATATTAATTCATTTTTATCGTCAAACTTTTCTAATATTTCATCAATTATTTCTTTACTATCTTTTTTTCTTAAAATTGTACTTAATATTCTAATTCCGTTTCTAGAAAATGCATATGGCAAATATCTAACTCCACCATGATTAATCACATTTGAGGTCACGCTTTGTGACTTCAAGATACTAAATTCCTCTTGATTAACTTGATAATAATCATTGTTTTCAAACTTATTAATGTTTCTTTTTACTAATTGATTTAATACTTTAGTATTATAACCAATCAAACCTGCTAAATCCCTATCTAATATTATTTTACTTCCGCGTACTTCATATATCTTATCTTTTATATTCATTCAAAACCCTCCCTTAAATTATTATTTTTTTTAATTTATTTTTGATATTAATTTTGATAATATTTCTTTATCATTTAATTTAGTTATTGAAAAACATTTTTTTCCTAAGTCTTTAAAACTTGATCCTGAATGATATAATATTTTTTTATCTATTATTATAAATCTATCATGGAATGTATCATTTTGTATTACATTTACATTGTTATATTGTTTATTATATTTTTTTATTAATTCTTCACTTGTATTTTTTGTAATTACTTTTATATTACATTTTACATCTCTCAATATATCAAATAGTTCTCTACCAGCATAATTATCTATTATAATTATTTCTTCTTTTGCAACACTTAGTATTTCTATTAATAATGAATATGCGTCATATATTTGTCCTTCAAAGAATAAATGATTATTTTTTGTTTTAAATTGATTAAATAATAAAGTTAATTTATCTTCATGTTCTAAAACTTTGTTTTCTATATAATTTAATCTTAAGTTATCTTTTATTAAATAATGTCTCATTTTTACAAATGCATCCATTATTTTTACACTTATTTCATCCGCAACTTTTGTTCTTAATACAGATGCTAACATTGCTACTCCTTGTTCTGTAAAAACATATGGTAAGTATTTAATATTTAAACCTTGTTTTTGGTTATTTTTATTCAAGGTTTCAAATTGAAACCTTGAAACAGATAAAATTTCACTTTCAGTTAACTGAAACATAAACCTTTCTGGAAATTTATTTGCATGTCTTTTAACTGCTAAATTAATAGTTTTTGTTCCGTTTGTACACTCATAAATTCTTGCCAAATCGCTATCTAACATAACAAGTTGTCCTCTTATTTCATATATCATATTTTGATAAGAATTTCCCGTATTTACTGAGATTAAAGCGTTGTTATTAGATAATATTAATTCGTTTTTATCATCAAACTTTTCTAATATTTTATCAATCATTTCTTTAATATTTTCTTTTCTTAAAATTGTACTTAATGTTCTTATTCCTTCTTTTGAAAAAACTTTTGGATTATTTTTTCTTCCACCTCTACCATTATTAGACATTCCATTTTGGAATATCAATTGATTATATTCTTCATTAGTTAATTCAAAATAATCTTGTTTTTCAAACTTATTAATATTTCTTTTAACTGCCTTATTTAAATTGAATGTTTCATAATTTAACAAAAATGCTAAATCACTATCAATCATAACTTTAATACCACGTATTTCATATATCTTATCTTTTATATTCATTCAAAACCCTCCTTATATCCAATTATTTAATTTTTGTTGTGTTTTCAACACTATTTTCTTTTATGTCATATTATAACACTTACTACCAATACTATCAATATCATTTTATATATTGTATAAATTTTAAAATTTGTAAAAAATATTATATAATTTTTGATAGAGTTTATTGTAAAATACATGATATAATAAATTGTAGGTGATAAGTATGCCAAGATGGACAATAGAACAAGAAACTGCAATAAATGAATGTGGTCAAAATATAATTGTATCTGCTGGAGCAGGCAGTGGTAAGACTGCAGTTCTAACTGAAAGAGTTATAAGAAAATTAAAAAGTGGCGTTAGTATAAAAAACTTGTTAATACTAACATTTACTAATAATGCAGCTCATGAAATGAAAGATAGAATACGTAGATCTATAAAAAAAGAAGCAGAAAATGATATAAATTTAAAAAAAGAATTAGATTATATAGATAATGCTTATATTACTACATTTGATTCATTTGCACTTTCAATAGTAAAAAAATATCATTACTTAATTGATATTGGAAACGATATAAGTATAATCGATTCAAGCATAATAGATTTAAAAAAAGAAGAAATATTAGAAGATATATTTGAAGAAAACTATAAAAATAATAATGCTTTATTTTTAAAATTAGTTGATTTATTATGTGTAAAAGATGATAAAAAGTTAAAAGAATTAATACTTAATATAAATAGTAAAATAGATTTGTTAGAAAATAAAAATGAATATTTAAATAACTATATAGAGAATTATTACAATGATAATTTTATTAATAGTATTATAACTGATTATACTAATTTATTGTTAGAGAAAATAAATACTATAAAAAAATTGTTGATAAGTTTATCTAGTGAAGTTGATGGAGAATATATTGATAAATACTATTTAGAGTTAGATAACTTATTAAAATCTACAGATTATGATTCTATAAGAATCAATTCAAATGATATTAAATTAAGTCCATTAAGAAATGCTACTGAACTTGGTAAAAGCATAAAGAAAGAAATAAATGAGATAATTAAAGATATAAATAACATGTGTTATTATACACTAGATGATATTAAAAATAATCTTATTAATACTAAAGATTATGTTAGTGCAATAATAAATATAATTAAAGAATTAGATATTAAGATAAATAAATATAAAAGAAGTATTAATAAATATGAATTTAACGATATAAGTATTATGGCTATTAATATAGTAAAGAATAATAAAGAAGTTAGAGATGAACTTATAAATAGTTTTAATGAAATATGTGTTGATGAATACCAAGATACTAGTGATTTACAAGAAAGCTTTATAAATTTAATAAGTAATAATAATGTATATATGGTTGGAGATATTAAACAAAGTATATATAGATTTAGAAATGCTAATCCATTGTTATTTAAAAATAAATATGATAGATATATGGCGCATGATGGTGGTATGAAAATAGATTTAGTTAAAAACTTTAGAAGTAGATTTGAAGTATTAGATGACATCAATATTATGTTTAATTTAATTATGGATAACTATATTGGTGGTGCAGAATACAGTGAAAGTCATAATATGGTATTTGGTAATACTACATATATTGAAGAAGGAAAGACTAATCAAAATAATAATTTAGAAATATATAATTATGTATATGATAAAGAATTAGGATATAAAAAAGAAGAGATAGAAGCTTTTGTTATT
The DNA here is from genome assembly GCA_934098385.1 of uncultured Bacilli bacterium. Classification (GTDB taxonomy): domain Bacteria; phylum Bacillota_I; class Bacilli_A; order RF39; family UBA660; genus UMGS1124. Next base: position 71,689 of record CAKOOJ010000002.1, read on the forward strand.
GCAAAAGATATAAAAGATAAAATAAATAATAAATACCAAATATTTGATAAAGATGAAAAAATATTAAGAGATATTGAATATAAAGACTTTGTTATATTGATGGATAGAACTACTAATTTTGATTTATATAAAAAGATATTTGAATATGTTGGTATACCTACTACTTTATATAAAGATGAAAATATAGTAAATGAGAATGAACTTTATTTAATAAAAAATTTAATTAATTTAATTGTTAAAATGAATAATAAGGAATATGATACTAGTTTTAAGTATAGTTTTGTATCAGTTGCAAGAAGTTATTTAAGTGATTTTAATGATGATGATATATTTAATATATTTTTAAATAATAAATTTATGGATAATGAAATATTTATAAAATGTAATGAAATTGTTAAAAGTATTGATAGTATGAGTAGTCAAGAAATACTTGAAAATATTGTTGATAAATTTGATGTTATTAACAAATTTATTAGTGTTGGTAATATAGATAACAAAACTATGATAATAGATTATTTATATAAAACTTTTGGAGATTTAGATAGTATTGGATATGGTATAGAAGATGTTAGTGATTACTTGGATAATATTATTAGTAAAGATAAACAAATTAAAATTAATATGACAGATACTAGTGGAAATACTGTTAAAATAATGACAATACATAAATCTAAAGGATTGGAATATCATATATGTTATTTTAGTGGATTTGATAAACCTTTTAATTTAAGTGATTTAAAAGATAAAATAATATATGATAATAAATATGGTATTATTACTCCTATAAATAATGAGGGATTAGATGATGTTATTACTAAATACATTGTTAAAGATAATTATATAAAAGAGGATATTAGTGAAAGGATTAGACTTTTATATGTTGCAGTTACTCGTGCTAAGGAAAAAATGATTATAGTTGGTAATTTTAATACTGAAGATAGTTTCGGTGTAGAGGGAAATGGTGTAATAGATAATAGAATAAGAAGTAAATATAAAAGTTTTAAAGATATAATTATTTCTATTCGTTCTAGAATATCTAATTATTTTGTTGATGTTGACTTGAATACAATTAACTTGACACATGAATATAATAATGTTAAAACATATAATATTAGTGATAATGTTGAAATTATAGAAGATAAAATTAATATAAAAGAAATTAATGTGGAAAAAGAAGAAGTTATTAACAAACATTTTAGTAAAGAAAATCTTAGTATTATTGATAATATAACTAAAAATAATATAGAGTTAGGAACATATTTGCATGAATTATTTGAAAGTATTGATTTAAAAAATCCAGATTATAGTGATTTAAATGAAAGTGATTTTAATTATGTAAATAAATTGTTAAGTAATGATATTATGAAAAATGTTAATAATGCTAAAATATATAAAGAATATGAATTTATATATGAAGATAGCAATGAAAAATATCATGGTATTATTGATTTAATGTTAGAATATGATAATTATATTGATATTATAGATTATAAATTAATGAATACGACTAGTCCAAAATATATCGACCAATTAAATGGTTATAAAAATTATATAGAAAACAGTTTTGATAAGATAGTTAATTTATATTTATATAGTATTGTTAATAATGAATTTGTTGAGTTGTGATATTTAATATTATAGCAAAAGAAAAAAAGTAAAGATTTATAAAATTATTTCTTTACTTTTTTAGTTGCTTAATTCAGTGCTATACCAGTAATAATTATTATTTTCATTTAATTTAAATGTATGTTTATATGTATTAAAATCGTTAATGTTTTGTTCTATATATTTAATAGTATCATCTTTATTAGTATATGGATCCTCCTTCGTGATGTCATTTTTATTTGTAGTTTTTAAAATAGAGATTTCTCCTTGTAAATCAACTATAAATCCAGCTTTTTCATATATTATTAAATTATTATTATTAAATTCATACTTTAAAACTTTATTAATTTTATTTATTGGAGAGGATCCTAAGTTCATAAATGCTACATAATATTTTTCGTTATGTTCAACAATTCCGCCTGGAATTTTAAATGATTTAGAGTTAATTGTGTTAATATTGTACATTTTTTTCATTTCTGAAATTAAATCAGATTCTAATACATATTTATCAGCTCTACATTTAACACTATCTCCACACATATTTGATGTAATTTCTTCTTCAGTATTAGTTTCTTTTGCATTATTGTATGCATATGCTAATAATAATTTTTCATTTATGTTATTTATGTTTTCCATTTTACCACTATATGCATCTTCATCATAATCATAATATTCATTATAATTAGAAATTAAGTCAGTTTCTGGTTTTATTGGTACATAACTTAAGTATTCTTCTATTTCTTTGTCAGATAATTTATTACTTTCAGTTGTTGTTGTACTAGATGTTGTAATATTATTTGAATTTTGTAAGGTTCTATCACTTTTTATCTTTTCATAAATTATATAACCTATAAGGCTTAATATAACTAATATAAGTAAAATTATCACTGTTATTATTCCTTTATTTATTTTTTTAGTTTCTTTCATTATTACACCATCCTATTATTAGGATAGCATATACTTTTCTATATTTCAAATAGAAATATTGCAATATAGCGAAAACTAAACATTGCATAATTAAATAAACTATGATATTATGAATATGTCAAAGAAATTTGAATACAATAAAAAAAGGGAGTACTTAATTTTAGTGGGTTGAGTACCTACCTTTATAATGGTGTTTAGTACTTTAATCTACTAAGTTTAGATTGAGTACTATTTTTTTATGCATAGAATCATTATAGAAACTATTAATAAAATGATAATTAATATTAGAAGCGAGATTAATAAATCTTTTTTCTTCATAAAATCAAGCCTCCTCTCTAAATGAAAGTAGGCAAGTACTCAACAATTAAATATCCCTACAAGTATTATAATACAAAATATTATATAACACAACAAAAATACAATAAAAATATATATAAAAAAACAAATATAATATATCACATATAAATATAAAAAAAACAATATTATCTTTAAAAAAACTTTAAAATTAACTTTATCATTCACATATAAACCATATTATACTTACTACATTTTACATAAAAGTGTAAAATTTTATAATAAAAAAAAGGAAATGCAAATTTTTTCACTATATATATAGTTAGGAGGGTTTGATGAATGAAAATAATTTATTTTATATAGATGGATATAGTTTAGATAAATATCAAGTAGAATGTGTTAAATGTGATAAAAATTTGTTAGTAGTGGCTGGTGCTGGATGTGGGAAAACAAGTACTATTTTAGGTAAGGTAAAATATTTAATTTATAATGGTATTAAAGAAAGTGAAATACTTTGTATTAGTTTAACTAATGAGGCAACTAATGGATTAAAAAATAAGTTATGTAATATAGGATTAAATGTAGATTGTTATACATTTCATAAGTTGGGATTAAATATAATTAATAAATATTATAATAAAGTAAATATATATGATAATAATTATTTAGAATATATAGTAAATGAGTATTTTTTAAGTGTTGTAAAATATAGTTATAGAAAATATTTAATTATGTTGTTATTTAAAAAATTTAAATATGATGAAATTGTTAATAGTAAAGAATTTATGTTGTATAAAAAAAATATATTGACTTTTATTAATTTAGTTAAAAATAAAGGATATGATATTAATTTTATATATGATTTATATAAGAAGAGTATTTATAAAATAACATTTAAATTTATTTTAGAAATATATAAAATTTATGAGAATGAACTTAATGGTACTAATAGTATTGATTTAAATGATATGATTATAAAATCTAGAGAGTTAGTTGATAAGTATAAGATTAAATTAAAATATAAATATATAATAATAGATGAATTTCAAGATAGTAGTAAAATTAGATTAAATTTAATAAAAAGTATTATGAAATATAACAATGCTAAAATAATGTGCGTTGGTGATGATTATCAAAGTATTTATAGATTTGCGGGTAGTGATATAGAATTATTTTTAAATTTTAAAAAGTATTTTAAAGATAGTGAAATAATGTATTTAAAGAATACTTATAGGAATAGTAAAGAATTGTTGTATATTTCTAATAATTTTATTTGTAAAAATAAGTATCAATTTAAGAAAGAATTGTTTAGTAATAAAAGTAATAATAAACCTATAAAAATATATTTTTGTAGTAATAAAATAAAAGGTTTAAAAAAATTAATTAGATTATGTAAAGATAATTATATGATAATTGGGAGAAATAATGTTGATATAAAATATTATGTGGAAAAAGGTATAGATATTAACAATGCAAATTATTTTACAGTTCATAAATCTAAAGGACTTGAAAGTGATAATATTATTTTAATTAATCTAAGTGATAATGTTATGGGATTTCCTAGTAAAATAAAGAATAATAAGATAATTAATTATTTGTTTGATAAAGAGTTATATAAGTATGATGAAGAAAGAAGATTATTTTATGTTGCGATAACTAGAACTAAGAATAATGTTTATATGTTGGTGGATAAAAATAACATGTCTATTTTTGTTAAAGAATTATTAGATGATTATAAAGATTTTATTGAGATAATTAAATAGTAGATTTTGTTAAGATATAGTAGTATATTATTGATAGGTGATGAGTTTATGAAGAAAAAAATATTATTAACTATTTCTATATTAATTGGTGTATTAGTTGTTATTTATATGTTTTTACCAAATAAGGTTGCTGTACTTGGATATCATAATATTATAAATTATGATGATGAGAGTAATGACATGAGTATTTTTGTTGATAAATTTGATAAAGAAATGAAATATCTTAAGAATATGGGATTTAATAGTTTAACTTTAGATGAGATGAATGATTATATGAATGGTAAATTAAAAGTTAGTAAGAGAAGTGTATTAATAACATTTGATGATGGATATAGAAGTAATTATGAATATGCTTTTCCAATTTTAAAAAAATACAACTTAAATGCCGTTGTATTTATTATAGGAAAAGAAACGTTAAATAATAATGATACTTATTTTAATAAAGAACTTATTGAAAAAACTAAAAAAGAATATCCTAATATTGAATTTGCTTCTCATAGTTTTGATATGCATGATAATCATGGTGCTAGAATTATGAGTTATGAAGAAATTTTAAATGATTTTAATGAGCAGAAGAAAGTTATTGACACTAAATATTTTGCTTATCCATATGGTGAGTATAATGATAAAATGATAAATGCTTTAAAAGAAAATAATTTCAATTTGGCATTTGGTTTTGGATATAAGAGTGATTTTAAAAAAGCATATAAAACTGATAATAAATTTGTTATTCCAAGACTTAGTATTAATTCTAGTATGCCACTTTGGAAATTTAAATTAAGATTGCTTATGACAAATTAAAATAGAATATAGTGAAGCTTATATTCTATTTTTTGTGCATGAACATTAAATACGCATTTTTTTACACTTAACTTTACTTTTCAATAATATCCCTGCACTCCTAAAGTTTATCATTTTTATAAATTTTTTGATCACTATTTGTTTAAAAGGTACTTTTTTATGCTTGATTAACTTTTAAATTACTTTTTTGATATTCTTAATGTATTTAAAATTGTTAATAATGTTACCCCAGTATCAGCAAATACTGCTAAAAACATGTTAGCAAAGTCAAAAACGCTTAATAGTAATATTATTACTTTAACAGTCATTGCAAAAATTAAGTTTTGTTTGATTATAAATTTTGTGAATTTTGATATATTTATTGCTTCAGGTATTTTATTTAATTCATCTGATATCAAAACAATATCGCTTGCTTCAATTGCAGAATCGGATCCTACACTTCCCATAGAAATTCCTATGTCAGCTCTTTTCAATACTGGAGCATCATTAATTCCGTCGCCTACAAATATTGTGGTTCCAGTTTTACTGACTAATTCATAATTTTTAAATTTATCAGTAGGTAGCATTTCATATTTTATTCCATCTATTTCTAATATTTTACCTATTGTTATTGCAATATCTTTTTTATCACCAGTAAACATATATGTTTTTATTCCTTGTTTTTTTAAATTTTCTATTGTTTCTAGTGCGTCTTGTTTTATTCCATCATCTAAAGTTATAGATGCTATATGATTTTCATTTATATTTAGGTGTAATATAGTGTCTTCACCACAATTACACATTTTTTTATTGCCTATTTTTATATGTGTTTCATTTATATCGTATTCAATTCCTTCTCCTTCTTTTTCTTTATAATTTCTAACATCTTTATTATTTGTTTTTTTTGAAGGAAGTCTCATAATTGAAGTTGCAATTGGATGATTAGATAATGATTCACCTTTTTTTAATATTTCTACTACTTTTTCTATAGAATAATTTTTATCAAAAACCTCTATTGATGTTACCGACAATGTACCATATGTTAATGTTCCAGTTTTATCAAATATAATATTTTTGGCATTGCTTAAATTATCTAAATAATCACTACCTTTTATTAATATTCCTTTTTTGCTAGAAACACCTATTCCAGTAAAATAAGATAATGGAATACTTATTGCTATAGCACATGGACATGAAATTACTAGGAAAGTTAGTCCTCTATAAATTGCATTATTTAATTCAACATTAAAAATTAGTGGTAAAAATATAATAATTAATATTGCTAGTATTATTACAGTTGGTGTATAAATTTTTGATATTTTTGATATCATGGTTTCTGTTTTTGTTTTTTTATCTGTTGCGCTTTCTAATAAATCTAATATTTTTGCTACAGTAGATTCACTATATTCTTTAGTTGCTTTCATTTCGATTACTTCACTCATATTTATTGAACCAGATAGTATCTCATCATTCTTATTTTTTTCAACTAAATCCGATTCTCCAGTTAAACTAGACATGTCAAATAAAGTTTTTCCTTTTGTAATCATTCCATCTACTGGAACTTTTTCACCTTTTTTAACAACTAAAATGTCCCCTATATTTATTTTTTCTACTTCTATTTTTTGTATTTTATTATTCTTTTTTAAATTTGCATATGGCTCTTTTATATCTAATAAGTCTTTTATAGAATGTCTCGAATTGTTAATTGCTTTTTCTTCTAATATCTTTCCTATTGTATATAGAACTATTACCATCATTCCTTCCATAACTTCACCAAGCAGTAATGCTCCTATACATGATATTGTTATCAATAAATTTTCATTTATACTATGACTTTTTATTAATAGTTTTATAGCGTTAATAGTTGTTCTATATAGTAGTAGTGTATATGATATGATATATAATATTACTTTTAACGTATTTGGTATTTTTAAAAAATAAGATAAAGAACATAAAATTATTGCAATTATTAAAATACTTAGGTGATATTCTTTTTTTATTTCTATTTTTTCTTCTGATAAGTAGGAGTCTGGTTCTATACTTTTTACTATGCTGTTTAATTCATTTAATGTAAATTCTTTTTCAGATTCGTATGATAAAATAGATGTATTAAAATTTACAATTACGTTATTCATATCATCTCTTTTATTTAATGTTTCTTCTATTTCTCTAGCACAATTTGCACAATCTAAATTATTTATATTATATTTATATTTTTTCATTTGTTTCTCCTTTATGACCTATGTGTGATAAGGCTATTTCGAAAACTTCTTTTACATGTTCATCATCTAAAGTATAATATACCTCTTTACCTATTTTTTTATATTTTACAATGTTATTTATTCTTAAAATATTTAGTTGATGAGATATTGTTGATTTTGTCATATTAAGTACGTTTGCTATATCACAAACACACATTTCATTATTATCTAAAGTGTTTAGTATTTTTATTCTGGTTGGTTCTCCTAATATTTTAAAGAAATTAGACATATCTTCTATTGTTTTTAGTTTTAACATATTTTTTTTAGATTCTTTTACTTTGTTTTCGTGTATTATGTTACAATCACACATTAAATTTGTTTTGGTTGACATATTAATTCTCCTTACAATTACATTATAGTTGAATGATTGTTCAATTGTCAATGTTATTATATGAAAAAAAAGAATAATTTATAAATATTTATTTATTATTCTTTCTATCTCTGTTTTATAATTCCTTTTTATTATATAGTCTTTGAATTTATAATCTATTATGTAATGTTCTTTTATAAACTCTTTATTTATTCCTAACATTATTATTACTTTTGTTTTAAAGTTTTCTTCTTTATTTAATTCTTCCATTATTGTTACTGCATTATATGGCGTCATTTCATCATCTATTATTATTAAATCATATTTTATATTATTTCTTATTTTATTTAGTATGTCTTTTCCATACATACTTTTATCTACATTTATGTTATACTTTTTTATTTCTTTTGCATATTTATTTAATTCTTCATAATTATCATCTATTAATAGTACGTTCTTTTCTGTTCCTATATATTTTATATAATTATTTAGTTCTTTATTGTGTTTTATTTCTTCTGTTTCATATATTCTTTGATCTAATACTATACTTACTTTTGTACCTAGTTTATTACTGTCTATAAATATACTTCCTCCTAATATATTTATTAGTCTTTTTACACTATTTAAATCTAGTTCTATCTTTTTATCATCTATTATGTATTCATTATCTTCTAATACTTTATTTATTTTGTCTATATCTATTCCACATCCTGTATCATTTATATTTATTATTAGTCTACATACATCATATTGTATAAAATAATTTATATTAAATTCTATATTACCTTTTTCTGTATATTTTATTGAATTAGATAATATGCTATATAATATTTGTTTTAATTTTATATTATCACCATATAGTATTGGTATATCTTTATCTATTTTGATATTTAATTTAACTTCTTTATTTATTTTATTTTTTATCATTAGTATTAATTCTTTATACAGTTTATTAATATCATAAGTATCATCAAATACTTTTATTTTATTAAAATCTATATCGTTTATGTCTAGTACATTATTTATAATAAATCTAACTCTATTAGCATCGTCATTTATTAATTTGCTATTATTTTTTAAGTCTATTACTTTTTTCATATTTAACATATCTTTAGAAGTTTTACAAATATTTTCTATAGGTAGTTTAACATCTTGAGTTAGTTTGAATAATAGATTTGATTTTTCTTCGTTGCTGTGTTGTAATAGATTTTTATTTACTGCTAATTCTTCTAATAGTTTCATGTCTGGGTTTTCTATTGTGAAGTACATTAAATAACATATAAAACTTTCAACTATTACAGGAATCAACAAATGTGAATTTAGCATTTGTATAATCATTGATAAAAATCCTGATAAAATAAATACATATATTGGAATAATTTTTTTTAATCCTATTTTTTTATTTTTAAAAATAATTAATAATATTGATATAAAAGTGTAAAAAGCGGAGTAAATATATACGACATCACTGGATAGTCCATATCCATAGAATACTTTATTAATAATATCTCGATGTATGTTATATGGCAAGATTATAATAATAATTGAGGTTATTATAAATATAATTTTATTGATTATATTTAATTTTTTTGTATTTTTTATAGTAAGCAGAAGTACATATGAAAAGAAATATAGTACCCAAAAAACGAAATATAGTAATAATGATTTTTGAATAATTCTACAAATTAGGTTATATTCTACATATTTATATGAAATATAATCACAACATAATTGTAATACTATACCTATCATATTAGAAATTAACAAAACTTTATATATTTTTGTTTCCGCACTTATTTTTCTTACTTTTGAAAAATATACTACTATAAATAGAAATGTTGTAAACAAACATACTATCAGTGATGATGTTAATAAATTTATTCCCATAATTTTACCTCTTTATTCTATTTGTAATTATATCAAATAAAAAGAATTAATTAAATCTTTTTTGTGTCTACTTTTATTTTACAACTTCAATTAAATCTTTTTTTTAATTCTTTTTTGTTTTCATTTATTATATAATTTTCCATCTTATTATTATTAATTGTGAAAAAATCTTCATTTTCTGATTTTAGTTTTATTAAATCTCTTTTGCCAGATTTTGCACAAGGAAAGGTATCTCTTATTTTAAATACAAATGGTACATAATCTATATCTTTAAAAACTTCAAAAATACTTTTTTGGATTTGTTTTATCAATCTTGTTAATTCTTCTTTATTATAATTTTTATCTGGAATTAAATGCATAACTAAAATTCCATTTTTTTCAAAAACATCACAATTTTTAATTTGATTAAAAGATAAAATAATATTTTCTACATCGAAATTAAAAATTTTTTTATTATTTATGATTGAATAATCGTTTGCTCTACCAGACACAAATAATTCACCATTGTTATTTAAATACCCAATGTCTCCAGTTTTACTCCACTTTATCCCATTTTTGTCAACATAAAAATGTTTTTTATTCTCTTCTTCATTTTTATAGTAGCCAATCATGGCACAAGGTGTTGCAGCATAAATATTTCCCCTTTTATTATAACTTAATTCGTTATTTTCATCATCAAATATACCTACTCTAATACCAGGTAAAGGTATACCAACACTTCCAAAAGTTGCATCCATTTTTTGTGTTTGAGTTGTTATTGCTGCACCACATTCACATTGTCCATAAGCAACACGTAATTTTGAATTACAACCATGTTCTTTGAATACTTCTTCTATTTTATCAGCAACTTCTTTCCTTAAAGGTTCACCACCTTCAAATGGATAATTATAAAACGATAAATCATGTTTACCAACTAACTTTTTTTCTAAAAAGCCTTCATACATGCTGGTTGCTGCAACAGTATAGTTTGGTTTATGTTTAATGATGTTTTTAACAAATATATTTCTTTCGAAACGTGGATCCATAAAAACAGTACATCCATAAGTCAATGGTAAATGTAAAGATGTGCTCAATCCTGTAGAATACCATGGGGGTATTAATTTATAAAATTTTTGATTTCGAGATATATCCACACCACATTCTGGATATGAGAAAACACTATTTTGAAAACTTTCATTTGACAATAATATACCTTTCGAAGCACCAGTTGTACCACTTGAATATACCATTGCCAATGGAAGATTTTCTTCATAATTTATATAATTATTGTTGTTATGATTATGTTTGCCATCCCTAATGAAATTATCCCAGTATAATTCATTGCTGTTTTTTTCTCTTTTATAGCAAGATGCTTTCTTTATTAATGCTGAATTAAGTGTTGGTATTATTATTATAGTTTTAATTCTTGATTTTTTTATACATTCTTTTAATTCAGAATAAAAAATATCCATAACAATTAAAATGTCACTTTCACAATCACTGATTCTATTTATTAAATTATTTTTGTCAAAATATGGAGCAATCATATTAGAAACTGCACCAATTTTTGATAACGCATAAAATGTATATGCAATTTCTGGTATGCCAGCACAACAGACAGTTACAAAATTCCCTTTTTTTATACCATATTCAGTAAATGATTTTGCTGTTTTTTCAACATTCTTAAAAAAATTAGCAAAACTTATATGATTAGCAAAATACTCCAATGCTATATCATGTTTATAGTTAATATTATTATCATAAATTGTATTATATACTATATCCATTTTGTTATTATTTTTTTTGTCTTGTAAATAATATTTTTTCCATTTTTCTTCTTCAGAAGGTAATATTTTCACAATCTTCACCTCATATGCCACTTATATTATACCAAAAAAAAATTATTTCTAAAAAAATGTTTAAAAGTGGCGTTTTTATGTCTGAAATTATAAAAGATATTTTCTTTAATTAAGTTGTTATTATTAATGAATAAAATGGAACATATAAATTTGGCACATAATCACTACTTTCTATATAATTTTTTTATTGGTTCCATTACTTCCTCATAACTGTCAAATGCATGATATAATATTTTCTTTTCTTTTTCATAATTTAATTTAGGATATTCATCTAAAAGATATTTTACATATTTCTCAAATTTTTCTTTATTTACACTACTTTGATTTTGCTTACTTAAAAGTTCCCATAAATTCCATCTTAAAGTTGCCATATAGTCCCTTAAATCATCATAACATTTCTTTTTATCAGAATAATTATTTACATTGAACATTTTTCCAATATTTGCAAAGCAGTTTTTATTATCATAGTCATATTCTAAAATTATTGGTAAAATTTCGACGTTTGATTCTCTAGCAATATTAATTATTCCCCATGAAAAAGGAAGTATTGGAGTAGAAGGTGATAAATTCCAAGTTCCTTCTACCATAACCAAAACATCGTACCCCTTCGATAATATATATTTTATCATATCTGCCGATTTTTTTCTACTAGATTTGTTATTTCTTTCAATTGGTATACATCCATTCATATTAATTACAAATCCTTCTAATCCGGTTAAATTTTCTCTGGCAGACAAAATGAAAAAATGTTTTTTGAGTACATTATTTATAAATGGAAAATCATGACAGTTTGAATGATTCATAACAATTATTTTATTTTTTTTATAATTTTTTAATTGATTATTGTATCTGTAATTTTTTTCAACACTTTTAATATCGACGTCTTCATTTACAATAAAATTATAATATTTTATTATTTCAAAATTCACAACTAAATCTAATATTTTAGTTGTAAATGGATATATTTTTTCTTTAATTTTTAATTCTGAATCATTCATATATTAACCTCACTTTTATCTATACAATTATATATATCACATAAAAATAATTTAAAGAAATATCAAAAATAAAGCATACTTATTAATATTTACTCTGATTTTCTTTCATTAATTTTTTTATCTTAAAACTTTCTTCATTATACTCTAAAATTGCTTCATTTTCTAGTAATTTATAATCTATTTTATTTGCATTTGTTAAAGGAATATAATCTACAATTTCAATACTCTCAGGAAATTCATATTCTTTTAAATAATATTTTGAATTTTCATCATTAAAATTGTGTAATTCATTTATTATAATATCTTTAGTATTTAGTAACCCTTTAAATTTTTCTTTTAAAACTACATATGCTTTACTAACATATAATTTTTCATCATCAGGTTTCGGAACGACTGCGCATTCACTTACATAAGGTAATTTATTTATTATTGATTGCAAATTTTCACAATATACTTTATTAATATTTGAGTTTATATAAAATCTTGAAGTTCTTCCGATTAATGTAAAATATCCTTCTTTATCTAAATAACCATAGTTTTCAGTTTTAAAGTATTTCTTATTATTTTTGTAAATAAATTTTTCATCAGTTAGTTTTTTATCATTGTAATACCCTTCAAAAACATGCTTACCATTTACGCATAACATTCCAACTTCATTATATTTCATTTCTTCTAAAGTATCAGGGTTAATGATCATTACATCACTACCCACTAACACTTTTCCAACTGTTCCTTTTTTTATTTTTGACCCAAAGGTGATCGTATTAGCACCTGAAGTTTCTGCATTACCAGACCCATTACATATATTAATATTTGAATTATGTTTTTTAAAGAATTGTCTTGCTTCATTATATTTATTTTCTGGTAGAAAATCACCACCAGTTATAAAATCAGTAACGCTTGACAAATTTAAATCTTCATTCTTCATTTTTAATATGAACTCTAGAATTGCAGGACATCCAAAAATATAATTTGGTTGTTTTTTCAAATAATATTCAATGCTTTGTTGTGATAAATATGGTGTTAAAATAGAATTCCCGCCACATAAAAGCGACATTAGTAATGACGTTACAAAACCATAGGGATAACAAAATGGTATTGTTATCATACTTTTTTCATTCTCTTTTATTTTTAGATGGCTAGTATTTTTCATATATATACCTGATGCAAGTACATTTTTATTTGTTAAAACAACTTTTTTAGGAAGACCAGTTGAACCACTAGTATACAATATTAATGCGTTGTCATTATAAGTGTTCTTTAAGTGATTATTATAATTTGAAACTATTTTTAAATCACTATAAGATATAAAATCGTTATAACTAGAAAACGTGTTGGAAACTTCACTAAAATTTTTTTTATTTAAATCTTTACTTGATAATGTTATTATGTTATTTAATTTAGTATTATTTTTTATTTTACAGTTATGTTCATAATTTTTATTATAATTAATCAATAGCTTTGTTTTATATTCATTTAAATATTTAATATTTTCTTTTTCATTAGAATTTGGATTCAAAAAGGTTGTTATAGCACCTAGTCTATTGACAGCTAAAAAAACACAGACGGCTTGAATAAAATTCGGCATGCAGACAGCGACAATATCATTCTTTTTAATGCCTAATTCAGTAAAACTTTTTGAAAGAATATTAGCATTATTTAATACTTCTCTATAAGTCATTTGTAATTTCAAACAATCTAATGCGACGTTATTTTTATATAATTTTGTAAGTATTTTTAAGGCATTATAAATTGAAATGTTTGGAATTATAGGATGTTTTTCAAAAAATGAATAATTATTAAAATGCTGTTTTGATTCTGATGGATATTCACTATTTTGTTTCATATTATTATCACCACTTTTCAATTCTTTTTATCATAAGTAAATGTGTTATAAAAAAAATAATTTTTGTCATTTTGAACATTATCTTTTTAAACCATAATCCATACATACTTTCCCTTAATTCCTACATATATTATAACAAAAAACTTATATTTCTTAAATAATGTTTAAAAGTGGCATTTTTGTGTCTAAAATAGAGAAAAAAACAGATTTTATTCTGTTTCATCTACATAATAATGTCTTATTGGTATTAAATTTTCATCTAGTTCATAACAAATTGGTCTACCAGTTGGGATTTCTATATTCATTATTTCTTCATCGCTTATGTTGTCTAAATATTTTATTAAACCTCTTAAACTATTTCCATGAGCTACTATAATTACATTTTTATTATTTAATAAGTCTTTTTTTATATCACTGTTCCAATAATCAATAACTCTATTAATTGTATCTTGTAAATTTTCTGTAGTTGGTAAATCTTCTTTATTTAAGTCTTTATATTTTATATCATTTCCAGGATATCTTTCATCATCTAAAGATAGTGCAGGAGGTTTTATAAACATACTTCTTCTCCATAATCTTACTTGTTCGTCACCATACTTTTTACGAGTTTCATCTTTATTAAGTCCTTGAAGTGCACCATAATGTCTTTCATTTAATTTATATGATACTTTTATTTCTATATTAGTTTCATTTAATTCTTCTAAAATATATTTTAGAGTATCTTGTGCGCGTTTTAGAAGTGATGTATAAGCAATATCAAATTTATAATTATTTGATTTTAAAATTTTTCCTGCTTCCTTTGCTTCTTTAATACCATTTTCAGATAAATCTACATCTGTCCAACCAGTAAACTTATTTTCTAAATTCCATATACTTTGTCCATGTCTAACAATTACTAATTTAATCATATCTATCCTCCGTATATATTATATAACTTATTCATTACCTTTTAAACTACTTACCATATCTATTTTCTTAATTTTTTTAGATAATATAAGCGATACTAAATATGATACTAAGAAAGTTCCTATAGTTGCTATTATGTAAGTTGTTGGTTTTATATACACATTGAAGTCAAAATTATCGTCTAAACATTTTTTGAATAACCAGCTTGTTAAATAATATCCACTTGGTAATCCAATTAATATTGATATAATAGTTATCCATATGTTTTGTTCTATGAATATATTTTTTATTTGTTTGTCTTTAAATCCTAATACTTTTAAAGTTGCAAATTGATATTGTTTTTCACTATAAGATAATATTCCCATATTATATATAATTACTGAACCTAATAGACATGCTATTGCTATTATTAATATAATCATTTTTCTCATCATTGATAACATTGATTCCATACTAGATTTAAGATTTGATTTGTTTTGAATTAATGATACATTATTTATTTCTTTTATAGTTTTTAAATTATTATTTGTATATAATGAATCTGGTTTGTAATCTATATTTAAGCTTTCTAAATAATTTTTTGTCATTACAATATTTTGTTGTTGTGGGTCTTTAGTTATTCCTACTATTTTAGAATTATAATATGTTTTATTTCCATATATATGCCATTTAATTGTGTCTCCTACTTTTAAACTAGTACTTTCACTTAATTTACGTGTAATATATACTCCAGTATCATTATTTAATTTTATGTATTTATCTTCTGGATTTTGAAATCTTATTTTATCTTTTGCATCTGTTATGAATACAGTGTTAGTTGTTCTATTATTATCGTTGTCTTTTATTTCTATATTTAATGTTTCACTTGTATAATTACCATATTTATCTGTTAATGTTTTTAAATCTTTTTCACTTAAGTTTTCTTTTAAAGTAAGTTTATATTTAAAGTTATATAAATCTTCAAATTGTAAATTTATGAAACGGTTCATGCTATTTAACATTCCTACTGCACAAACTATTAGAGTACAACATCCTACTATACCAATAACACCTGTTATTGTTCTTATTTTATTTCTTATTATGTCTCTTATATTCCATTTAGTAGAAAAAGGTAAGTGTTTGAATATACCTTTTGTAGTGATATTTAAATTTTTATTTTTTACTTTTGGAAGTTCATTTCTTAATGATTCTGCTGGTTTCTTTCTTAATTCTTTTAAACAAGTTAAATATGTTATAAATGACATTCCTAATATTACTAATGCTGAAACTAAATAACTGCTTGGTTCTATAACAGCTTTTCCATTTGGTATTTCGAAGAATGACATTTCCATACCTATGAATACATTACCTATAAAATATCTTCCTAAAATTATACCTGCTATTGCTGCTAATAAAGATATAATAAATCCATAATTTATATAATGTAATGATATTCTACTTTTTTTAAATCCTAATGCTTTTAATGTACCTATTTCTAATTTTTGTTGTTTTATAACTCTAGTCATTGTAGTTATAACTGATAACATTGCTATAA
This sequence comes from uncultured Bacilli bacterium, assembly GCA_934098385.1. Lineage (GTDB taxonomy): Bacteria > Bacillota_I > Bacilli_A > RF39 > UBA660 > UMGS1124. The sequence continues at coordinate 88,638 of CAKOOJ010000002.1, forward strand.
ACAAGAATAATCCGGAGAATATTCCTATATATGCTTTTCCTTCATCTATTTCACCTTGATACATTGAATAAGATAAACTATCTTCTATTTTAACTATTCCTAGTGCATTTGCAATATTATCTTCTATATCATTCTTTACATTGTTTACATTACTTTTTTTATTTACATCTACCATGATGTAATTATATGGAATGTAATCTTTGTAATCAAAATCTTTTTTTATTTTTTTTAAATCAATGTTTTCTGGTAAATTCATTTGTTTTTTTACTATTGATTCTATATAAGAAGATGGTATTTCGTTTGAGGATAAATATATGAAACCAAATTCTTTTCTGTTTGGGAATAATTCAGAAGAATCTTTTACATCATATATGTGGTCTGGTACATTTATTAAACCTAGAATTTTTTCTTCTAGAGTAAATGTATCATATTTTATTTTTATTGTATCTCCTACTTTTAAATTATTTTCTTCTGCATAAAAGTTGTCTACCCAAACACCTTTTTTATCTTTGTTGAATTTTTCTCCATCTACTACATAGAATTTTGATATATTATTTGATTCTATAAATGATATTAAATATGTTCTATCTTTTTCATCGGGATTAGTACCTGTTAAAACTAATTTTCTTTCTGCATCTTTTACATTATCTATTGCTTTAATATCTTTTAAATTGTCTTTTGTTAAATTTTCTCCTATTACGTTTAAATCTTGTAAATTGTTTTCAGAATAAAATTTCTCACTAGTATGAGTCATACCTATCATGTATGCTTCTATACCGACATATACCATTATTCCAATCATTGCCATTAGGAATATTGTTAAGAATTGACTTTTGTTATTTTTTATATCCCTAAACATTTTAATATTTAACATATTACCACTCTACCTCATCTATTTCTTTTGGTTTTTTATTGATTGTATTGCTTTCTATCTCTCCATTTTTCAATCTAATTACTCTATCTGCTATTTCTGCAATTAAACTATTATGAGTAACGATTACTACAGTGTTTTGACCATTATTTGCATCACATTGTTTCTTTAACAGTTTTAGTACTTCCACTCCTGTTTTTGAATCCAATGCTCCTGTTGGTTCGTCACATAAAAGTAAGATTGGATTTTTTGTTATAGCTCTTGCTATTGAAACTCTTTGTTGTTCTCCGCCTGATAATTGATTAGGAAATTTGTTTAAATGTTTTGATAATCCAACATCTTTTAAAACTTCTTTTGCATTTTTTGGTTTTTTTACTATTTCTTTAACTAGATTAACATTTTCTAAAACAGTTAAAGTTGGTAATATATTGTAAAATTGAAAAATAAATCCTATGTTTTCTGCTCTATAATTTGTTAATTCTTTATCATTAAATTTTGATATTTCATCTTCTCCTATTTTAATACTTCCGCTTGTTAAAGTATCCATTCCGCCTAAAAGATTTAAAAGTGTAGATTTACCAGCACCACTTGGACCTAATATTACTACAAATTCTCCTTTATTAATTGTAAAACTTACATCATTTAACGCATTAAATTTCTTTTCTCCTACTATATATGTTTTTTTCACATGTTCAAATTTTATTAATTCTTCCATACTATTTCCTTCTTTCTAAATATGATATTAATTTCACATTTCAAATATATTATAATAATATATAATTATTAAGTCAATATAATATGATATTTTTTTCATATTTTAAAATAAGTTTTTTTGTAGTATAATGAATTTATGGAAGTGATTATATATGTCAACTAGAATGCCTACTCAAAAAAGAAGTATTGAAAAAAGAGATAGAATAATTAAATTAGGTTTTGAATTAATGTGTAATAATGGATATTTTAATACTAATACTAATGATATTGCAAAATATGCTGATGTTTCTACTGGGATAGTTTATCAATATTTTAATGATAAAAAAGAAATATTTATAGAAGGTTTTAAAGAATATTCAAATAGTATTATGTTTCCTATATTAGATATAATTAAGAATAATAAAATAAGTTTTGATAATGTAGAGGAATTGTTAGATACTATGCTTAACTTATTTATAAAAAAACATACTTTATCAAAAAAAGCTCATGAAGAGATGATTGCTTTAACTCATATGGATTCTGATATTGCTGATATATATCATGATAATGAAATTCAAGTTACTAATATGATTGTTGATGTTTTAAAAAATAATGATATTTGTTCTGATAATTTGTTTGAAAAAGTACATATAATTATTGGACTAGTTGAAAATTATTGTCATGAAATTGTGTATCATAAACATGAATCTATAAATTATGATGTGATGAAAAATGAAGTTATTAGGACGATTTGTTATTTGTTAGATAAAAAAAGATATTAAGTTTGAAAATTCTTGATATCTTTTATAATAAATTTAATTCACTTTTTATTAGCATTTCTACTTCTTTTGTATCTATTTCTGGTTTGTCCCAATCTTGACCGTAAACGCCATATGCTCTTAAAATTATTTCAAGTCTATACCATTCTTCATTATTCACCAATGATAAAAGAGTTGCTATTTTATTTACCATATATTTATTTAAAGTTTTCATATCTTTTTGAGATAATTGCTTATTAGCATGCATGTCTTCTATAGGACCATTTCTAAAAATATAATGTGTTATTGCTCTAGGAAGCCATTCTAAATTTTTTCCATTTAATAAATCATCTTTGCAACGATTATTTAACAGTTTTAATAATTTAGAATCTTCTTCGTTAATCTTTTTATAATAATACTCTGGAGTAAACATTTTTATATTCCATTTTTTTCTTTTATACGTAACCTTTGATTTTGTTGTGTCATATAAGTCTGCAATTAAAGAATCTGGAATGTTATTTTCATAAAATAGACAACTTAGTTGCTCTTTAGTTATATCTTCCCATATTAATTCTTTTCCTTGAGCTTTTTGTGCTTTTAACTCTTCGTAAGTCAATTTCATATATTTTACTACCTCCATATGATATTATTTATATTTGATATAAATAATATATTTTTTATATTATAGCATTTGGCTTATAAATAGTAAATTTCTTTTATTTTAATTAACACTATTTTAATAATTGTTTTTAAAAGTAAATAATGTTATTATAGTTATGAGGATAGTGGTTAAGGATATGAATAATAATAAAGAAGAAGAAATAGAACGTTTTACCATGGAACTTCCAAAACTTAAAAGCGATGTTTTAGAAGAATTAGACACAGCAGAAAAAACTAGAGTTTTTGATTATAAATTATTTCAAAAAGAACTAAAAACTGAAGAGGAAATAATTAATACAAGTAAGAAAGAATACAAAAAGAAGGTTTTTAAATATTTAATTCCTGCTTCTTTATTTTCTTTACTTTTTGTGTCTATTATATTACAAAGTAATATAAGTTATAGTTATAAATTAAATCAATATGAAGAAGATACTATGACGTATGATAAAAATATAGATGCAACTGTGAAAATATATTCTGAAGAAAATTTATCTGATAACAATACAAATAATGCTGCTGATAATTTAATAAGTTGTATTAATTCTAAAATCGATGTTAATAATATTCCTACTAATGTACAAAACGTTATAGATAAAATAAATGATTTTTATAATGAATCTGGTAATCATTTTGCTTTTGCTTATAAAGATTTACATTCTGGTTTTACTGTAACATATAACGAATCTCAACAAGTTTTTACTGCAAGTACTATTAAAGCACCTACTGATTTATATATTTATGAAATGGCTAGCCTTGGTAAAATTAATTTAGATGATGAAATGACTTATACTAGCAACTACTTTAATCCTAAAAGTGGAAAGTTAAAATATAATGAATTTAATACAAAATATACAGTAAGAGAACTTTTAAGATTGTCAACTGTTTATAGTGATAATGCGGCACATAATATGTTAGAAGATAAATTTGGTAGAGTAAATATGCTTAATTTTTGGAAAGAAAAAGGTACGGAATATATATTTACACAAAATACAAATTGGGGTGTTTTAAATGCACATGATGCTATTATTTATATGGAAGAATTATATAGATTTTATTTAAATAATGAAAAATATGGTAAAGAAATAATGGAAAACTTTAAAAATGCTTCTCCTAAATTCATTGAAGGAAAAAATGATTATTTAGTTGCAAATAAAAGTGGATGGGGTAATACATCTATACATGATGTTTCAATTATATTTGCTGAGAATCCTTATATAGTTGTTGCATTATCTACACTTGGTAAAACAAATATATATAATGCTTATTTTGATAAAGTAAATGATTTGGCTTATGAACTTCATACTGAGTATTGGAAATATAAAACTGAGTCTTGTAGTAATATTAAGCAATATTAAAACATCATGACTAGATGTTTTTTTATTTGCTATATTTCTTAAATATTATTATGTTTTCTATCATTTAAGGAATTTTTATTATTTAAGATAACAAAAAATGAGAGCTCTCGCTCTCTTCAGGGGACGACCTGGTTTTGATTTGTCTAGTTTTATGGAATATTAAAACCCTTATAAAATAAGGATTTCTGTATTTTTTATTTTATTAAAATTCACTTGAATTTAATAGAATTTATGGGTTTGTGCACCTAAAAGTGTACCTAAAATTTTAACTTTATTTCATTGTTTTACTTAAAAAATCTATTATGACCCAAGGATTACTTTCAATATCCTTTTTTAATTCTTGAATCTCTTTGTTTAACATGCCAATCTCTGATTTGTTTTTTTCAAAATATTTATTATTAATATCTGAATATAATAGTGAATTTAATCTATCCAAATTTTCTTTTTTTAATTCTTGTTTATTAACATCTGACAATAACAAAACATAACCTAACACTATATAATTAACATCAATCAACTCTTCATCACTATTATTTAAATATTTAAGACATAAATATATTAACAATTCTAAAAAATAAGCATTTTGTTTTATTGCAAAAATATAAATGCTAAGACTTTCATCTTTTTCTAATTCAACCATTGCATTTACAATTAAAGTACTATGCGTGAAAAGACATAACTTATCATAAAATTCATCTAACATACTCTTTAATTTAGTATTACTTATTTCATTAAATATATCACAATTCAAATCTTTTAACACTTTTCTAAAATTATTTCTTAATGTTTGAGGCTTTGTGTTACACCTTGTTTGATCATTTATACTTAAATCAATAAATTCATTGTATACATTTTCATCACAATTAATCATCATTGCCATTATCAAATTTTCAAAACTAGACCTTAATAATGTATTTGCATCCACAATAGATTTTTGTCTTACTAAGTAATGAACATTCTTTAAAGTACTATTAGATTGGATTAATAAATTGATTGTTTCTTTCTTTAAATTTGCATTTTTTTTTAACTTCAATAAATTATTTTTAATAGATTTACGCATTACTTTAATAAAATTTTTATTTACTTGTTTTAGCATATCTTTTTTAGATTCTTCAAAATTTGTTAAATAATATAAATACTTCCAACATTCATCTTTTGTAATATTTTTATTTACAGCGTCTTCAATCATCATCCCACTCCTAATAAGTTATTATTTTATCATAAAAAAGCAAAATTTTATAAATTCTGATATTATTTATCTAATTCTACATTAATTGCTTTATTGATAATTTCCATTGAGTTACTTAATTCTGTATAAGCTCTTTCTACTTCAGTAATATTCCAGAATTTAAGTTTACCATTAAAACTTCCTTCAATATTATTACAGTGTTGTTTTATTTTATTTATTTGATATTCATCAGAAACAGCAACTACGGCTTGTACTGAAATGTCTTGTGATGCATTCATTAGACTTACAATTAATGAATCAATTGAACCGTTGTCTTGCACTTCAAATACATATTTTATTTTGCCTAAATTACCAACATTAAATTCCCATATAGCATCTGCTATCTTACCAGAATTTTTTATATTACCTTTAACGTCAGTATTATATCCAAGTAAGCTACCTATATTTTTAATATAATCAATTATTTCATTATGATAAGACTTATTGTTTACTACAGTTTCTTTAGGTTGATTGTTTTCTTCATTAATTGGTTCTAATTCTCTTAAACTATCCCAAAAGAAATAATCTACAAATAATAAATTTTCATTTTTATTATATTTTTCTAAAATAACTTTTTGTATTTCTTTACTATATTGTGTTAGTTCCATATATTTTTTACCAGTTAATTGATAATTGTGTCTTGGAACATCTTTAATACCTAAATATTTATAAGCATTGGATGCCGTTGTATTCCAGATCATATATTCATTTGGATTTATATAACATAATAATTCACTCATCATAGCAGGACCAAAGCCTTTGATTTTTTCTTTAAAAGTGTCCCATCTAACTTCAATTGAATCACTACCATATAAAAGATATGCTATTGATTTTTTTAAATTTTCAAAGCCATTATCATTAATGTATTTATCAATTATATAATGTTTATTACCCCAAATAATCATAGCCCATAGTTTACTAATATATTCATAAAATTCTTCTTCATCCATTGAAACTATTTTATTTGAAGTGTAACTTTTATAGTATTCTTCTCTTTCCAATCTTTCTTTTAAATCATTAAAATCATTATCTAAATTGACTCTAGATAAATAATTATCTAAATGTTTATATAATAATTCTTTATTCATTAGTTACCTCCTATTTTATTTACTCCCATTTATTTGATTAAACCTATTAAATTTTTCTTCTCTTTTAGATAAAAAGATTTTTGATTTATCAGTTAAGAATTCTTTTGGCAAAGCTTTAACGCTAGTACAAAGTTCAAAAAATGTTTTGTCTATTTCATTTGCATCTAATTTTATTATAACTTTTCCTGTTTCTGAATCAAAGCAATAAAAATTAGAGTCAAACAATCCATGATGATTACTACATAACCAAACACCATTATCGCCAGAATTTGCCAACATATATTTTTTATAAAACAATTCTGAACTGTGTTCATTTTCCGGATCAATTAAGTTATTCATGCAAGAATTAGATAATAAATCATTAATATCATGTGCATTACATTTTTTTATTTCTGAAACTCCCCACAAATGTGCCGCTTCGAGAATATGTTCAATTTCACAACCACATAAATAACATTTTGTCAAAATACCTTTTTTTCTTAAATTGTTTTTAAATAATTCTTGATTTCTTATAGTTCCGTTTGCTTTTGATATTTCATATTGGTTAATTTCTCTATTAATTTGTTGTCTCACTTCATCAGTAGTTTCATATTCTTGAGACAAACCAATTTTTTCCATCAAATCTATAAGAGGTCCTGTAAAACCTTCTGTAACTTTTGGTACTTCTTGTCCTAATCTAAAATTATATTTTTCTGGAGCAAACATAAATTTTAATTTTTTATTTTCTTTTTCAGCTAATACACTTAAAGTCCACATAGTTAAAAAACTATCATAACCTTCAGCTGATAAAGTCTTAAAAGTATAAATATATTCTTGATTAGTTAAATCCACAAACTTTTCTTCATTTTCATCATCTGTTTCTTTATTTATATCATATGAATAATCAATACATTTAATGTATGATGGGACATTAGCACTATTTTTGCTCGAAATAAAACTTAAATCATTTGAAAATTTATTAAAAGAAATATATTTAATATCATCTTTAATTTCATCAATGCTAAATCCCATTTCAATATACTCATCAAATTTAATCTGTTCTATATTTAATACATCGAAACCTATCGTAGCTAATTTGCGATAAATCATAAGGTTAAATTTATCATGAGGATGACTTTGATTTACATCTAACATATAAAAATACAATTTAATATTTGAATTTTTTTCTTTTTCTCTTAAATAATAATCAAAAATCTTATTACATCCTTGTACAAAGTAGGTATTAGCATGATATCCAGTATGACCATAATCAAATTCAGGATTCTCTAACAATTTATCATCATCATATCCGGTATTACTTAATCCTACTATATATTTTATTTTACAGTTTTCTAGTATTGTTATAGTCCTTGAACTAACTCTTTTACTTCTTTGACTTTGAACTGTATCTCCTTCTAATACCTCTACTTCATAAATTATTTCATCTTTATTAATATTAATTCCATTTAATTTATATACTCTTTCTACTACATCCTTATATATTCTCTTATATGTTTCTTTATATCCACTATATACTTTGGCTATTATTTCCATGATTCACCACCTAATAATTTATTATTATTATTTCTTGTCTGTCTTGCCTATTTCTTTTAGTTACTTGTTCATTTACAATCAATTTATAATTGTTTTTACTTATCCAAGATGATAATTTAGAATTAATTTTTTCGTTTCTATCTTTCATATTAGACAACATAAATTTTATTCCTTTTCTGTTTAATCTATCTAAAAAGTCTAAAAGTTCTTGTTCTTGTTTTTCATCCCAACCATTAAAACCACGCTTGCCATCATTATATGCACCGCAGGAAATCAAATAAGGAGGATCACAATAAACAAAATCACCACGAGAAATTTCTTTTTCAAAGGACTTATAATCTCTTGATTTATATACAATATTGATTGACTTTGTTCTATTTGAATATGAAACTAGTTTTTCTAGCATCTCTTGATTATATCCAGAATTTCCGCATGGGTTATTAAATTCTAAATTGCTATTAAATCTTATTTGATGTTCAAAACCATAACAAATTAACAAATATAAATCCAACGGGTTCCTACTTCCAATTTGATTTGAATTATATTTTTGTCTAAATGCTACATAAGATTCTTTATTCTTTTTCTCTAAATTATATTTTTTTATTGTTTTTTCAATATAATTATATGTATTCAAAAATTTGTCTCTTGATATTTTTTCTAACAAGTCTCTGACCATCCAATTAATATCATTATAAATAACTTTATCACAATTAATATTAATACCTACCGTTGATCCTCCACCAAATAAATCATAAAAACAACTTATCTTTTTTGGAAGGTTATTTTTTATTAATGGTAATACCTCATATTTTCCACCAATGTAGTTTAATGGAGAAATATAATATGGTTCTTCTGTTTTCTCTATATAAAATAACCACTCATAATGCTTCTTATCTTTTGTATTATCTTTTATTTCTCTATTAACTGCTCTAGTACTCTTATATTTCACAAAGTCAATTTTTTTAAAAACATAAGTTCCTTCTTTTGCATATCTTTTCATTACTTTTTCAATAAATTCTTTAGACATAATACCTGCATCACTATAACTAAATAGAATATGTTTAAATTTAGCATTTGCAATTGATTTTTCAAACTCTTCGTGTACACAACCTTTTCTACACCACATAGAAATTTGATCACCATTATCTCTATGAGCTCCCACACCATGTGTTTCTGGATTATCATTTTTAGCTATTGTTTCTAAAACATGATATTGACTTACATATTGAGTTGGAGTATATGGAGGATCTAGATATAATATATCACCACTTATTTTTGTTATTAAATCATTTGCATCTAACATATATACTTCATTTTGAAATTTTGCGTCAAAATTTGTTTCTAACGGAATAAATTCCATATGTTTTACTGCTCTAGGATCCCATATCTTTAAGTATGCTGAATACACCCCTGCTACATTTGATACTTTACTTGTACTTTCTAATAAACTTCCAATCAAATAATATTTTTCATTTTCATCTATCTTCTTTTCATCAAACCATATATCTATTGTATTTCTTATAAAATCAATTTTTTTTGCGTTTTCATCAGAAAAATATTGTCTTCCAGATATTTCTGGTGCGAAATTGTTATAACAAAATCCTGTTTTATAGTTGCTCGTATCAATTGAATTAAAATATTCAAATGGATCAAAACCCAACGTTTTAAAAAATGTTTTGGAATTATACTTTAATTTACCATTACAAATTGAATATGAAAAATATAAATTATCATTTGCTATAATTTCATATCTATTTTTAAAATAATCACCTACTGTACACGTTCCTGCAAAAAGGTCACAAAAGCTTAATCCGTTTTTATTTAACCCTTTTGAAATCAAAAATTTATCTATAATATCTAATAATTTAGTTTTATTTCCTATATATCTCATGTCTTACTCCTTTATGACACTATGACATTAAGTTAAGATATACCCTGTACTCATTTCTAGTGTCATTCTTTCATTTATTAATCGATTATATCACTTACTGATACATTGTAATATTCAGCTAATTTCTTAACTACTTCATTACTTAGTTTTCTACTACCTTTTTCATATTTATTGTAAGTAGATAAATCAATACTCAAGTATTTTGCTAATTCCTTTTGGGATTTATTATTTTCTAATCTCAAGTTCTTAATTCTAAGTTTAGCTCTTGCTTGAGTCTTTTCTTCTATTTTATCTAATCCTTTAGTAGGATTCTTTAAATCAATAGCTATAAACTTTTGCGTGTTATTAGCAACTCTAAAAGCATAGTTAGATAATTCTAATGATTCTTTATCAGATAACTCAGGCATATTTTCAAAAAAATAGTTTGTTGATACTTTATAATATTTAGCCAAGTCTTGTAATACACTAATAGGTACCATTCTATCGCCTAATTCATAGTGTTTATATGTGGATGTGTTTATTCCTACTACTGAACATATTTCTCTTTGAGTTAGATTAAATTGCTTTCTTAACTTACTCATATTTGTTCCTATAGTAACATCTATTGGTTTTCTCTTTTCCATAGAATTACCTCCTATTTTTCTTTCTTAAATCTATTATAGCATAAAATTTCCATTTTGGAACATTTGATACAAAATTTGTAGAAAAAATATAAAACTAAAAATTTTTAAATTTTTCTAAATTGCAACTTGATGTTGTGGAACTTATTTGTTATGATAGTTATAGTGATTTCCAGAATGGAACTTTTGTTTTGATATAAAATATGCCATTTTGGAACTTGCAATTTGTTCTTTGACAACTAAATAGAGTTAGATATTGTAAGTGCCCTATTCTGATGGCTCGTAAAATAAATACAAGTGGTACCTAGCGATTACTCTATTGGTACGAGAGTTATGGAATTACTAAAATTTCATGTACACGAGACACTCTACCCTCTTGACCTACAAGTAAAGAGAAATAAAGAAAGAAGGTTGATATAATGAAAAAGAAAGAAAATCACATTAAATATTTCACCGATAATGTTGATGTATTTGACTTACCAGCTTATGTATGCCAAGCTATGTTTAATTTAATGAAGTTAGCAAATATGAGTGAAGAAGAAATTTACGAAAAATATGAATTCACTAATAATTCTAGTAACTAAAAAACTGATAGAAAGGCTTTATATAAAATGCTAGTTGATATAGAAAAAATAGTTCCTAGCATTCCATATAATAACTACTATTTGAACTATTTCGAATAAGGAGGTTGATATATGTCCGCAAACGAAACTTTAGAATTACTATCAAAACAATGGTGCTCTCTACAAGATTTAATGAAGTTAACTAATCTTGGTAGAAATTCAGCACTAAAAATTAGAAAAGAAATTATTACAGATTTAGAAGATAAAGGTTATAAATTACTTTGTGGATTAATACCTATGTATGAAGTTGTTAATAAGTTAAACATTAATATTAATTATTTACAAAATATGGTAAGGATGGAAGTTAAATGATACCTATAGAACAAATAAATATAGACATAAAAAAGACAACATTATTGAAGGAATAATGAAGTCTAATGGATTTTATTGTTTAGTTGCAGAACCTAAGGTTGGCAAATCGTTTTTAGCATTACAGATTGCCAATTCTCTAATTAGAAACTATATATAAACTGTCCAACTTTTGGGGTTCAGTTCATTTAATGATGACTTCTTTGTGGTTTTTGATGCTAAACCTATAGCTGATTCTAATATATATCTTAGAAGAACTAAACTAGCTACTCTTGCTGGTTTAAAAGTTATTAGGATTCATGATTTTAGACATTCGTGCGCATCACTGCTTATGAACAATGGTGCTAATGTTACATTAGTAGCCAAATATTTAGGATATACAAAAATCGAGGAAACACTAAATACATATTCACATATGTTTAGTACTGCCCTCGACTCTGTTGTTTCTGTTATAGATAGCTTAGAAGATGACTAAGCTTTTTTAAACCAAAAGTTTTTCTGCTTCATGGCTGCTTAAAAAAGTAGTATAATCAGTATCAATTTTTAAAGCCATAATTTTATCTTCTATTATTTTTAAAAAATTATTTCCTGATTTTATACTCTCAAAATCGCTAATGTTAAAATCAATAATGCAATATTTCTCGTTTTGATTTTCTTTTGACATATAAAACTTTTTTACTAATCCGCTAGCATCCTTCCATCCACTACCAGTTATTCCTTTATAAGAAAATAATATGCATATCTTTATATTCATTGTTTGAAGTAAACTACATACTTTACCAACATATGTCACAGATACACCTTTACTATAATTTTTACATTCACCTATAAAGTTACTTAGTCTTGAATCCAAAATTCCGTTACTACATAAAATACTTCCATTAACAGTTGTTTTTACTAATTGATCGAGCTCATTAGTAGAAGTTCTTACATTTTTATATACTTCAAAAATATTACCACTTTTTAAAACAAATGATGCAATATTTTCTAAGGAATCTCCCTTTTCTTTCGTAGAACATTTACTAGAGTTCTTCTTTTTAAAGTCATCTAATAATCTATTATACTCTTGTTTTTCCAAATCGCTATATTCGCATATTTTTTTAAATGATAGCTCAGTCCCAATACTTCTAAATGCTGTAATAACATTGTCAATACTTTCTTTATATTCTTGCATTATATCACCTTATATACTACCCTAACATTATCAAATGTTAAGTTATCTTCACAGTTTTCACAAATATATGATTCTGGTAATTTACTGTAATATTCATATAATCCACTGGATCTATTGCAGTTATAACAAAAATATTCATAATATATTTTTAATAGATTAGATTTTTCTAATATCGACAATATTTTATATATTTCTTTTTCATCGATATTTAAATGCCTTTTTAATACACTTGGATAAATAAAGTCACCTTTTTTATAGTTGCTAAAAAAATTTATAATAGCTTCTATATCAGAATTTATACTATCACTTAAAATTTTTTCCAATAAATCGTGTGACATTGTTCATCCTCTCCATTTCAACTAAGGTATCATTATAATAATATGTAATTAAACTATACTTTTTATTCATATAATTAAAAGTAAATTTTACATGATTATTTCTTGTTTTTATACCCTCTGAATCGAGAAACAATACTTCAATCCACGGATAGTCTGTTGTTTCCTCTTTTTCATATATAAATTGCTCTAGAGCATCTTTTATTCTTATGTTCTTTGACAATTCATCTTCTAATTCATTCATAATGTTTTTCAATTCACCTATAATCGGCAATACATATTCTTCATTATTACCAACTGTTAATTGAGCTTTACCACCATTTTTTAAAAACATATATTGTGATAATAATTTAATATTATCTATATCATCACTTTTGGTTATCTCAATCATAAATTCTAAATCTAATGCTTCTAATGTTCCTAAATCATTTCTGTTAAAATATTCAATAATATCATCAATTAATTTAGTATATACCGCTTGATCTCTTGTCCCCTCAATAAATAGTCTTTTTATGGCATCAAACCTAAATTCAACCAATTCAACATCTTTATGTAAAACAACTAATACAGGATAATGTAGTAATAACTCCTCAGCAGTTTGTGGATGTACAGCTTCATATTTTTTATTAAATCTTATTATAATTAAATCTTCTGTTTCTATTTTTGATGGACTTGATAAGTCATCAAATAGTTTTATATTATCATCCTTAAATTGATATTCTGGAATTTTTTTTGACATTTCAATAAGCTTATTAAAATCAGTACTTTTAAATAAAACAGAATATTTATATGATTTCATAAATTGGAATTTTTCATATATTTCCAATGCCACATCATTTTTTTCAATGCATTGAAATAAAGTATCTTCTAAATTAGAATAATCTATGTCAACCAAACCATCATCAAATAGTGTTGGCTGCATATCTTTTTTCTTTACTAAATTTTTAGCTTTATACTTTTTTAATAATTCTTTTTTACTTACTTTATTATAAGTACTTAAAGTGTATTTTATATAATTTAAATAAGTTTCTTTCCTCATAAAATCACTTCCTTACATATATTATCATACCATATTTTTACTATATATAAAATAATATTAAAACTATTTATTAAAGAACTTCTAAATACCTATCAAGCATTTCTTTTTCTGCTTCTGTTACTAATTTAACAAAATCAGTATAATCTCCTGTTGTATGTGCTTTATCAAGTGCTTCATAATATTTTAATCTATTATCTTTTTTAATAATAACTGGTGCATATCCACTTCTCATTAATTCCATATTCATTATTAATCTAGAAGTTCTACCATTTCCATCAATAAATGGATGGATTTTAACTAATTCCCCATGTAATAATGCTGCTCTTACTATTGGATGATATTTATTCCATTCATCATAATTCATTATTAATTTTTCCATTAATTCTGGAACCTTTATATATTGTGGTGGTCTATGTTGTGCTCCACTAATAATTACATCATGATTTCTATATTTTCCGGCATTTTCATCATCAATTCCTTTTAAAACTAATTGATGTAATCCTTTAATATTCCATTCAGATATTTCACTTTTTGTACCAATTAATTCTTCTAAGTATTCAATAGCATTTTCATGGTTTATGGCTTCTAAGTGTTCTCTTACAGATTTTCCACCTATAGTAATACCTTCTAATACTACTTTAGTTTCTTTTAATGTTAACGTATTACCTTCAATACCATTACTGTTATATGTCCATTCTAGATTAATTGCATTTTGTAATGACTCAGTTGCTTCTTTAGATAATGGCCTTTTACTATTTAATTTTGCAAGTTTTTCATCAACTTCTTTAAAATAATCTTCAGGTAGATCTATTTTGAATTCTATTTCATCTTTTACTCTTTTATCTATTGGCTTATTAGCATCATCTGGAATATTCCATGTTGTGCCTATTTTTTCAGCACCTTCAATTCTTCCATCTTGAATAAGTTGTCTTATTCTTCTTTCACTAATATTCCACTTTTCACTAGCTTCTCTAATTTGCATAGTTATCACCTCTATGTATAGATTATACCGTTTCTGGAATAATATGTCAATATATTTTATGCCATTTGCGGAATAATGTTATTTTTTTCATTCATACGGATAATATCAATTTTGTCCGTATTACTGCTTAAAATTTCATTGAGAATTTTTGCCACTTTCGGCACTTTTCTTCAATGAACTATTATTAAATTAAATTTTTTTGTACCTAAATTGTACCTAAAATTATTTTACCAATACTGATACCTCGCAAACCCTTATAAAATGGGCACAAAAAATGAGAGCACGGTTAAATGCTCTCTTCAGGGGGTTTTGGTTGATCCGTCTAACTACAATATCGTTATCCGAATCTGCATGATATAATATCATGCCTATAATCATTTTATAATTAAATAAATTCTTTGTCAATTAATAATTTTACAAAAATTGGAATTTATGTAAATTAATCTATAAATTTTAATTCTTCTAATATATTTTTGTAATAATTATAATTATTAAAATTATCTTTTATATTGTTATCTATAAATTCTTTTGAATCTATATTACATTGTTTTAATATCTTAATATCTCTTTTTATATTAGCTAGTTTAAAGTCCATTTCTCCACTTTGTTTAGTACCGAATAAATTTCCGCTTCCACGCAATTCGAAATCTTTTTCTGAAATATAAAATCCGTCTGTTGACTCAGTTAATACATTTAATCTTTCTTTTTCATAATTACTTATTAATAAACAATATGATATAAAATCATTTCTTCCTACTCTTCCTCTTAATTGATGTAATGTAGATAATCCAAATCTTTCTGCATTAAATATTACTATACATGTTGCATTTTTTACATCAACACCTACTTCAATTACAGTAGTTGATATAAGTATTTTTGTATTGCCATTTTTAAAATTATTCATTATATCTTCTTTATCTTTATTCTTTAATTTACCATGTAATATATCTATTGGAACCATATTATTAAATGCTATATTCAATTTATCTCTTAGTTTTTCTACATCATATAAATTTTTGTCATCATTTTCTTCTACTAATGGAGATACCACATATATTTGATGTCCTTTTTTTATTTCGTTTAACATTATATTAAGAGCATATTTTAATTCTGATTCTTTATATAATTTTGTTATTACTTCTTTTCTTCCACTTGGTTTAGTTTTTATTTCAGAAATATCCATGTCTCCATATATCGTTAGTGCATAAGTTCTTGGTATTGGAGTTGCTGACATATATAGTACATCTACACTTTCTCCTTTATTTTGTAAGTTCTTTCTTTGATTTACACCAAATCTATGTTGTTCATCTGTTATAACTAATCCTAGATTATTAAATTCTACTTCTTCATTTATTATTGAATGAGTTCCTATAATACAGTCTAATTCATTATTTTTTAATTTACTTATTATATTTTCTCTATCTTTTTTCTTTGTAGAAGATGTTAATAATTCTACCTTGATATCTAATATATTTTTTATATTATCATAATGTTGTTTTGCTAAAATTTCTGTTGGTGCTAAAAGTGCAGATTGATATCCAGCTAAATAATTTGCGTATATTGCTATAAAAGATACTATTGTTTTACCACTACCAACATCCCCTATTATTATTCTATTCATTCTTTTATTTGATTTAAAATCATTTGTAATGTCATCTATTGCATTTAGTTGATCTTTGGTTAATTCAAAAGGTAGATTGTTTATTAGTTCGTTTAATTTATCTACATCAAAATCTTTTACTATATTTATTTCGTTAGTACTTCTTTTTAATCTTAAATAATTTATTTTAAACATAAAGTCAAATAATTCTTTGTATATTAAAGTTAAATTTGCTTTTTTTAAAATGTTTATATTTTGTGGATTATGTATTTCTTTTAAAGAATTATATTCATCTAATAAATTATATTTGTCTACTATATATTCTGGTAAAGTATTATTATATTCATTTTTATTAAGTATATCTATTATTAAATTATTTAAATTTTTATTTTTTAAATTACCTTTTAAATGATATATGGGTTCAATTATTGTACTCATTATTGGTTTTAATAATATGTTTGATGCTGTGAATAAATTCTTTTCAGTGTTATACTTTCCTGTTAAACATATACTTTTTCCTACTATTAAATTATTTTTCATAAATGCTCTATTAAAAATAGTTACATTAATTAATTTGTTTGAAGATAATACCCTGAATGTTAAATAATTTAAATTTCTTTTTATAAATACTATTTTAGGAGTTGATTCTATAATTCCATTTATAGTTATTGTGATATTATCTTGGGTGTTATTAATATTAGTTGGATTATAAAAGTTATATCTATATGGATAAAAATTAATTAAATCATTTATAGTAAATATATTTAATTTGTGTAAATCATTTAATGTTTTATTACCTATTTTTGGTATATTTTCTAGTCCCATATTACCTCCTAAAATTTTTTTATCATTTTTTTTAAAAATGTCATAAAAAGTGTTGACAAATTATAATAAATCGATTAGTATATGAAGTACCAATTCACTTTATGAGCGAATTGGTGCTAGTATCACACTAGCCAACCCCTTTTTATTCTTTGAAGCTGTTCTCAGGGGGGCAGCTTCTTTTTTTATAATAAATTTTTGTAATAATTATAACGTTTGATTGCGTTATTTTTTTGATTTTCTAATAAAGATTCTGCTTCTTTTTCATTTTTCGTTTTTAATGAATTATATCTAACTTCATTATTTAAATATTCTTCATATTTATCAAAATTTGGCTCTTTAGAATCTATTGTTAATTTGTCATCTTTATACCTCATAAGTATATTATATCCACATTCTACAGATAATTTTTCTTCTTCTATAGAATTTACTAAACCACCATTTATACCATGTTCAATACAAGGAGCGTAAGCAATGATTATTGATGGACCTTTATGATTTTCCGCTTCTATCATTGATTTAATAGCTTGCATTGGATTTGCTTTTAAACTTATACTTGCAACATAAACATTATCATATGTAGTTGCAATTTTGAATAAATCTTTTTTATATGTATGCTTTCCATTTGTTGCAAATTTTGCTACTGCTCCTAATTTTGTTGATTTTGATGATTGTCCTCCAGTGTTTGAATATACTTCAGTATCTAATACTAATATATTTATATTTTCATTTGATGAAAGTACTTGGTCTATTCCTCCGAAGCCTATATCATAAGCCCAACCATCTCCTCCAATACACCATATACTTCTTGATGTAATATAATTTATTAAATCTTTATTGAAGTTAGCGTTTTCTAATTTACTTTTAATAACAGATGTTATTTTGTAATCGTCTTTATTATTTAACCATTCTTTATATAATTCATTATCTTTATTTTTTAGCATTATTTGTTCTATTTCATTTCTTTTTTGTGTATATGATTTTAACATTCCTAATCCAAATTCTGCATTATCTTCAAATAGACTATTAGCCCATGGAATATTATATGGGGTACTAGGACAAGATGCACCATATATACTAGAACAACCTGTAGCATTTGCTATCATAAGTTTGTGTCCGAATAATTGTGTTAGAAGTTTTATATAAGGGGTTTCTCCACAACCAGCACAAGCTCCTGAAAATTCAAATAATGATTTTTGGTATTGACTTCCTTTTATACTTGTTATAGGTAAGTTTGTTTTATTAATATGATTATTAAATACTTCTTTTTCTAATTTTGAAGTAGGTTTCATTTCTTTTAATTCTAAAGCACTTTTTCCTAATTTGCCAGGGCAAATTTTAGTACATAATCCACATCCAGTACAGTCTTCTTTACTAATTAATACTGAATAGTTTTCATCGCTTCCAATACATTTTATATGTTCTAATTCATCTGGTCCACCAATGATAGGTCTTATAACAGCGTGAGGACAAACTATACTACACATACCACATTGTATACAGTTTTCACTAATCCAATTTGCTGCTAAAGGAGATAATGCACGTTTTTCATATTTAGTATTTCCACCTTTTAATATACCTGATGATAGAGCTAGTAATTCTTTTGTGGATAAACTACTACCTTTTCCACTATTTATTTTTTCTATAATAGTTTGATATCTATTATTTTCTTCATTTATTTCATCATCTATATTAACTAATTCTAATTTAGTATTTTCTATTGCTCTTATATTTGATTCTACTATACTATTTCCTTTTACACTAAATCTTTTATTAATTAAATCTATTAATTTATTTTTATAATTATCTATATTTAAATTTTCTAGTATTATTTTTTCTATTATTATACCTATTCTACCTGGAATACCACTTTTAGAAGATATATCATTTGCATTTATTTTATATACTTTTATATTTTTTTCTTTTATAGTTTGTTTTATATTATTTGGTAGTAATTTATTTAAAATATTATCTTCTTTGTTTGTATTTATTATTAGTATGCTATTATAGTTTGATTGTTCTAATACATCATATTTATATAAATAGTTTTCTTTTGTTATTACAATTATATTTGGTTTTGTTGTATAAAATGGAGCTTCTATTTTTTTATCACTTATTCTTATATGAGAAATTGTTAAACCTCCACTTTTTTTAGAATCATATTCAAAATATCCTTGTACGTATTTCTCATTACCTATTATTTTTAATAAATCTTTACTTGCTCCTACACTTCCGTCTGAACCGTATCCGTATATTTTAATTTCATCACAATCTAAATCTAAATTATAATTATAGTTTTTAAGTGATGTATTATTCAAGTCATCTTTTATACTTAATGTAAAATTATCTTTTAAATCAGTTTCTAACATTTTATATACATTATAAATATCATTTGGAGTTGTATTTTTTCCAGATAATCCGTATCTTCCTCCTACAATATTTACGTTTCTGTCTTTTAATGCTGCTAACACATCTAAATATAATGGAGAACCTATACTTCCTGCTTCATTTGTCTTATCTAATACAGCAATATTTTTAACTGTGCTAGGTAAAACTCTTTCTAAATAGAATTCACTAAATGGTCTATATAAATGTACTTCTATTAATCCAGCATTATCTAATTTATCAACAACTAATTTTATAGTATCACAAACTGAACCCATTGCTATTATTATATTCTCTGCATTTTCTTTTCCATAATAATTAAATGGTTTATAATTTGTTTCTTGTATTTTGTTTATTTCATTCATGTATTTTTCTACAATAGTTGGTACAATATCATAAAATTTATTTCTTGCTTCAGTACATTCAAAATATATATCTTCATTTTGGGCTGTTCCTCTTGTTATTATATTATCTGGATGTAATGATATGTTTTTAAAATCAGTTATCTTATCTCTTTCAATTAATCGTTCTACTTTATCAAAATCTATTTCTTTTATTTTATTTAATTCATGACTTGTTCTAAATCCATCAAAGAAATGTAAAAATGGTATTGATGTACTTATTGTAGATAAATGAGCTACACAAGCAAGGTCTTGTGCTTCTTGTACGTTGTTTGATGCTAACATACAGAATCCCGTTTGTCTTGTTGCATAAATA
Source organism: uncultured Bacilli bacterium (assembly GCA_934098385.1). Taxonomy (GTDB): domain Bacteria; phylum Bacillota_I; class Bacilli_A; order RF39; family UBA660; genus UMGS1124. Next base: position 109,321 of record CAKOOJ010000002.1, read on the forward strand.
TCTTGATGGTCTCCTAATATACTTAATGCGTGAGTTGCTAAACTACGTGATGCAACATGTATTACGCATGGCAACATTTCACCTGCTATTTTATACATATTTGGTATCATTAAAAGTAATCCTTGACTTGCTGTAAATGTAGAACATAAACTTCCTGTTAATAAAGCTCCATGCATTGCTCCTGCTGCACCAGCTTCACTTTGCATTTCTATAACATCTGTTTTAGAGTTAAAAAAATTAGGAACTCCTTTATTCTTTAATTCTTCAATTTCACTTGCCATTGGGCTAGATGGTGTTATTGGATATATAAAACTCATTTCACTAAATCTATATGCTACGTCAGCGCAAGCTGTATTTCCATCTTTTATTTTATACATTTATATCACATTCTTTCTATATCCATTATAATATTATATTAATTTAAACTCAAATAAAAACTTACTAATTGTGTAGTAAGTTCTATTATTAAAATTAAATTTATATTTTTTTGTTAAATTTTTTTCTACTTTATTATTTATTTTTAATTTATAAATTTTTATTTCTGTTTCTATCTAATATGTTGCTAACATTTTCATATAATGTAATACTTTAAATATGTATTTTAGATTATTAATCATATTCAATTAAAGATATATTTTTTATTTCATCGTTTTCTTTAGTATTAACGTTAATTGATATTCCTTTTTCATTATCAATTATCTCTCCTAGTGATTTAATATTATCTGCAATTTCTTTTGTGTTTTCTAAATCAGTTATATTTATTTGTTCGTTATCTAATTTTTTTTGTATATCATAATATATTGAAGTTGAATAGTATAATTTTCCATCTTCTGTCAATATTAACAACTTATTATAATCACATGCTATCGGGTCTTCTACAAATTTTATGTTTTTTACGGCAAGATTAATTACATCAATTTTTTTGTTTCCATAGATAAGTGATAATTTATTGTTCATACTAACTGCTGCTAATAAAATTTCGTTTCCACATTCTTTTTTTACTATAGTAACTATCTCGTTAAAATCATCTAGATTTTGTGTTTTTTCTGTTGTTGATGATAGGCTAGAACTATTTATATTTGATAATTGTTTATTATTGTCAAACACTTTATCATAAACAATATAACCTCCTAAACCTAATACACAAATTATTAAGATAATTATTAGTATTGTTAAACCTTTTGAACTTTTTTTATTTTCTTTCATTTGTCTCACTCTCCTACAATAATTGTAATATATTTTCTTATAATTGTATATCGTTAAATAGTATATTTACATTGTTTTGTGTAAAAAAAATATTTACCGTACTTATGGTACATATTTTAAAATAATTGTCTTAAATATGTTGACACAAATATTACTTGTGTTATAATTTTATTAGGGAACATTCAAATTGCTGAATGTCTACCTGTTTGGTTAGACACACGTATTAATTACGTGTTCTTTTTTTGAACTATAATTAAAATACTAGTGTCTAATTAATATTTAACCAATTACCCCTGAAGAGTATTTTAGATAAAATAATCAATTTGATTATTATTATGAATTTATCAAATATTTTTAAAATAAATGATTTATTTGTCTTATAATCAACCTACCTCCTTAAAAAGCTGTAGGTAGACACTAAGAACTTGAATATTCGATTAGATATACTACAATAGTTTTAAATATAAATAAATAGATTCGACAAAACATGTCAAAAGTTTTCAAATAAATATTGTTGTTAAGTTAATTTTATTTCTAGAATTTATTTGATATAATATAGATGGTGGTGATATTAAGATGTCTGAAGAAAAGTTTGACTCTAGTATAAACAATTATATTGAAGAAAATAATTTGAGAGATAATGAAAAACAATTGAATTGGGATATGGCAATTGGACTTCAAAAAGTTGATAATTTAAATCCATCTGAATACTTAGAAAATTTGTTAAAAGAAAATGTATCTGGTGAAAAGACAATTTATGAAGTTGAAAATGAATTAAAACAATATTATGTTGAAAAAGAAAAAAAGAATGAAGTAAGTTATAACGAATTAGAATGTGATTTAGTGTCTACTAAAATAATTCAATTATTAGAAGAAAACAATTTTGAATTATCTGTAGATTATTTAAAATATATTCATAGATTTTTGTTTCAAGATGTTTATGAGTTCGCTGGTGAATTTAGAAAAATGAATTTTTCTAAACATGAAAAAATTTTAAATAATGATTCAATTGCTTATGGAGATTATAAAACATTAGAACAATCATTGGAATATGATATATCACTAGAAAAAGATAAAGAATACAAAGTCATGAATATAGTCGATGTAATAAATAATATTGCTGACTTTACTTCAAGAATATGGCAAATACATCCATTTAGAGAGGGAAATACTAGAACTACAGCATTGTTTATAGAAAAATATTTAATATCACTTGGATATAATGTAAATAATATAATGTTTAAAGATAAATCAATTTATTTTAGAAATGCATTAGTAAGAAGTAATTACTTTAATAATTCTTTGAATATAAAACAAAATAATAGTTTCTTAATAAAATTTTATGAAAATTTATTATTAGGTAAAAATAATAATTTACATTCGAAAGATTTAATAGTTGAAGAATTATTTAATAAATAAAACATTAATAAATTTTAAGTTAATGTTTTTTTCGTAACAAAAAATACTAATCATCAATATCGTTTATCATATCGAATATTGGATTAGTATCATTTTCATATAGAATTAAGTCTTTGTTTAAAATGTTTAATACATCTTTATTAGAAGTTATAAGTAAAGTATTTGTACTTATTTTTTTTATATCATTTTTATTGTTAATATCTATATAGTTTTCAACATTATTATATATGTATATACCATTTGTTTTCCAAATAGATAATATGTTTGGGTAAATATCTTTGTATAAATCTTCTTCATATAATAATTTATAGTTTGATAAACCTAGACTATACATTATTGTTTTTAATATAAATAGATTTGTTTCACAATATAATTTATTTATAATTATATATATTTTGTTTTGAATAATAAGATTTGTTAGTTTATATTTATTTATTATTTGTTTTAAATTTATTTCTAGTACTTTGTAATTAGTTATGAAGTTATTTTCTAGTATAGTATTTGTTTTTTCTTTATATAATTTATTGTTCTTAGATACCCATATTTCATTATCTAATATTTTTATATATATTTTATTATTCATATAAATCCTAGTTAAAAAGACTTAGTTATTTAAGTCTTCTAATTTCATTTGGTAATAGTTTTCTGGGTCTATATTATTACCATTTAAACTAACTTCAAATAACATCATATTATCACTAGTTGATGATATATTATTTTTACCACTAGTACCTATTATTTCACCTTGTTTTATAGTTTGATTTTCTTTTACTTTTACATTATCTATACTATAATATGTTGTTGTTAAAGTATTAGAATGTGTTATTTCGACTACATTTCCTAGTAATTCATCTTTTGATATTTTAGTTATTTTACCATCAAGTGTAGATAGTACATCAAATTGTTCTTCACTAGTATATAGTATTCCTGTATTTGGCATATAAGTATTTTCATATAAAATTAGAGACTTTTGTTGAGATTCTTCATCTGCGTCTTTATCATAGAAATCTATATCTGTTGTAATATTTTCTTTATCAAATGGTTTTATTATAGATTCTGTTTTTATGTTTGCAACTGGTGTATCATTATCTATAAAATCTTTTAATATGTAAGATAAGTTTAAAGAATCTCCATAATAATTATCTAATTTGTTGCTAATAAATACCATACTTACGAATACTATTAATATTAATGATAGATAAATTGTAGCGGTAGCCCATCTTTTTAATTTTAATCTTGTTTTCATGTTTCACCTTCCTAGTAAGATTATGGGCAAAAAAAAAGAAATTATACTATATTTTTGTAATTTCTATATCTTGATAATAATATTTTAATATTTCATCATATTTATAATTTTCTTTAGCCATACCATTAGCACCGTATTGACTCATACCTACTCCATGTCCATATCCTTTTGTTGTTATAATATAATTATCATTGTCTTTTTCTACTTTAAAATCAGTGGAACGTAATGTAAGAAGTTTTCTAAATTCTACTCCTGTATATGTTTTTTCATTTACTTTTATTTTTTCTACTCTGTTTGTTTTGTCTCTTGATAATATTTCTATGTTATCTATATTATTTTGATTTAATAATTCTTTTAATTTATCAATAGAATAAGTTGTTGATACTTTAAACTTATTAAGTGATTCATTATCCCATGGTGATGAAACACTTTTTATATTATTTTCACTAAATACAGCGATAGAATCTTCTGTATATCCATTTGACATTGCAAAATAAAATGATTTAAATACTTTATTATCTTTTTTCATTACAAGATTTTTTGTTGAATTTACAGCATTTAGTATTTTATTATAATATTTTGTATAATCGTCTTGCCATTTTGTTTTCATTTCATCTATTGTGTTATATACTTGGTCGTCTGTAGTAGTTTCTAAAACAGAGTTTGTATTTTCTATTTTATAAAGTGCATAAGTACGTGATGCTATTGCTTGTGCTTTTAATGCTTCTATATCAAAAGATGCTGGCATTTCACCTGCTACTACTCCTACAATATAATCTTCTAAATTTAATTCTTTTATTTCATTATTTTTATTTATTTTTATTTTTATATTTGAATCTTCTATTTTTGATGTTGTTTCTTTAGTTTGTTTTTGAGTAGTTTGTTTTGTAATAACAGTTGTTATTTCTGTTTCATTATCATCAATATCTACACTAAGTGATTTATATATTATACTTACTACAAATACTGGAATTAATATTAGTACTATTATATATAACAATAAATTTTTTTTCATAATATTTTAGAAGAGGATAAGAAATCTACTATAAAATTAGTTAATAAATAAGACATTATTAAACTAAGTAATATAATAAATATCTTGGCTTCTATACTTTTTTTAGAGTTCCAAAACTTATTAAAATTAATTCCAGTTAGTGTATATGCAGAAAGTAAAGTTGTAATTATATATAAATATACTTTTACATTCATAATTAATTTCTTCTCTCGTATTCTTTTATTTGTTCTACTCTTCTAATATGTCTTTCTTCGTTTGCAAAATCAGTTGTTATAAATGCATTTATCCATTCAAGAATATCATTTATATCATTTTTATAACTCATTGCAATTATGTTTGCGTTGTTATGCATTCTTGCTAATTTTGCTTCTGTTAAATGTGATACGTGAGCACAACGAATTCCTTTTACTTTATTTGCTGCTATAGACATTCCAATACCTGTACCACATAATAGTATTCCAATAGAATCTTCGTTATCTCTTACGTATTCTCCTACTGAAAAAGCGTATAAAGGATAATCATCTATTGGTGTATTATGTGTACTCTTGTCTATTATTTCATAATTATCTTTTAAACTATTAATAATTAATTCTTTTTCTTTTACTCCATTGTGATCTGTTGCTATAACTATTTTCATTTTTTTCCTCCATTACTTTTTTAAATATAGGTAGTAAACCTGTATTATCTTTTCTGTGAACTGGCAATTGATATAAGTCATGCCCTGGAAAATCATTTCCTTCTATTAGAAATGGTTTTTCTTTTCCTATACATATATCCCATCCAACATATCCTATTTCTGGTATTATATTAGATACTTCTTGACATAATTTAATTACTTCATTCCAATAAGGTATTTTTACTCCTACTATATCTTTGTTTGTTTCTGGATGTTTATAAAATATATTTTTGTGTTTATCTATAGCAGGATATTCAATTATACCATTTTCTATATTAATTGTTGTCACCATACCATCGTGGTTGAAATTATCTACAATATTATCTTTGTTTCCAAATCTAATGAAAGCAGCAACTACTTTTTTGTTTAATGTGACAATTCTAACAGTATTTATAGATTTAGGATATATATCATTAATTACTTTATGTTGTTCTGCTACATCTTCTACTAAATATCTTTTTGTATTAATTAAATAATTATATAATTCTTTTGTATCATAATCAGATACTTTTATTTTTTCTACACCTTTTCCACAAGATAAAGATAATGGTTTTACTATAACATATTTTTTATTTTTTAGATATTTTTTAAATTCATTATAGTTGTCATTTAAATATATCCATTCTCTATTTAAATATTCATTATATAATTTATTAAATATTGCTTTATCTTCAAATATATATGATTTAGTTTTATCATTATATTTTTTTAATATATTATTATTTATTCCTCTAGTAATTATTGTTTTTCTTTCTTTATTGTTCATATTATACATTTCAAATAAATTATAGTCTACATATCCTGCTTCATATTTTAGACCACAGTTTATTATATCAATAAATATATTTAATTTATTCTTATTTGTTTTATTATGGACATCATCTATAGTACTAAAGAAATTTTTGTAATTCATTCTAAATATACGTCTTGTTAAATATTTTATCTTTCCCATAGTATCCCTCAATTTAAATACTATCATACTTTTGTGAAAATTATGTAAAAAAAATAGACTAATTTACAGCCTATTTACTTTCTCTATTATATTTACTGTTGAATTTTTCTATCTTAGTACTTCTCTTAGCACTACTAGCTTTTCCAGTATATTGTGGATGACAAGCACTACATACTTCTACATTATATGTATCTTTGTCTATAGTAGACATTGCTTCAAATGTATTACCACAATGACAAACAAATTTAACTGATTTTTGTTCTGGATGTATTCCTTTCTTCATAAACATTATCTCCTTCCGCCATAACTACTTAGTAGTTATAGAAATTTAATTACTTGTATAGTATAACATATTTAATATATATTGCAAGTATGAATTTTGTTATTTTGTAAAATTATTTAAGTTTATGTTGTTTTTTAATGCTAATGAAAGTACTTTTTCGTTGCTTGCATTCTCTACTTCTGATAAATCCATCATTGCTGTTGGAAATGAATTTATCATTGCTGTACCATAATAATTTATTAAGTATTGTCTTAGTTTTTCTATATCTATTTCCATACTAATCTTTTTTTATTACCTTTTCTAAAAATATTTTATTTTCGAACGAACCTCTTTTTAATACTTTTTTATTTGCTATTTCTATAACATTATTTAATGTACTATTTTCTAATTTTGCTAAAGAAGATATTATTTCTAGCATATCTGCTAATTCTTCTAATCTATCTTTACCTGTTGCTTCTAATACTTCTTGATATTCTTCATATAATTTGTTTTCAAGTTCTTTTTTATAATCTATGTCATTTAATATTCTAGTGATAGGTTCTTCATTATTATTTTTTATTATTTCTGGAATTTTATCTCTTACTAATTTATTATATATTTGTTCCATTATTTTTCTCCTTTTTTTATTAAGTGTGTTTTTCGTACATTTTGTACGTTTTTTATATGTTTTTTCGTACATTTTGTACGTTTTTTTGTATTAGTAAAGAAAAAGTATCGGTTATGATACTATTCATCTATTAGTTTTATGTCTGCTCCAACATTTGATAATTTATCTACTATATTTTCATATCCTCTTAAAATATGTTCTATATTTGTTATTGTTGTTGTTCCTTTTGCAATCATTCCTGCTACCATCATTGAAGCACCTGCTCTTAAATCTGTTGCAACAACTTTTCTTCCTGCTAGAGGAGTTTTTCCTTTTATAATTGCTGTTTTTTCAAATTGTCTTATGCTTGCTCCCATTGCGTTTAAATGTTTAATGTGTCTCATTCTATTTTCATAAATTGTTTCTTCAAATAATGACTCACCTTCACATTGTGTTAGTAATGTTGACATTGGTTGTCCTAAGTCAGTTGGAAAGCCTGGGTAAACTAATGTTTTTACGTTTACTGCTTTTAAATTTTCTGTACGACTAACATATATCTTTGAATCTTTTATAGTAAATTGTGCTCCAGTTTCTCTTAATTTAGTTATAACAGATTCTAAATGTTCTTTAATTACTCCATCTATTATTAAATCTTTACCTAATAATATTCCTATCATTAAATAAGTTCCTGTTTCTATTCTATCTGGTATAACTTCTACAATTCCGTTATTTAATTCTTCTACACCTTCGATAGTTATTGAACTAGTACCTACTCCAGAGATACGTGCTCCCATTGAATTTAAGAATGATGCAACATTTACTATTTCTGGCTCTTTTGCAGCATTCCAAATATGTGTTGTACCTTTTGCAAGAACTGCTGCTAACATAATATTTACAGTAGCACCTACGCTAGCAAAATCTAAGTATATATCTGCACCATGTAGATTTTTTGCTTTTAAAGTATATGTAGTGTCATCTATTTCTACAGTTGCTCCCATTTTTTCAAATGCTGCTATGTGTAAATCTATTGGACGTGAACCTATAACACATCCTCCTGGATAAGATATTTTTGCTTCTCCATATTTACTTAATAATGCTCCCATAAAATAATATGATGCACGTATTGTTGAAGCATATTCTTTAGTTATTTCCGTATTTTTAACATTTTTATTATCTATTGTAATTTCATCGCCAGTATAATCAACTTTAGAACCTAAAAGTTCTAGCATTTCTATAATTTTATGTACGTCGCTAATATTTGGTACATTATATATTTTACAAATACTATTAGTAAGTACTGCTGCTGGCAATAATGCAACTACACTATTTTTTGCACCGCCAATTTTTATTGTTCCTGTAAGTAAATTACCTCCGTTTATAATTAATTTTTTCAAACTATCAACTCCTAAGTTAATGTGGATAACTAAATATATTTCCACATTTCTAATTAAATTATAGTTTATAAATTAAATATTATCAAATATTATTTATAAACCTTTACATAAAAAGCATAATCCTAATATAAAAAGTAATATAGTTCCTAAGAGATAAGAATATGTTTTTAATATTTTATTGATGTATTTTCCTAAAGTTAATCCTAAGAATGTAAATGAAAAACTACATATCATAAATATTGTACTTGATAATATTAAATTATTAGTTATTGCTTTTAAACCTAATCCTATACTAAAACTATCTAATGATACTCCAAAGGCAAAAAGAAATATTCCTGTTTTTGTTAGAGATATTTCTTTTTCTGAAGGCTTAACATATTCTATAAACATTTGTAATGATATTAGAAGTAGTATTAAACCTAATAATATATCTGTGTTTATGTTAACTATATTATTTATAACATTTGATAAAAATACACCTAATAATGGCATAAAAAAGTGAAATATACCTACTACTATACTAGTTATAGTACATTTTTTTACAGATGGATTTGTTAATCCTATTACTGTTGATACACTAAATGCATCTACGCTTAATGATACTCCTATAATTAATAATAATAGCAACTGTTTCATATTTTAATGCCTCCATACTAAATATTATTATTTATAGTCGTTTAATATTTCTAAAACTTTGGATTTGTATTCTACTTTGTCTGTATTATTTTCTTTTGTATCTATCATACATAATGGCGGAAATAATACACACCACCAATTATTCCCTTTTCCTTCACCTAAATTTATTACTAATGATTCATAATTTCCTTCTTCGTAGTTTATTCCATTTAATTCTTTTTTTGGAAAATAATTATTTCCATATTTTATATTGTAATTATTAGAATTAGTTGTTGTACTAACTATGTTATCTATTTCTGGTAAAGTAGATTTTATTTTGTTTCTTGCTATATTTATGTCTTTAGTATTATCTAATTTTTCATATAATTTAGATTCTACTTTTTCTTTTACTTTTAATTTTAGTACTTGGTCTTCTATATTATTACTATTTGCTATTACTCTTATTCTTATAGAATTTTCTGGAATTAGTATTTTATCATACTCTTTATTATAAACTAATATTGTTATTATTATTGATATTATAATTAATGCTTTTTTCATTTAAAAACACAACCTTTCAATAATTATATGGGCTGTGTTTTATTATTTTATTCATTTATTTCATTTTCTTCTAGGGTTGTTTGGATTATAATAATCAACTATTAATCTTAATTTAGAAATATTTTCTTTCAATCCATTTGAAATTTTTTGTTTGATTTTGTAATCTTGTTCTTTATCTAAACCGATTTGAATTGTATATAATTCATTTGATAAATTTTCAAAATCTCTTAAACAACTCATTAATAATTCTTCGTCATAAGTTTGTTTTTTTAATAACTCTTCTTTCTTTGATAAAGCTCTTTTTAATTTATTTAAGTAAATTTCACTATTCATTAAATCAATTGATGTTTTTGTTTTGTTTTTTATTTTCGTTTCTTTAGGTTCTAACACATTTTCTTTACTTATTTTAGATTGATTGTAATTTTCAATTAAAACATTCTCTATTTTACTTAAATAATCAACTACTTCCTTTGAAATACTATTATCTAAATTTTGTTTTAGATTGTTTAATTCTTTTAATAATTCTTCTGTTGATTTGATTGTAATTTGTTTGGTTTCGTAATACTTATATTTGCTTATAAAAATACTAATTGCATTTCTTTTTTTATCATTTTCTTCCATATTAATTTCATTATCTTTCTTATAGCTAGTAATATAATTAATAATACTTTCTACATCAATGTTTTTTTCTTTTAAAAATTCAACACGAGTTCCTTTATTTTTAAAATAATTTATTAAATTTTCTTTTATTTCTTCTGTTTCAATAATTGATTTAGAATTTTCTAATTTATACTTAATACACAATTTTAATATATTTTCTATTGTTCCCTTGTCATAATTTTTATTAATTTCTAGGTTAAAAATATTTTCAAATTTACTATTTGTCAATTTTTCAAAATTTTTTTTATATATTATTAAATCTTTTGGATTGTGTGAAAAATATATTTTTGTTATCGAATTATCATTAATATTCAATATATCTGATACAACAACATTAAATAAGTATGCATGTGGTTCATCATCATTTATATTACTCGCTAATGATTCTGTTATTCCTTCAGTCAAAAATGTGTTGCTGAATTCTGTATTTATTAAAGTATCATTTTCATTATAAACATTACAACTAAATCCTTTTTTATTAAATAATAAACCTTTTCTAATTGGTATTTGCCTTTGGTATGAATAATAATGAACCATCTCATGAATTATATTATGTTCTGAATTGTTTGATATTGCTATACCTGGTTTAAAATTCCAAACTTTTTGTTCTTTATCATATTGAAGTACCATATATTGAGTTGTTGCTGCTGCTGACGATTTAATTTCATGGAACTTATTATTATATTTTACAAAATAAGTGTTTTTATAATCATTATCTCTTATATACTTTATAACTACCATATTTTTATTTTTTTTATCATATTCTGCTTTTAAATCATTATCAATAAATTGTTGTATATAATTATATACTTTGTTTGATAAATTTTGTAATTTTTTTTCTTCATTTTCATTATAAATTTTATTTTGTTGATAATCTAATAATTCCATATTATCACTCCTATTTTATTATACAATACTATTATATTACATCATTTATTTTTTTACTATTTAATTTTTTACTTTACAAATTTGTTACAAATAAAAAAGGGTCTTATGACTCCAAATTATTTTATTCATTTATTATAAATAAGTATCTATCTCTTCCAGATAAATCACGTTCTAATTTTATTTTTGCTTTAGGAAAGAAATCTTTTGCTAATTTTTTTAAATCTTTTCCTTGTTTATCTCCTATTTCAAATGCTATAAGATTTTTTTTATTAAGATAATTAGAGCATGTACTCATGATATGTCTATAATATTTTAATCCATCATTTGTAAATATAGCTTTTTTAGGTTCATATTTTATGTTTGGAGATATTTCATCATCTTCTGTTATATAAGGTGGATTAGATATTAATATATCATATTTGTTTACTGGTTTAAATTTGAATATATTTTCTTTTATGAAATTTATATCTGCTTTATTATTTTTTGCATTTTTTCTAGCAAGTTTTAATGCTTTGTTTGATGTATCTAATCCAGTTATATTTAGAGATTCTAATTCTTTTTTTAATACTATACTAATACATCCTGAACCAGTTCCTAAATCTATCAAAGAACCATTTTCTAATTTTAATTTTTTAATGTATTCTATTGTTTTCTCTACTAGAGTTTCTGTTTCAAAACGAGGTATTAATACATGTTTATTTACATTTATATTGTATCCATAGAAGTTTACGTTTCCAATTAAGTATTGTACTGGATAATTTTTATTTAATTTTTTTACTACTTTGTTTAGATTTTTATACTTTGCTTTTAAGAGTTTCCAATCATTTGTAGTAATACTCTCAGGTTTTTCCATTATTTACCTTCTAACTTCATTCTTTGGTCTTCAGTAATTAATGCGTTTATTATTTCGTCTAAGTTGCCTTCCATAACTTTATCTAAATTCATTACTGAAAAATTTATTCTATGGTCTGTGACTCTATTTTGTGGATAATTATATGTTCTTATCTTTTCTGACCTATCCCCAGTACCAATCTTACTACGTCTTTCTTTTCCTTCTTCTTCTAATTGTTCTTGTAGCATTTTATCATATAATCTTGCTTTTAATATTTTTATTGCAATTTCTTTGTTTTTTATTTGACTTCTTTCTGTTTGTGAATAAACTATAATTCCTGTAGGAATATGTGTTAGTCTAACAGCTGAATCTGTTGTATTTACACCTTGTCCACCACATCCACTACTTCTAGTAATATCTACTCTTACTTCATTCATGTCTAGTTCAAAATCTATGTCATCTGGTTCTGGCATTACTAATACAGTTGCAGTTGATGTATGAACTCTACCTTGTGTTTCAGTTGCTGGTACTCTTTGTACTCTATGTGAACCACTTTCCCATTTTAGTTTTGAGTAAACATTTTCTCCTTTTACACTAAATTCTATTTGTGAATAACCACCACTTGTTCCTGGTTCTTCGTTTGATATTTCTATTTTCCAACCATTTTTTTCTGCATACTTAGAGTACATTCTAAATAAATCGCCTGCAAATATATTCGCTTCGTCTCCTCCAGCTGCTCCTCTAATTTCCATTATTATATTTTTACCATCATTTTCATCTTTTGGTATTAATAATAATTCTAACTCTTTAACAAGATTTTCTTTTTTAATTTCATTATTTTCCAATTCTTCACTAACTAAATCTACCATTTCTGGATCGTTAGACATTTCTTTTAATCCTTTAATTTCTTCTTCTGTTTTAATTAGTTCTTCATATTTTTTTACAGTTATTTCTAAATCACTATGTTCTTTAGAAAGTTTTTTTAACATACTGTAATCACTCATTATTTCTGGATTTTGTAATTCACTCTCTAGTTCATTATATCTTGCTTTAATTAATTCTAATCTTTCTATCATGAGTTTTACCTCCTATTAAACTATTTCGTTTTCTTCTGATTCATCCATTACAACTAAATCTTTTAAATCATCTTCAGTTTCATCTTCATCAATTATTTCTTCATCATAATTAATTTCTTCTTCTTTTTCTTCCTCTTCTTCAACATCTCTGTCTTCGATTACTTCCTCTTCATCATCATCTTCATCTATAATTAATTTAGTTTTATGATTAATTTTTAAATCCCAATAACCTTTTTCTAACATAATAAATCTTTTATCAGTAGATAATAATTCAAAGAAATCTGCTAAATGATCTTCAAAAGCACTTTCAGGTAAATTCATAATTCTAATAACTTCTTTGAATAAATCTTGAATTTTCATTTTCTTTTCTCTATGTTCTAATACCTTATAAGCAACATCGTCATAAGACATACTCAATAATTCTTCTTCACTTAAATTTAATGATTTCATATTATTTCCTCCATAACTAAATACATTTATGTATTTAAAACAAATAGAATTATATCATAATACATATGATTGTCAACTATTTTTTTATATATTCCATTCTTATTATATTAATACAATTTTCTTCTGTTTCTATTTTATACTTAATTTCTATAAAATTTTCTTTATTTTCAATATTTAATAAAGACATATTAACCAATAAATTATTATTATACTCTTTTAAAAATATATTACATTGTTCTTTATTAAAATCTAATTCTATTAATTCATTATCTGTTTCTTTAGTTAATATATTATTATTAAATATATATTTTATACCATCTAACTTAAATATTAATTTATTATTTTGATTAATACATTTAATATCATTTTCATTTATTATAAAATTATTATCTTTTTTTAATATAAAATTTAATTTATTCATATATATCTTTTCCTTTGGGTATAATTTTATCATATTATTTATTAAATATCACTTATAAATTATATTTTTTTTTACATAATATTTTTAGGTGGAAATATGAAACATATTAAATTTACTTTTAAAATATTTGTATTTTTATTTATAACATTTGTTGTTTCTATGTCATTACTATATGCTTATGCTTATTTAAGTGATGGTATAGATATTAAAACTAGCAACTCATTTTATATATATGATAAAGATGAAAAATTAGTTTATTTGGGTAGTGGTAATAGTGAATGGGTAGATATAGAAAATGTTAGTCCTTATTTTTTAGATGCCATTATTAGTACTGAAGATAAATATTTTTATAAACATATGGGTTTTGATTATTTACGTATTGCTAAGTCTTTATATACTAATTTTAAGAATGGTTATATATCACAAGGTGGTAGTACTATAAGTCAACAGTATGTAAAGAATATGTATTTAGATTTTGATAAAACTTGGGAGAGAAAGATACAGGAAGCATTTTTAACTTTGAAGTTGGAAACACATTATAGTAAAGATGATATATTACAAGGATATATTAATACTATTAATTTCGGGCAAGGATGTTATGGTATAAGTGATGCTAGTAAGTATTATTTTAATAAAAAACCTAGTGAACTTAGTTTAGAGGAGGCTATAATACTAGCTGGCATACCTAAATCGCCTAATAATTATAATCCGGTTAGTAGCTATGAAAAGGCTATTAAAAGAGGTAAGATAGTTGCTGAATGTATGCTTAATAATGGTAAAATAGATAAAAAAACTTATGATAATTTGTTTAAAAATAAGTTAGAGATTTATGCTAAAAGTGATTTAAATAATTTACAAACTTTAATGTATTATCAAGATGCTGTTATGGATGAGTTAAAAAGTTTAAATGGTATTCCTGATAGTTTAATAGATTCTGGTGGTCTAAAAGTTTATACTAACTTAGATATGGATATACAAAGTAATTTGGATAAATCTATTGTTGATAATATGACTAATGATGATGTTGAGGTTGCTAGTGTTATTATCGAA
Source organism: uncultured Bacilli bacterium (assembly GCA_934098385.1). Taxonomy (GTDB): domain Bacteria; phylum Bacillota_I; class Bacilli_A; order RF39; family UBA660; genus UMGS1124. Next base: position 124,651 of record CAKOOJ010000002.1, read on the forward strand.
CCTGATACTGGTAAGATTAGAGCATTGGCAGGTGGTAAAGATTATAAGAAAAGTCAATTTAATAGAGTTGTTAAATCTAAAAGACAAGTTGGTTCTACTATAAAACCTTTTCTATATTACACTGCGTTAGAAAATAATATGACTAGTTCTTCTACTTTTACTAGTGAAAAAACTGATTTTGTGTTTTCTAATAATAAAACATATAGTCCTACTAATTATGCTAATAAGTATGCTAATGGAGATATTACTATGGCTGCAGCACTTGCGTATAGTGATAATATATATGCTGTTAAAACTCATCTATTTTTGGGTGAAGATAAGTTAGTTGATACTATGAAAACTGTTGGCTTAAAAACGAAATTAGAACCTATACCATCTTTAGCACTTGGTAGTAAAGAAATAAATATGTTAGATTATGCTGTTGCTTATAATACTTTAGCTAGTGGTGGATATAAGGGTGACGTTTATTTAATAGATAGAGTTGAAGATTTACAGGGAAATGTTTTATATAAACATAAGCAAAAAAGAGAATTAGTTTTAAATACGAATTCTTTATATATATTAAATGAAATGATGAGTAATTCTTATAATTCTAAATTTATTAGTTATAACTCTCCTACTGCTTTATCTATAAGTGATAAGTTAACAAAAAAATATGCTATTAAAAGTGGTTCAACTAATAATGATTATTGGTTAATTGGTTATAATCCAGATATATTAATGATGGTATGGACTGGTAATGATAATAATAAGGAAGTTGAAGCAAATTATTCTAAAATTAGTAAAACTATATGGGCTGATACGGTTGAAGCTAGTTTAAAAGATAAAGAAGAAAGATGGTATACTAAGCCACAAAATGTTGATGCTGTTATATTAGACCCTGTTAGTGGTAAGTATACTAGTGATAGTAAAGGTAGTTTATTTTATTTCTTGAAGGGTACTGAGCCTGTAAATTAAATTTTGGCAAAAGAAAAGTGGATAACTTAGGTATTTTCCACTTTAAATTTAATATGCACTAATGTCATGATAATCACAATGGTCTACTGTTTTAGCATCACTAAACATAGCCATTGCTTTAAATTTCCATGTTTGATTACCTAATAAATTATTAGTATTATCTATAGCTGTTCCTAAATTCGTTCCATTTGCATCATAACATATAAATTCGATTTGAACATATGAATAATCGATATCTTGATTATTTCTAACATTTCCTTCAATATAATATCCCATACCATAATCATCAGAATATTGTTTAAGAATTTCATAGGTAAATTTTTCTTTTGTTTCATTTGATTTTGTATCACTTAAATCACCTTCCGATGCCGTATTACTTCCAGCTGCAGCTATGGAACTAATAATAATTATTAATAATATGATTATTAAAACTACTTTAAGTTCATTCACTTTTTGTTTTTTTTGACAATTAGGACATATTTTTGCTTTTGAATCTATTTCTGATTGGCAATATTTACATTTTTTCATTATTCTACTCCTTTCAAAAAAATTATATCACAAAAACTTCTGCTAGGCGACATATTTTTTTATGAAAGTATGTAATAATTTTGGTAGTTAAAGGAGGTCATACTTCTATGAAGCGATATTCTAAATATATTTTATCTCAACAAGTTAGAAAAAATATAAGAAAATACCGATTAATAAGAGGGTATACAATGCAAGAGTTAGCAGATTTAACACAATTGACTCATGGTTATGTTAGAGATTTAGAATGTATGACTATCGATAAAACTCCTACTCTAGAAACTATTGGTAAATTTGCAGATGCATTAGAAATTGATATAAGACAATTATTTGATGATATATCTGAATAATTTTTAAAGTTTCCTTGCTTATAGTACGATTTTTATATTATAGTTGTTTTCTTAAAGTCAAAAAAATAAAGTGGATAAGTATTAAGTTTTCCACTTTATTTTTCTATTTTTATAATTATTTGATATAAATCTTCAAAATCATAATCTTCAGTTTCTATTTGGAAACCGGCGTCACTAATTTCTTGTTCTATATCTTTTAAAGAATTTATTACAGAATTTAAGTCACCTTTTACTATTCTTTTTTGAGGTTTTGTTTCTTTTGGTTCTTCGACTTTAGTTGCTACTGGTTTAGATTCTTCTGCTGTTGGTATATCAAATATTTCATATTGATTTTGCAATTGTTTTTTAGAATCCATTATTAGTTTTGCAATGTCTTCACTTTCTAAATCTGTGTTATCTTCATTATCACTAAATGACATATCTAAAGTTTCTATTTGATTTAATAAATCTTTGTTTTCTTCATTATTTAAAATATTAAATCTAGATGATGTTTCTTCTGGTGCTGGTTCATGTAATTTTTTTATTTCATTATCTAATTGTCTTACTGTTAATCTGTTTTCTATTATTTTATTTAACATATCTATTTGGTCTTGTGGATTAGATAGTGACAATAAACTTCTTGCATGTCTTTCTGATATTTTTTCTGACATTAATGCATCTTGTACTTCATCTGTTAAATTTAATAATCTTACTTTATTTGCTACTGAAGATTGTGAAATACCTAATCTTTTTGCTAATTGATCTTGAGTTAAATATCCTCTATCTAATAATTTTTTATAAGATTTTGCTTCTTCTATTGCAGAAAGATTTCTTCTTTGTAAATTTTCTACTAGCGCTACTTCTGCTGAAGTGTTATCATCTAAATCTGCTATTATTGCTGGTACTTTATTTAATCCCGCTATTTGACTCGCTTTATATCTTCTTTCTCCTGCAATTATTTCATATTTATCATTAGATAATTTCCTTAAGACTAATGGTTGTATAATACCGTGTTCTTTTATAGATGATGCTAAATCTTTTAAAGCATTTTCATCAAAAGTTAGTCTTGGTTGAAATCTATTTGGAATTATATTTTCTACATTTATATATTGTATGTTTGGTTCTAAATTCATTTGCCCCTACTCCTATTCTATTAATAATAATACTTTATTTTTATATATTTTTCAAGTGTTTGTAATTAATTTAATTAAAAAATAGTCTCTAAATTTATAGAGGCTTTTTTATAATTTGACTATAATTTCTTGGATATTTTGGATTTGTTTTATTTATTTTTTTTATTAATATAAAGTTTCTTATACCAGTATTGTTTGGTAAGTTTATATTAATTGTTTTAATATATTCTGCTCCTAGTACTTTAATTCCATTTTTACTATTATTTAATTCTTCTTCGTAGTCAGATTTCATTGCTATAAAACATCCATTTTGTTTAACATAAGGTATGGATAATTCTATAAGTACTGGAAGATTTTTTACTGCTCTTGCAGATACAATATCAAAGTATTCTCTTTTTTCTACTATGTATTCTTCTGCTCTTTTATTTACTATTTCTACATTATCTAATTCTAATAGTTTTGATAAACTTTCACAAAATTTAGTTTTTTTGTTATTTGAATCTAATAAAGTTAATTTTATGTTTGGAAATAATATTTTTATAACTATACCTGGAAAACCAGCTCCGCATCCTATATCTAACATAGTATCAATATTATTAAAATCTATTGTTTTTGTTAAAAGACATGAATCGTAGAAATGTTTTAAATATACATCTTCTTTAGTTGTAATTGATGTTAAGTTTGTATGTTTGTTATATTCTATTAAATATTCATAATATATTTTGAATTTGTTAATTTGATTATGTGTTAATATTATGTCAATCTTTTTTAATTCATTTATAAATTCTGTCTCATTCATTTTTACTATATTCCTTTTTTAAATATATTGCTAGTATTGATAAATCAGCTGGGTTTACACCACTAATACGTGATGCTTGTGCTAATGTTTCTGGAGCAACACTAATTAATTTTTGTTTTGCTTCGCTAGCTAAATTAGTTATTTTGTTATAGTCAATGTCCTTTGGTATTTGTTTTGATTCTAGCTTTAGAAGTTTTTCTACTTCTTTTAATTCTTTATTAATATAACCTTCATATTTTATTAATATTTGTGCTTGATTATATACTTCTTTATCATATTTATTTTCTAATATATTTTCTTTAAGTAATAAATCTAATGTGATTTCTGGACGTTTTAGGAACGTATAAAGATTTGTACCATTTTCTAATTTGTCTGTTCCCATTTGTTTTAATATATTTTGCGTTATGTTTTTATTAGATATTTTAGTTTCTTTTAGTTCATTTATTAGTTTGTCTATATTATTTTCTTTTTCTATAAGTTTATTGTATTTTTCTTCACTAATAAGTCCTGCTTCATAACCATATTTGCGTAATCTTATATCTGCATTATCATGTCTTAAAAGTAATCTAAATTCTGCACGACTTGTTAACATTCTGTATGGTTCTTTTGTACCTTTTGTCACTAAATCGTCAATTAATACTCCTATATATGATTCATTTCTTTTTAAAATTAATGGCTCTTTATTTTGAATTTTTTTCACTGCATTAATTCCTGCTATGATTCCTTGTCCTGCTGCTTCTTCATATCCACTTGTTCCGTTTATTTGACCTGCTGTAAATAAATTATTTATTACTTTTGTTTCAAGTGATGGTTTTAGTTGTAAAGGATTTATTGCATCATATTCTATTGCATAAGCATATTTTAATATTTTAGCATTTTCTAATCCTTTTAAACTATGTACCATTTTTTCTTGAACGTCTGTTGGCATAGATGTTGAGAAACCTTGTAAATATAAATCGTCATAATATAAGCTTTCCGGTTCTAAGAATAATTGATGTCTTTCTTTGTCTGCAAATCTTACTATTTTATCTTCAATGCTAGGACAATATCTAGGTCCTATTCCTTCTGCGTATCCACCATACATTGCACTTCTTGATAGATTTTCTTTTATTATATTATGTGTATTTTCATTAGTGTAAACTAAATAACATTTTTCTTGTTTATCTTTGTCATAATATATTTCATTTTCTGTATTAAATGTCCAATATTCATCATCGCCAGTTTCTTCTTTTAAAACACTGAAATCTACACTGTTTTTATCTATTCTTTGTGGAGTACCAGTTTTAAGTCTTATTATATCAAATCCTAATTCTTTTAATTTAGTACTTAAAAATTTTGACCTTCTTTCTCCATGAGGACCTTCTAATTTGTTTGTATCACCTACTAATATTTTACTTCTTAGATATGTTCCTGTTGTTAATACTAAAGATTTACAAAAATATTTTGTTCCATCTTCCAATATTATTCCTTTTATCGTGTTATTATCAGTTATTAAATCTTCTACCATACCTTCACTTATTGTTAAATTTTCTGTATTTTGTAAGGCTTTTAACATATTTTTTGGATATGTTATTTTATCTGCTTGTGCTCTTAAAGATCTAACTGCAGGTCCTTTACCATTATTTAACATTTTTATTTGTATGTGACTTTTATCTGCAACTATTCCCATTAATCCGCCTAATGCGTCAATATCTCTAACAATTATTCCTTTTGCGGTACCACCGATTGATGGATTACATGGCATATCTCCAATATTTTTTATATTTGAAGTAATAAGAGCAGTTTTTAGACCCATTTTTGCTGCAGCATGACTTGCTTCGCAACCGGCATGTCCTCCTCCTACTACAATTACATCATAATTCATACTTTACACTCACTTTCCTAAACAGAAATTACTGAATATTTCGTCTAATAATTCATCTTTGTAAGTACTTCCTATTATTTCACCTAATAGGTCAAAACATTCTTTTATGTCAATAGCAAGTAAATCTATTTCTATATAATTTTCTATACTATTTAATGTATTGTCAAGAACGTCAATTGATTTTTTTACTAAAGATATTTGTCTTGAATTTGATAAATAATTTAAATTAGATGATTCTAATTCACCTAAATTAAATAATTCTCTTATTTTGTTTTTTAAATCATTTAGATTTTTATATTCTTTTGTATTTCCATATACTATGTTATTTGTTTTTATTTTACTTTCATCTAGTTTTTTTTCTAAGTCATTTTTATTTATGTAAACAATTAGTTTTTTATTTTTTAAGTCATTTATTAAATCTAATTCTTCTTTAGTGATTTCTTCATTATAGTTTAATACTAAAATTATTAAATCAGATGAGTTTATAATCTCTTTACTTTTATTCACACCTATTTGTTCTACTATATCGTTTGTTTCACGAAGTCCAGCAGTATCTATTAAATTTAAAATGATTCCATCTAATATTATTTTTCCTTCAACTATATCACGCGTTGTTCCTGCAATGTTTGTGACAATTGCTTTTTCTTCTTCTAATAATGTATTTAGTAAACTACTTTTTCCTACGTTTGGTTTACCTACAATTGCAACGTCAATACCATTTTTTATAAGTTTACTATTTTGAGATTCTTTAAGTAAATTTTCCAATTCATTTTTTATTGTTATAATTTTCGGTTTGATTAATTCATTTGTTAGTACAATTGCATCTTCGTATTCTGGATAATCTATATTAACTTCTATATTTGCACTAATACTAACTAATTCTTTTCTTATTGAATTAACTAAATTAGTTATATTTCCTGTGACACCATTTAATGATAATTTCATACTTTTTTCTGTCTCTGAATTAATTAAATCTCCTACTGATTCTGCTTCTATTAAATCAATTCTTCCATTAAGAAAAGCTCTTTTTGTAAATTCTCCTGGTTCTGCTAATCTTGCACCATTAGTTAGTAATAGTTCTAAAACTTTATTAGTAGTACTTATTCCACCATGACAATTTATTTCAATTATGTCTTCTGTTGTATAAGTTTTTGGTGCTAACATAACAGATACTAATACTTCATCTACTATTTCATTATTATCCATTATATATCCATAATTAATTGTATGAGAATCTACTTTACGTAAATCTTTTCCTTTAAATATTTTATTAACTATTTCAATCGCATTTGGTCCTGAAACTCTAACAATAGAGATTGCTCCTACTCCTAATGCTGTTGAAATTGCACATATTGTATCAAACATAGTACACCACTCCATAATGTATTATAACACAAAAATTATTTCCCGGGAAATAATTTTACGTAAAATAAAAACTATCAAATTTAATTGACAGTTTCTTTACTTTCTACGTATTTAATTACAACATGTCTATTTGGTTCTTCACCTTCACTTATTGTTGACACTTTTTTATTATTACTTAATATATTATGAACTATTCTTCTTTCATAAGAATTCATATTTTCTAACTTTACGTCAACCTTTGTTGTTGCAACTTCACGAGCAATTCTCTTTGCAAGTCTTTCTAAATTCTTTTCTTGTTTTTCTTTATAGTTTTCTACATCTAAAATTATATGTGGATATATTTTAAAATTATTACTTAACACTTGTTTTACTATATATGTTAGTGATGACAATGTTCTTCCATCTTTACCAATTAATATACTATTATTATCACTATACATTTTTATTATTATTTGTTCATCTCTTATTTTAGATTCAAATGTGACATCAATACCCATTAAATCAGCAAGATTTTTTAAATAGTCTTTTACATAATTTTGTATAGCGTCAAGTGTGTAAACTTTAATTTTATAACTTGATTTTTTTAATAAACTACCTTTTATTTCTTCTTTTGTTATTATTACTTCTGTTTTTTCTTTGTTAAGTTCTTGTAAACTATTTTCAATTAACTCTTCTAAATTTTTTCCTTCAAACTCTTTTACTTCCATAATTCATTATCTCCTTTTTTTTACTATTAATGATTGTATTACACTAAATCCATTTGTTACTACCCAATAAAGTGCTATTGCTGTTGGTAAACTAAATGATGCTATTGAGATAAATATTAACATAAATGTTGTCATAAATTGCATTTGTTTTTGTTGTTCAGAACTTCCTGTTGTTGCCATACTGAATTTAAATGACAAGAATGTTGTTAGAATTATTAATCCTATTAGTACTAAATATAAATAATTACCTGATTTAATTCCAACTAATGGTGTTGTTCCTAATTGTAAACTCCATAAGTTTTCTTCAAATATAGCTGGTACCCTGTTTATTGCTTCTAAGAATGCAAAGAATAATGGCAATTGTATAAATGACACTAGACATCCACCAACTGGATTAATATCATATTTTTTATAAATTAACATTGTTTCTTGACTTTTTTGCATCATTGAATCTGAATCAGTTTTATCTTTATATTTCTTTTCAAGTTTTTCAAGTTCAGGTTGAGCTTTTTTCATATTTTCAGATTGTTTAGCAGTTTTAAGTGATAATGGTAATAAAATTATTCTTAGTGCTAAACCAATTAACATTACTGATATACCATAATTTTTTACTAAAAGTCCTAATTTTATGATTAACCACGCAATTGGCATTACAAATAATTGTACCCATAAACCATTGTAAGTTTTTTTATTATAAATTTTTAATTTCTCACAACTTGGTAAATCTTTTAACTTAACTTCCATATTTTTTTCATACTTTTCATAAATTGCTGTTAATTCTTTTTCCTCTGGCTTACAAAGTATATTTGAAGTTAAGCTTTGACCTGTCTTTTCATTTGTTATTCTTTTTTTATCATTATCTGATAAGTACTTTGTACATCCTGTTGTTAGTGTTAATGCTAACATTATTATAAGTATTAATTTTTTTCCTGTGTTTTTTTTCATATATTCTCCTTTATCTTTCTTTCTAGGTTGTTAAGTCTTTCCTCAAATGGAGTTTCTAAACACCCTTTCCTTATCATTATAATATAATCTGTGTTATTTTTAAATAAAGATTTTAATTTATCTATAATTTCTCTTGTTTGTCTTTTTAATTTATTTCTTGTGACTGCATTTCCAATCTTATTACTTATAGCAAGTCCAAACCTTATTTTTTCTAAATTGTTTTCCTTATAATATATAACATAGTCTTTTGTTTTAATAAATTTTCCAGTTTTTATAAGAGTTGTAAAATCTTTTTTTGATTTAATCATTTCTCTTTTTTTCATTTAATCACATCCTTATAGATAAAAAACCACAATAAAATTGCGGTTTATTTACATAATACTTTGCGTCCCTTTTTTCTTCTTGATTTTAAAATATTCGTTTCTTTACGTGCAAAAAAGCCATGTTTTTTACTTTTTTTACGATTATTTGGTTGAAAAGTTCTTTTCATAATTGCACCTCCACCTCTTTAAGCTTTTTTTATTTTAGTATATTTTTATATAGAAGTCAATTAAAAATTAAAAATTTCTTAAAAATAGTTTTCAACGTGGATTTGTTAATATCTTTTTTTGTTGTTAATATCATTTTGTGGAAATTGTGGATAAATAGCTTTTTATTAGATTTTATCTATGTTTCTTTGTTGATAAAATGTTTAAAAGATGTTGAAAATGCAAAAAAATGAAATTCGTGCTTTCTTTTTCAACAAAAGTGTTTTAAAATAATGTTAGTTAACAAGCATAATCTTGAAAGCGGGGTGTTTTGATGGATAATTTGTCTTGGGATTTGTTTCTAAGTAATATTAAATCTAAATTATCTTCTGTTTCATATAATACTTGGTTTAAAGAAACTAAATTATATAAGCAATCAGATGATTCTATTACAATTATGGTACCTATGAGTTTTTATAAAGATTATTTAAATAAACATTATTATGATTTAATAGATAATATAATTACTAGTATTACTGGAAAGAGTTATGACATTAATTTTATATCTGAAGATGATACTATTAATGACTCAATTGTTCAAGAGGATAATAAAAGTATTAAAAAAGATAGTTCTTTTCAATCTAATTTGAATCCTAATTATACTTTTGATACATTTGTAATAGGAGATTCTAATAGATTTGCACAAACTGCTGCTGTTGCTGTTGCAGAACAGCCTGGTAAAGTTTATAATCCTTTATTTATTCATGGTAAAAGTGGACTTGGAAAAACTCACTTAATGCATGCAATAGGTAATTACATTATGGAAACAACGAATAAAAAAGTTTTATATGTGACAAGTGAAAAGTTTATTTCTGATTTTATTGATATTAACAGAAAAGATGCAGATAATTATGATATAATTGAGCATTTTAAAGAAAAATATAGAAATATAGATGTATTAATTATAGATGATATACAATTTTTAGGAGGTGCAGTTAAATCTCAACAAGAATTTTTCCATACTTTTAATAATTTGTATGATTCTAATAAGCAGATAATAATTAGTTCCGATAGGTCACCTGATGATTTAAAAGCATTGGAGGATCGTCTTAGAACTAGATTTAGATGGGGCTTAACTGCTAATATATTTCCACCTGATTTTGATTTAAGATGTAAAATATTAAAAGATAAAATGTCTGGTTTAGAAGGTGCTAAACTAATAAAAGATGATGTAATAGAGTATATTGCTAATAATTGTGAAAGTGATGTTAGATATTTAGAGGGTTCTATAAGACGATTATTTGCATATGCGGCAATGTATAGTCCTAAAGAAATAAATTTAGAATTTGCGATAGAGGCTTTAAAAGATTATATCGGTTCTAGTGTATATAGTAATAGTAATATATCAAAGATTCAGAAGGCTGTTGCTGATTATTTTGATATAACTGTGGATAACTTAAAAAGTAAGAAACGTACTGCTAATATAAACAATGCAAGACAAATTGCTATTTACTTATGTCGTGTTATTACTGAGGAAACAACGACTAGAATAGGACTTGAATTTGGAAATAGAGATCATTCTACAGTACTTCATGCAATTGAAAAAGTTAGTAAAGATGTTAAAAATAATGATGAATTAAGAAGTCAATTAAATGAGATTAAGAATAAGTTAGGTTAATAATGTTGAAAAGTAAAAAGTTGTTAACATCTATTAATCACTTAAATAATGGCGATTAAGTTAGATATTAACAATTTCAACACCTATAATAATAATATGTTAATAAAAAAGAAAGAAGGAGATTTTATGAAATTAACAATTAATAAAAATATTTTATTAGAAAGTTTGGTAAATGTAGTTAGAGCAATTAGTCCTAAAAATATTATTCCAATATTAAATGGTATAAAGTTTGAATTAACTAAAGAAGGATTAAATTTAATAGCAAGTGATAGTGATTTAACTATTAAGAGTTTTATTCCTAGTAGCGATATTGAATCAATAGAAGAAGAGGGTACTATAATAATTCAAAGTAAGTATATTATAGATATTATTAGAAAATTACCTAGTGATTTAATTAATATAGAAGTTGTAGATGGTTTAAAGATAAGAATTTATACAGATAATAGTCAATATAATTTAAATTGTTTAAATACTGAAGATTATCCACAAATTGTATTAGAAGAAAGTAAAAATCCTATAACTATAAATAGTGAAATAATTAAAAATATGATTAAACAAACAATTTTTGCTGTTTCTATACAAGAATCTAGACCATTATTAACTGGATTAAATTTAAAAATAAATGGGAATGTTATGGAAGTAGTTGCAACAGATTCTTATCGACTTGCTAAAAAAACAATAATTTTAGAAAATGAATACCCAGAAGTTGTTGATATTACTATTCCTGGTAAGAATATTAATGAATTTGATAAGATTATAAATGAAGATAGTGATGTAGAATTACATTTATTTAGTAATAAAGTGTTATTTAAGTATAGAAATATTATATTTCAATCAAGTTTATTAAATGGTAATTATCCTAATACAAGTAATTTAATTCCTAATAATTTTAATATTATTATTAATTCTTCATTAAATAATTATTATGCTAGTATAGATAGAGCAGCATTACTTACTCAAAGTAAAGAAAAAAATATTGTTAGAATGGAAACTAATGGTAATGTTTTAAATGTTTCTAGTTTTGCTTCAGAAATTGGTAAAGTAGAAGATAAAATTGAAATTACAAAAAATACTGATGAAGATATAGCTATTTCATTTAGTTCTAAATATATGTTAGAGGCTTTAAGAACATTTAATGATGAAGAACTTTTAATACTTTTAAATGATGATTCTTCTCCAATAATATTAAAGTCAGTTCAAGATGAAAGTTTAATTCAATTAATTTTACCAATAAAAACATATTAAATTTTAAATATTGTTAATAATTCGACATTTATTAACAATATTTTTTTTATTTATTTGATATAAGAGTATTTGTCAGGGAGGTGAGGGATATGAAAGACTATGAAATCAATAAGGAAACTTTAGCTATAATACCAATTGGTGATAAAAAATCTAAAGTTATTGAGAAGAATGGTACTTACATAATTAATTCTAGACCAAATAAAGTGATGGATGCTAGTTGTAAGTATTATGGAAGTTCTTTTGAAGGTAGACAAAAGGGTACTTCTAATTTAACAGGTATTAGTTATAAAGCACCAATAATAGTACAAGAAGAAGGAAATATAATATTTTTTCCTACAACAAGTCCTAGATTGAAAAAGTGTTGTTGGGTTTCTTTAAATAATATTGATTCTTATTATTATGATTTTGAAAAAAAGACATGTGTTATAATATTTGATAACAAATCTAAATTAGAATTTGATATGTCATATTGTGTTTTAAACAATCAAATTTTAAAGTCACATAGATTAGAATCGATATCTAGTAAAAGAAGAGATAAAAAATAATTATTATTTTTCTTTAAAATTGTTAAAAACGTTTTAAATATGTGTTTTTTATGGTATAATGTAAATAGGTATAGGAGTATTCGCAATACCTATTTATTTATTATATTTATTAAAAGAGGGTTTAAAATGGAAATAACATCTTTGAAACTTGTTAATTTTAGAAATTTTGATAGTTTAGAATTAAACTTTTCTAATAACAAAAATATAATTATTGGAGACAATGGTGTTGGAAAGACAAATATTGTAGAAGCAATATTTGTTTTAGCCTTGACAAAGTCATTTAGAACTAATGATGATATGTTATTAGTTAAGAATGATAAAGATTATTTTAAAATAGAAGGTGTTGTTAAATCTACTTTTGTTAATAATTATAAAATTGTTTATCAAGATGCAATTAAAACTGTAAAAATAAATAATAATAAAATAAATAAGTTTAGTGATTATATATCTAATATTAATGTAATTTTGTTTAGTATAAATGATTTGAAGTTAATTAAAGATACTCCAAGTACTAGAAGAAAACTAATTAATTTAGAAATATCAGAATTAGATAATAATTATATTAAATATTTAAATTATTATAATAAGATATTAAAACAAAGAAATTCTTATTTAAAATCCTTATATGGAAAACAAGTTAATTATGATTATTTAGGTATAATTGATAGTCAACTTGTTGATTATGGACTTAAGATAAGAGATATTAGAGATAAATTTGTTAATAATATTAATAATATCATTTCTTCAGTTCATGTTAAATTAGGTGGTAATAATGATTTAAATATTTATTATAAGAGTGATTATCAAGATTTTGATAAAAAATATTTATTAAATTTATATGCTAAAAATATTAATAAAGATATTAATTTAGGATCTACGCAGATAGGTATTCATAAAGATGATTTTATATTTAATATAGATGGTAATGATATTAAAAATTTTGCAAGTGAAGGTCAACAAAAGAATAGTGTAATAGCTTTTAAACTTGCTGAGTTAGAAATTTTTAAGGAAAAAACTGGTGAATATCCTATATTGATATTAGATGATTTATTTAGTGAATTAGATATAAAGAAGATAAATAAGATTTTAAATTATATTAGTGAAGATATTGAGACTTTTATTACAACTACTGATTTGAAAAAGATTAAAAAGTGTTATTTAAAGTCTAGTAAGATATTTGAATTTAAAAATGGTGAGATAAAGGAGAGATATTATGAATGAGTATAATGAAAGCGATATTCAAGTACTTGAAGGCTTAGAAGCTGTTAGAAAAAGACCTGGTATGTATATTGGTACAACCGATGTTAAGGGGCTACATCATTTAGTTTGGGAGATTGTAGATAATTCAATCGATGAAGCTTTAGCTGGATATTGTAAAAACATTGAAATAATTATTAATAAAGATAATTCAATTACAGTTAGAGATGATGGACGTGGTATTCCTGTAGGAATTCATCCTAAAACTGGTATTTCAACTGTTGAAACAGTCTATACGGTATTGCATGCTGGTGGTAAATTTGGTGGTGGAGGCTATAAGGTATCTGGTGGTCTTCATGGTGTTGGCGCTAGTGTTGTTAATGCTTTATCAAAATGGGTAATTGTTAGAGTTTATAAAGATGGAAAAATTTATGAAGCTAAATTTGAAAATGGTGGAAAAACTACTCAAAAATTAACTATTATTGGTGAATGTGATATTAATAGAACTGGTACTAGTGTTAAATTTAAACCAGATCCAGAAATATTTGATACTGAAATATATGATTATGAAACTTTAAAAGTTAGAGTTAGAGAATTAGCATTCTTAAATAGGGGTTTACAATTAACTTTAAGAGATGATAGAGATGAAGAAGATACACAAGGAGATAAGTTTTTATATGAAGGTGGAATTAGTGAATATGTTAAATTCTTAAATAAAAATAAAACTCCTATTCATGAACAAGTTATACATTTAGAAGGTGAAGAAGCAGGTATTTTCTTTGAAGTTGCCATGCAGTATAATACTGGGTATTCAGATAATATTTATTCATTTGTTAATAACATTAATACACATGATGGTGGAACTCATGAAGAAGGTGTTAGACGTGCTTTAACTAGAATTATTAATAATTATGCTAGAAAGAATAATATATTAAAAGAAAAAGATGAATCTTTGACTGGTGATGATGTTAAAGAGGGATTAACAATGATTGTTTCTTGTAAACATCCTAATCCACAATTTGAAGGTCAAACTAAAGGTAGACTTGGAAATAGTGAAGTTAGAAAAATTGCTGATAGTGTATTTTCTAAGGGATTTGAACGTTTCTTAATGGAAAATCCTAATGAAGCTAAAATTATTATTGAGAAAGCTATTATTGCTTGTCGTGGTAGACTTGCTGCAAAAAGAGCACGTGAGGTTACACGTAAAAGTGATATAAGTGTGACTAGTAATTTCTTTGGTAAACTTTCTGATTGTAAGAGTAAGGATCCAAAAGTTTCTGAAATATTTATAGTCGAGGGAGATAGTGCCGGTGGTTCTGCTAAAAAAGGTAGAGATTCTATGACACAAGCTATACTTCCTTTAAGAGGTAAAATATTGAATGTAGAAAAAGCTAGATTAGATAAAGCACTAGGTAATGAAGAAATTAGAACTATAATAACTGCTTTTGGAACTGGTATAGGTCAAGAATTTGATTTATCAAAATTAAGATATGACAAAATAATTATAATGACCGATGCCGATGTTGATGGAGCACATATTAGAGTATTGTTATTAACATTATTTTATAGATTTTTCCGTCCTATTGTTGAAGCAGGTCATGTTTATGCAGCTCAACCTCCATTATTTAGAATAATGCATGGAAAAACAAGAAAATATGTATTAGATGAAGATGAAAAAGAAGCATATTTAAGAAGTTTACCTGAAAATATTCGTTCAAGAGCTGAGATTGCTCGAATGAAAGGTTTAGGAGAAATGGATGCTGCTGAATTAAATGAAACAACAATGGATATAAATCAAAGAATTTTAAGAAAGATTACTGTTGATGATTGTGTTAGTGCAGACCAAATATTCTCTTCATTAATGGGAGAAGATGTTGAACCTAGAAAAGAATTTATTGAAGCTAATGCTAATTACGCAGAGTTAGATATTTAGGAGGTGTAGGTATGGAAGAAGAAAATAAAGATATAATTGAAGAAACTAATAAAAATGAGGAAACAAATGAAATTGTTAGTGAAAATGTAGATAAAACTGAAGATCCTTCTTATTTTAGTGGTGAATTTCATGAAAGAGATAAATTAAGTGAAAATAACATTGTTGAAGAAGTAAAAAAATCTTTTCTTGACTATTCTTTGAGTGTTATTACATCTCGTGCTATTCCAGATTTGAGAGACGGTTTAAAACCAGTTCATAGACGTATTTTATGGTCTATGTTTGATTCTGGTTATACTCCAGATAAACCACATCGTAAATGTGCTAAATCAGTCGGTGAAGTTATGGGTAATTATCATCCTCATGGAGATTCATCTATATATGAAGCTATGGTAAGAATGGCACAAGATTTCAACATGAGATATTTGTTAATTGATGGCCATGGAAACTTTGGTAATATTGAAGGTGATGGAGCAGCTGCTTATCGTTATACAGAATCAAGACTTTCTAAACTTTCTTTGGAAATGTTAAGAGATATTAGAAAAGATACTGTTGATATGACTCCTAACTTTGATGAGTCTTTAAAAGAACCAGTTGTTTTGCCATCAAGATTTCCTAATATATTAGTAAATGGAGCAATGGGGATTGCTGTTGGTATGGCTACAAATATTCCTCCACATAATTTAACAGAGGTTATAAATGGTTGTATTGCATACATTGATAATCCAGATATAGATACTTTAGGGTTAATGGAGCATATTAAAGGTCCTGATTTTCCAGTAGGCGGTATAATACTTGGTAATTCGGGCATTAGACGTGCATATGAGACAGGTAGAGGTACAATTACTATAAGAAGTAAGGCAATGATAGAAGAACACGGAAATCATAGTAATATCGTTATTACAGAGGTGCCTTATGGTGTAAATACCTTAGATTTGAAAAATAAGGTTGCTGAACTTGTACACAATAAAGTTATTGAAGGAATTAGTGATTATCATACTGATTTAAAAGATGGTGTAAAAATAACAATAACTTTAAAGAAGGATGCAAATGCTCAAGTAGTTTTAAACAATTTATATAAGCATACTTCTTTTCAAACAAATTATAGTATAATTTTATTAATGATTGATGGTAAAACTCCTAAAGTATTAGGTCTTAAGGATATTATCGCTAAGTATATAGATTATCAAAGAGAAGTTATAATAAGAAGAACTAAATTTGATTTGAAAAAAGCTGAAGATAGAGTACATATTTTAAATGGTTTAAAGATTGCTTTAGATCATATTGATGAAGTTATTAAAATAATAAAGGAATCTTCAACTGACCAAGTAGCTAAAACGACTTTAATGTCTAGATTTGGTTTAAGTGAAATTCAAGCTGATAGTATTCTTGAATTGAAATTAAGACGTTTAACTGGTCTTGAAAGGGGAAAAATTGAAGATGAATTGAAAGATTTATTGGAAAAAATTGAATATTACAATAGAGTTTTATCTTCTGAAGAGATGGTGTTAGGTATTGTAAAGGATGAATTAACTGAAATTAGAGATAAATATGGTGATGATAGAAGAACAACTATTGATATGACTGCTATTGATTATATTGAAGATGAATCTTTAATACCTGAAGAAAATATCATTGTGACGTTAACAAATAAAGGATATATCAAACGTTTGTCCGCTAATTCTTATAAATCTCAACATCGTGGTGGCGTAGGTGTAAAGGGAATGTCAACTAATGAAGAAGATTATGTTGAACATATGATAAACTTATCCACACATGATTATTTATTATTTTTCACTAATAAGGGTAAAGTTTACAGAATGAAAGGTTATGAAATACCTGAGTATAGTCGACAAGCAAAGGGATTACCTATTATTAATTTATTGCAAATTGAAAAAGATGAGTCTATTAATTCTTTAATTAAAATGAGTAATGATGATGATTATAAATTCTTAGTATTTGGTACTAAAAAGGGATTTATAAAGAAAACTTTAATTAGTGAATTTGAGAATATAAGAAACAGTGGTAAGATTTGTATTTCTTTACGTAATAATGACGAGTTAATTGGTGTAAAGAAATCCACAGGAAATGAATATATTATGATGGGTTCTTCTGAAGGTCGTATGGCTGTATTTAGTGAGGATGAAATACGTGTTATGGGTCGTACAGCTTCAGGCGTTAGAGGTATTAATTTAGTTGATGCTGATTGCGTTGGTATTGAAGTTGTATCTTTGGATAATAATATTCTCATTGCTACTAAAAAAGGTTATGGTAAGAAAACGTTAGTTAGCGAATTTAGAACAACAAAACGTGGTAGTAAAGGTGTAAAAGCACTTAATATAACAGAGAAGAACGGTTCTTTAGTGTCATTTAAAATTATTGATGATAATCAAGATTTAATGATTATTACTAATTCAGGAATGATTATAAGACTATCTTTAAATCAAATAAGTCAATTAGGTCGTGTGACTCAAGGTGTTAGGTTAATTAATTTAAAAGATAGTCAATATGTTTCAACAATTAGTATCGTCGACAAAGAAGAGGAATCAAATACTGATGAAAACAGTAATGATTTATCCACAATAAATGAAAGCAATAACGAAAAGAGCGAATAATTCGTTCTTTTTTTATGTTTCACGTGAAACATGTTTTTATTTTTTATAAATAAACTCTTATTGTAGCATTTTCTTATAAATGTTTTTTATATAAAATTATTCTTTTATTATCTTTTTTTATAGTTAGTGTAGATTTAATGTTTCACGTGAAACATTGTTAACAACTTTTATTCCAGTTATTTTTGATAAAGTAAAAGTTTTTTTATTAATTATTATATTCTAGTTTTTATGATAATCTATTATTTTTTCATATTATAATTATATTTATTACGAATAAAATGCTATTTTAAGTTTAAATTATTCTTTAAATCTTTTACAATAATCTTTATGTTTCACGTGAAACATTGTTGAAAACTAATGGTTTAATTTACTTATTATTAATAATGTTTGTTTATAATTTTATTCAAATAAAACATATAATATGTTGTTTATTGTTGTTTTATCATAATATCTTTGTTGAATTTATATGTTTCACGTGAAACATTGTTAATAACCTTGATTAATATATTCTAAAATGTTATTATTTATACGTGCAATTAATGTTTTTATAAACTGGTCAGGACAGGAATGTAGCAGCCATATTAAATAATGTTAATGTGCACTTTTTTAATGGAGCAAATCATGAAAAAAGAAAAAATATTAAAAATTTTATATAAGAAATCTTTGAAAGCCTATAGAAAAAACGAAGTACCTGTTAGTGCTATTTTATTACGTAATAATAGGGTTGTTTCAACTGCATATAACAATAAAAATATTAAATCTAATGCTTTACTACATGCAGAGATAATATGTCTTCAAAAAGCGTATAAAAGGTTAAAAAGATGGAATTTAAATGATTGTATTTTATATGTTTCTTTAGAACCTTGTGATATGTGTAAACAATTAATTCAAGAGTCTCGTATAGATAAAGTTTATTATTTACAAAAAAGAAGTGAAGTAAATAACAAATATAATAAAACTCAATACGAACAAATGTTTGTTGGAAATAATAATGATGATTTTGATGGACTGATGTCTAATTTTTTTCATAAATTAAGAGAAAAAAAATAAAAGATATTAAATATATGATATAATTAGTCCAGGAGGGTTGTCTATGGATTATAAAGTTTTTTATAGAAAATATAGACCTAAAAACTTTTTAGAATTGGTCGGACAAGATAATATAAAGAATATATTAATAAATTCAATTAAATATAATAAAATAGCTCACGCTTATATATTTACTGGTCCTAGGGGAACTGGTAAAACTAGTACTGCTAAGATTTTTGCTAAAACATTAAATTGTTTGAATAATTCTAATGGAGTATCTTGTGATGAGTGTGAAATGTGTAAAACATATAATGAATCTGCTGATATTATAGAAATAGACGCTGCTAGTAATAATGGTGTAGAAGAAATACGTACTTTACGTGATAGTGTAAAGATTGCACCTTATAATTCAAAATATAAAGTATACATTATCGATGAAGTACACATGTTATCTAATAGTGCGTGGAATGCTTTTTTAAAAACTCTTGAAGAACCTCCAAGTCACGTTATATTTATATTAGCAACTACTGAGATAAATAAAATTCCTGAAACAGTTATGTCAAGATGTCAAAGATTTGACTTTACAAAAATACCAGAAAATAAAATGATAGAACATTTAAAAAATATTTGTGAAAAAGAAAATATTGAAATAACTGAAAATTCTTTAAAAGAAATTTCAAAATTATCAAATGGTTGTTTAAGAGATGCTTTAAGTTATTTAGATAAAATTTCAAAATTTAATACTGAAATAACTACTGAATTAATCGAGAATAATTTTGGAGTGTTAAGTGAAAGTAAACTAGAAAGATTATATAATAGTGTAAAATCAAATTTGGTTGAAGAAATAAATCAACAGATAGATGATATATCTAACTCTGGTATTACTCCTTTGAATTTCATAAATGATTATGTAAATTATTTGTTAAGCTTAATAATTACTAAAAAAGTGGTGGATTATAAGGAAATAGAATTTATAAAAAAGAATATCAATACTTTAAATAATATAATTGGGAGATTTAATTCTATGATAAATCCATTTATATTGATTAAAATAGAACTAATTACTCTAAATTATTTCCCGGGAAATAATGATGTTAATATTTCCCAAAGTAAAGCAGATGTAAAATCAGAGAACGAGTTTAAAAAACATGATTCTGATAATTTTCATGAAGAAAATGATGTAAAGGAAGATACAGAGCAAAAAACTAAAATACAAGATATAAAATCAATAAGGATAAATAATAGTTTTGTAGATGTTTCTAAAATTTATAAAAATGAGTTTATATCTAATTGGAATAATTTAATAGATAATATGAAACTTAATAATGATTATACAATTATGGGATATATGGAACCGTCTAATGTTGAGGTTGTATCTAAAACGAATGTAATTTTTTCTTTTAAAAATGATAGTGAAGCAATAATTTTTAATAATAATATTGATAGTATAGAATTAAAGTATAACGAAATGTTTAAAAGTGACTATAAATTTGTTGCATTGTCAATAGATGAATGGAATGTTGAAAAGAAAAAATTTATTGAAAATAAAAATAAGAAGTATAAATATTTAGATGAAAATGTTATAATTAAGGAAGAGACAAATGAATCTGATTCAGATATCAAAGATATTGCTGATGATTTGTTTGGAGATAGTTTAGTAGAAATAGAATAGGAGAAATGTAATTATGAATATGAATAACTTAATGGCTCAAGCACAGAAAATGCAAAAAGACATACAAAAAAAACAAGATGAATTAAATAATATGACTTTTGTTGGAGAAAGTGAATGGGTTAATATCACTTTAAAAGGAGATAAATCTATTACTAAGGTAGAAATAAAAAATAAAACAGATATGGATTCTGAAGATTTAGAATGTATGGAAGATATGATAAAAATTGCTTTTGATGATGCAATTAATAAAATTAATAAAGAAATAGATAAAAAGATGGGTATGTATGGTAAGTTAGCAGGTGGATTGTTCTAATGTACCCATATATTTTAACCAAAACTATTGAATCTTTTAAAAAATTTAATGGTATTGGTGAAAAAACAGCTGAACGCTTATCTTTGTCAATATTAGAAATGTCTATGGAAGATGTAGAAGATTTTTCTAAGTACATAGTTGATTTGAAAAATAATATTAAAAGATGTAAAATCTGTGGGCATATCACTGATAGTGATGTTTGTTCTATATGTCAGTCCGAATATAGAACAGATAATTTAATATGTGTTGTAGAAGATTATAGAAGTGTATTTATGTTTGAAAAAACAGGAAATTATGAAGGTAAATATCATGTACTAAATGGTGTTATTTCTCCTATTGATGGAATAACTCCTGATGAATTAAACATTGATAATTTAGTAAAAAGACTAGCAAATATTAAAGGTGATAAAGAAGTTATAATTGCTCTCAAGCCATCAATTGAAGGTGAAGCAACTACAATGTATCTAAAAAAAATATTGGAAGGAAAAGATGTAAAGATAACTAGACTTTCATACGGAATACCAATGGGTGTTGAAATTGATTATTTAGATTCAATAACTTTAGATAGAGCATTGCAGGATAGAAAAGATATTTAAAATTTTATTGCATATTATTTTATAGGTGATAATATGAAATTTTATAAATTTGTAAAAAATCTTTTCTTTTCAATAGTGTATCTTTTTGCTATAAATATATTTTTGTCTAAATTGAATTTAAATATACCAATAAATATATTTAGTATAGCAATTGTATATTTGTTGAAATTCCCTGGATTAATATTATTATTATTTTTAAGTAGGTGGTAATTTTGTTTATATCAGATAAATTTGATGAAATAAAAAAAGAATTTGAAAGTGGTAAAAATTCTCATTCGTATATATTTTATACAAATGATTTTTTTAGTTGTCAAAAAGATGTTATTACTCTTGTTAAACATATATTTAATGAAGATAATTTAAATAAAATACAATCAGATTTCGTTGTTATAAAAAAAAGTGATAAAAAACAAATATTGAAAGATGATATGGTAGATTTAAAAAGTTTCTTTCAGAAAACGTCATATATAAATAATAATAGAATTTATTTGATCGAAGAAGTACATAAATTAAATTCAACTAGTGCTAATATGATTTTAAAATTTTTAGAAGAACCTATGAAAGGTGTTGTCGCATTTTTTATTACTGATAATTTAGATGCTGTTTTACCAACTATTAAAAGTAGATGTCAGATTGTTAATACATTTTATGGTGAAACTAAGGAAATAGATAATGATAATAATGAATACTTAGAATTAAATAAAGTTCTTTTTGTAGATAACAAGTATTATTCTTTGTTAAAAATAAAAAAGAAATATGAAAATAAAGAACGTAGTGAATTAATAATAATCTTTAAAGATTTATTAGAATATTACTATAATTTAGATTTTAATAAAGAAAATATTAATAGAATAAAGTTGTTAAATGAATCAATTAATTTATTAAATTGTAATGTTAATACTGATTATGTATTTGATTATGTTTTGTTAGGAGGTTTAAATGTATGAGTATAGTTTCTGTAAAATTTAAAAAAGATGGTAAATCATATTATTTTGATGATAATGGTATATCTTTATCTAAAGATGATTATATTTTGGTTGAAACAGATAAAGGTATACAATTAGGCATAGTAAATGATATAGATTTGAATATTGATAGAGATAAAATTAAAACTGAAATAAAAAAGATAAAGAAAAAGGCTACTAAAAAAGATTATGATATATATTTAAAAAATTTAAAAGATGCTACTATTATTTTTGAAGATACTAAAAAGAAAATTGATGAAGATAATATTTCAATGAAACTACTTGATGCTATGTATACTTTTGATAGGAAACAATTGATTTTTAATTTTACAGCTGAAGATAGAGTGGATTTTAGAGAATTGGTTAAGTATTTAGCTGCAAAGTATAAAACTCATATTGAATTACATCAAGTAGGTGTTAGGGATAAGGCACGTGACATTGGTGGAATTGGGCCTTGTGGATTGCCTTTTTGTTGTAAAACTTTTAAAAATACTATGGATGGTATTTCAATAAATATGGCTAAGAATCAAAATATATCTCTTAATCCATCTAAAATAAATGGCTGTTGTGGAAGATTATTATGTTGTCTATCATATGAAGATGAAAACTATACTTGTATAAGAAAAAAATTACCTAAAATTGGTTCAGTTATTGATGTCGATGGAATGAGTGGAAAAGTTGTAAAAATTGATATTATTGGTCAAAAAGCTTTTGTTGATGTAAATGGTGAAGAAAAAGTAGTTGATTATAGTGATAAATGATTTATTAAATTATGATTTGAAAATATATCAAAATAATGATGCTTTTAAATTTTCTATTGATTCTGTTTTATTGGCTGAATTTGTTGATATTAATTTTAGAACAAAAAATATTATAGATTTTTGTTCTGGAAATGCTCCTATACCAATGATATTATCTACTAGATTTTATAAAAATATTGTTGGTGTTGAACTTCAAAAAAGTATATTTGAATTAGGAGATAAAAGTATTAAATTAAATAAAATAAATAATATTAATTATTTAAATATGAATGTTAAAGATGTAATTGATTATTTTGATTATAAATTTGATATTGTGACTTGTAATCCTCCATATTTTAAGTATAATAGTGACTCAGTTATTAATGTCAATGAGGAAAAAGCGATTGCTCGTCATGAAATTAGTATTACATTAGAAGATATTGTAAGTTGTGCTAGTAAGATTTTAAGAGATAGTGGTAGTATATATTTAGTTCATCGTCCTGAAAGATTGGTTGAAATTTTAGATTTATTTAAAAAATATCATTTTGGTTTAAGAAAATTAGAATTTGTTTATGATAATATAAATTCTAATTCATGTTTTTTGTTGATTGAAGCAAAATATAAGTGTAAAGATGATTTAAAAGTTTTAAAGCCACTTTATATAGATAAGTATTTGGAGAGTGTAAAATGAAGTTAATAGTAGGTTTAGGTAATCCAGGAAAAGAATATGAAAAAACAAGACATAATATAGGATTTATGTCTATTGATAGTTTTTTAGGTGATATTAATTTTAAAAATAAATTTAATGGATTATTTTATGAAAAAAATTATAATGGTGAAAAGATTATTTTTTTAAAGCCTTTGACTTTTATGAATAATTCTGGTGATTGTGTACGTGAGTTTGTAAAATATTATGGTATTGATTTAAAAGATGTTATGGTTATTCAAGATGATTTAGATTTGATGACAGGAGTTATAAAATTTAAAATAAATAGTAGTAGTGGTGGTCACAATGGAATAAAATCAATTATTAATAATTTACATAGTGATGGTTTTTTTAGAATGAAAATTGGTATAAAATCAGATTTAAAAAGAGATGTAATAGATTATGTATTGGGTAAGTTTAGTAAAGGTGAATTAGATTTAATAAACTTTCAAAAAATTAATAGTGCTATTTTAGATTTTATAAATAATGATTATATCTATGTTATGAATAAATATAATGGAAAGTGATAATATGTGGGGCAATATTTTTAAGTATAAAAATGAATTAACTGTTTCGGGACTCAACAATTCATTAATTAATGAATATATAGTTAACTATTATGAAAAATATAATAAAAATGTTTTAGTAGTTGCTGAGTCTTTGTATGATGCTAATAATATTTATAAAGGTATACAAAAAAGAAATAAAAATGTATGCCTTTTTCCCATGGATGAATTTGCAACTGTATTAGCGATAAGCACTAGTCCTGATTTACGTGTTGCTAGAATTGATACATTAAATAAAATTTCAAATAACAAACATATAGTTATTACTAACTTATCAGGTTTTTTAAAAAAAATAGACAAAGATATTAAAAAATTAAAAGTTAATTTTAATACTAAGAGAAATGAAATAATAAAATTTTTAGAGGATAATTCTTATGTAAAGACAAATTTAGTGACAACTACAGGAGAATATGCTGTTAGAAATTTTATTATTGATGTTTTTCCAATAGAATCAGATCTGGGAATAAGAATAGAATTCTTTGGTGATGATATAGATTCTATAAGATATTTTGATGTTGAAAGCCAAATATCTAAAAAAAATATAGATGAGTTTACATTATATAATTTTAGTGATGAGTCTTCTAGTGATTATGAAAACATAATAGATAAATTAGATGATGTTCAAGTCTTTTTTGTTGATTATAAAAAAATACTAAATTCGTATCAATCATATGTTGATAATAAAAAAGAATTTAATATTGGAGATAATTATTTTAGTAGTTTCAATAATATGATTGTCGATAATAAAATATATATTAATTCATTTGATGATAGTCCTATATGTAAAGATGTTGTTAAATATAAATCTAAGGATGTTATAAATTTTAATAATAATTATGAAAATTTATGTGACTATGTAAATAAGATGAAAAGTGAATATATTATAATTTTTATGATGACTAATGAAAATTTAATTAATAAAATAATATCTTTATTTGGAAATGATATTTCATTTGAAGGAGAATATGAAAACAGAGTAAATATTATAAAACAAGATATTGATTCTGGTTTTGTTTTTGATAAATATATTGTTATTAGTGAGTATGATATAGAAAATGTAAAGAAAAAGTCTGTATTTATAAATCATTATAATATAGGTAGAAAAATTAAGGGTTTTGATGAATTAAAAAAAGGTGACTATATAGTTCATGTTGTACATGGAATTGGTCAATATCAAGGTTTAGTGACATTAGAAAATAACGGAATTAAGAAAGATTATTTATTAATAAATTATGCTGGTAATGATAAAATATATGTTCCTGCTAGTAAAATAGAAACTATATATAAATATAGTGATAGTGATACAACTAGTCCTAAATTAAATAGTTTAAACAGTAATAATTGGGCGAAAGCGAAAGCGAGAGCTAGGAGTAAAATACAGGATATTTCTGGGGAATTAATTAAATTATATGCTGAGAGAGAAATTGTTGTAGGAGATAGATATGTTGAAACGCCAGAAGAAGAAATATTTAAAAATGATTTTGAATATGAAGAAACTCCTGATCAAACAAAGTCAATCAAAGATATATTAAACGATTTATCTAGTTCTAAGCCTATGGATAGATTACTTTGTGGAGATGTTGGTTTTGGTAAAACAGAAGTTGCTATGAGAGCAATGTTTAGAACAGTTATGAACAATAGGCAGGTTGCATATCTTTGTCCGACTACTATTTTATCTAAACAGCAATATGAAAATGCTATTAAAAGATTTAGACATTTTCCTGTAAATATTGAACTTTTAAATAGGTTTACTTCTACAAAAGATTTTAATAGAATTATAGATGGATTGGAAAAAGGCACTATTGATATAGTTATTGGTACACATAAAATATTAAATCAAAATATTAAATTTAAAAATTTAGGTTTATTAGTAATTGATGAAGAACAGCGTTTTGGTGTTAGTCAAAAAGAAAAAATTAAACAAATGAGAAATAGTGTAAATGTTTTGACACTTTCTGCTACACCAATTCCAAGAACTTTGAAACTAGCGATGAGTGGTGTAAAGGATATGTCTATAATAGATACTCCTCCAATAAATAGATTTCCAGTTCAGACTTATGTTGTAGAAGAAAATGATTATTTATTAAAAGAAGCAATATATAAAGAACTATCACGCGAAGGTCAAGTTTATGTTTTGATAAATAATATTGAAAAATTGGAAAGTGAATATGAAAAGATTAAAAATTTAGTTCCTGAAGCAGAAATATGTTTGGCGCATGGTAGAATGGATAAAAATCATTTAGATAAAGTTGTTAGTGATTTTGTTGATGGAAAATATAATGTTCTTATTTGTACTACAATAATAGAAACTGGTATAGATATACCTAATGTTAATACATTAATTATTAAAAATGCAGATAGATTTGGTTTAAGTCAGTTATATCAAATACGTGGTAGAGTTGGTAGAAGTGATAGAATTGCATATGCTTATATGATGTATGAAAAAGATAAAATGTTAAATGATATTGCAATTAAACGTTTACAAACTATTAGAGATTTTACAGAACTTGGTAGTGGATATAAAATTGCAATGAGAGATTTATCTATTCGTGGTGCCGGAGAACTTTTAGGAAGTACACAATCTGGATTTATTAGTTCTATTGGAATAGATTTATATATGGATATGGTTAATGAAGAAGTAAATAAGCTGAAAGGCATTAATGTTAAAGAAGAAAATGATAATGAGAAAACTTTACTTAATATTAATACTTCTATTTCAAAAGATTATGTTGATGATGAATCTATTAGAATAGAAATACATAAATTAATAAATGAAATTGATTCTAAGGAAAGTTTTACTAATGTTAAGAATGAATTAGAAGATAGATTTGGTAAATTAAGTGATGATATTATTAATTATATGTATGAAGAATGGTTTCAAAGTATTGCAGATGATATGAAGATTACTAATATAAAATATATTGGAAGTAATGTTGAAATTGAATTACCAACTAATATATCTGATATGATTGATGGAGAAAAATTATTTTTACAAATATATACAATAAATCCAAAATTTAGATTAAAATACGTTAATAAAAAAATTATAATTTCACTTAGTATATTAAATAGAAAAGGAGATTATGTAAAAGATTTATTAGATTTATTATTACTAGTTAAAAGTTGTATAAAAGAAATATAATTTTTCATAATAATACTGGTGATAAGTTTGAATACTTTTAAGAAAAGAATTGATGAATTAGGAAGAATTGTTATTCCTAAACAAATAAGAAATACTTTTAAAATTAAAAATTTTGATGAATTAGAATTGTATATTGAAGGAGATAATATTATTGTTAAAAAAACTGGTGGTATATTGTTAATAAAGGATAAATTAGATAAAGTTTTAAATTATATTTATAAATATAATAATGTAAAGGCTTTTATAACAAATGGCAATGATGTTGTTTCTTCAAATATAATTGATGTTAATACTGATTCTACATTAAAAAATGATATAAATGAATTGTTGTTGAATCAAGAAAAAGTAGAGTTAGAATTTAATAATAATATTAAATTATGTGGATATGTAAAAAGTTTTCAACTAATAAATGATAGTGTTTTGTATGGATATATAGTATTTGTTAGTGATGAAAAGATAGATAATAATGAAATATATAAAGATATTGTTAATATATTGATAGATTATATTAATTAATAATTGGCAATATTCTTTTTTTATTATATAATTTTTTTGGTGATTATTATGTTTACTGATACACATTGTCATATATATGAAGAATATTATGATGTTGATGATATAATGAAAAAAATTAATTCTAGTAATGTTAATAGGGTTATAAATAACGCATGTGATTTTAAAACTTCTTTAGAAGTATTAGATTTATCAAAAATGTATTCTAATATGTATTGTGCTATTGGATTGCATCCAGAAAATGATTTAGATGAGATAGATAATGTTATGGCTTTGATTATAAAAAATAAAGATAATCCTAATATGGTTGCAATAGGTGAAATTGGTTTAGATTATTATTATACTAAAGAGAATAAGGAAGAACAGATTGAAATTTTGTGTAAACAATTGGAACTTGCTGAGAAATTTAACTTACCTGTTATAATTCATTCTAGGGAAGCAACTGGAGATATGCTTAGTATTTTAAAAAAATATGATGTAAAAGGTATTATACATTGTTTTAACGGAAGTGTAGAAGTTGCTAGGGAATATATTAAATTAGGATATAAGCTTGGTATTAATGGTGTAATTACTTTTAAAAATTGTAAATTAATTGATGTCATTAAAACTATTGGTGTAGATAATGTTGTATTTGAAACTGATAGTCCTTACTTAGCACCAGTTCCTTTTAGAGGTGAAGAAAATAATCCTACCCATGTTATTGATATTGTTGATTTTGTATCAAGTAATACTGGGGTTAGTGTGAAAGATTTGGCAAATATTTCTAATAAAAATATAAAGTATATTTTTGACATATAGTGTTAATTTTGATATATTATTTATAACCTATGAGGTGATATATTTTGAAATTTATAGGAAAAAGTTTAAAATTATTAATAATATTTGTTTTTGTTTTTTCCTTAGTTAAAGTTAATGTTGAAAAAGATAATGGTATTGTTTTTAATGACAATAAGAATAAAGTGTTAGATTTAACTGCAATGGCAATAAAGATGGAAGAAATAAGAATGAATGATTTATATTATCCTAAAGATACTTATGTTGGATATTTAACAGGTTATACAGCTGATTGTCCTTTATGTGGAGGTACTTTAGGTTGTACTGGGCAAAATGTTTTAGATGGAACAACTACATATAGTGATAAAGATTATGGAACTGTAAGAATTATGGCTTCAAGTCAAAGTTTATCTTGTGGTTCTATTGTTAGATTTGATAATAATGGAGAAAAAACTGTTGCGATTGTTCTTGATAGAGGTGTGACGGGTACTAATTTGGATTTATTAGTAAGTGCAACTAGTGATGCATATGGTATAGGAAGAAAGTACATATCTTATGATGTATTAAGATATGGTTGGTCAAGAAGTAATTCTTGATTTTTTAAAAAGAGGTAATATATGATTAAACATGATTTTAAGAAGAAATATGGACAAAATTTTTTAAATAACAATAAAATACTTGATGATATATCTAATAGTTTTTGTATGGAAGATAATAGTATGATTGTTGAAGTTGGTGCTGGCAGTGGAGTATTAACAAAAAGACTTATTACAAAAAATGTACCTGTTATTTCTTTTGAAATAGATGAGAGTTTAAAAGAATATTTAAATAAAATATCTAGTGATAATTTAAATGTTGTTTATAAGGATTTTTTAAGTATAAGTTTAAAAGATTATTTAGATAGTGATAAGCATATTTATTTTGTTGCCAATGTTCCTTATTATATTACAACTCCTATTATATCTAAATTTATAGATGAAAATATTATTCCAGATGTTATGGTTATGATGGTTCAAAAAGAAGTTGCAGAGCGATTAAGTGCTAAAGTTGGTACAAAAAATTATGGTGCAATAAGTGCTATATTGAACTATTATTATGATGTTGAATATTTATTTACTGTCGATAGAAATAATTTTTATCCAGTTCCTAACGTAGATAGTGCTGTTATAAGATTTACTAAAAGAAAAGTTTTGTTAGATTTAGTTAGTTTTTCTAAATATAAAAAGTTTATTAATGATGCTTTTATGCAAAAAAGAAAAAATTTAAAAAATAATTTAAAGAATTATGATTTAGAAAAAATAGAATGTATATTAAAAAAATATAATTTAGATTTAACTAATAGAGCAGAAGATGTTGATTATAAAATATTTGTTGAGATTGTAAATAATTTATAATTAATAATATTTGTTCTTTTTTTTATTATTTTTTATATATTTAATTAGGTGATATAATGGAGTTTAATGTTGGTGACTATGTTACTAGAAACAGCTACAACAATGATACTATTTTTGAAATAGTTGATTTTAAAGATGATTTAGTTATATTAAAGGGTGTAGATATTAGATTGTTTGCGGATGCTAAAGTTGATGATTTAGTAAAATGTGATTATCAAAATAAAGATGAAGAATTTGTAAGAAATATTATTGTTAGAGATAATATGGATAGAAGTGAGTATTTTTATTTGCCTGCTAAAATATTACATATTGATGGAGATAGAGATTATTTAAATCGTTGTTTAGAGTTTTATAAAAAAGCAAATGTATTTGCAGTTGGTGAATATGTTAACGAAAATGATATTGGTAATATAACATTAAAATTATTAAAAAAGTATAAACCAGATATTTTGATTGTGACAGGACATGATTCAATAAACAAATCAAAAGATGTTAATAATATAAATAATTATAAAAATTCTAAAAATTTTGTTAATGCTGTATATAAGGCAAGAGAATATGAGAAAAGTCATGAAAAGTTAGTTATTATTGCAGGTGCTTGTCAAAGTGATTATGAAGCTCTTATTAAGGCTGGCGCTAATTTTGCATCCAGTCCTAAACGTATTAATATCCATGCTTTAGACCCTGCTATTATTGCAATTAATTTAGCTCTTACTGAAAAAGATAAAGATATTAATTTAATTGATTTATTATCTAAAACTAAATATGGTAAAGATGGAATTGGTGGGTTAAAATCAAAAGGTATGATGTATGTAGGTTATCCTAGATAAAATAATAGAAATGCTAGACAAAATGCTTGCAATTAAGAAATATTTATAATAAAATGTAGTTAGAGTTTATAAAACTTGAAAGGAGTGCATGTTAATTATGAAAATAACATCTGTAAATGTAAAAAAAGTTGAAAAAGAAGGCTCTAGAATGAAAGGTAAAGCATCTATTTTATTAGATGACTCATTTGCTGTTCATGATATTAGAATAATAGAAGGAGATAACGGTTTATTTATAGCTATGCCTAGTAGAAAAACTGCTACTGGTGAATATAAAGATATAGCTCATCCAATTAACTCTGATGCTAGAAAAATGTTTGAAGATGCTATAATTGATGCTTATAATAAAGCTGAATAATAAAATTGACCTGTAATTGGTCTTTTTTTTATATAATTTTATATATTTAATTAGGTGATATTAATGGAAAATAGTTTTGATAGTAATGTAATTAGTCATAGTATTAAAATATTGGAACGTAGTAATATATTTATTAATGGTACTAAGAAAGTACATAATTTTAATGAAAATGAGTTTCATATTAATACTGTTATGGGTAATTTAGTCATTAAAGGTAGTAATTTAGAATTAATAAAATTAGATACTAATGATGGTAATATATGTATAAAGGGTAAAATTAATAGTGTTAATTATTTAGATGGTATTGATGGAGAAAAAGATGACGGATTCTTTAGCAAATTATTTAAATGAAAATATTTGTTAATATATTAATTACGTTTTTATATTGGTTTTTATTATTTTATTTGATAAAAAAGATAACGTTTAGCAATGTTTTGAAATATATTTTATTGATTTTGTCTTTTGCTGGTTATATAACTTTATATTATTTTTATTATGATGGTAGTTTTAATATTTATAATTATATTATTATTATATTTACATTTATTTACATGTTTATATATAAATAATTTAATTATTTTTTAATTTTGTGGTATTATTATTATGGTGGAAAGTATATGAAAAGAAATGTTAATAAAGGTGCTAAAAGAAGAATGTTTTTATGGTTTTCTATTTTTGTTTTATTGATATCTTATATGTCTTATACTACAATTACGTATTGGAAAGAGATTATGAAAAACAAAAGAGAAAAGAAAGATTTAGAAACTAAGTATAGTAAATTATTATCTGATAAAGAAGTACTTGAAACTGATGTAAAAAAGTTACAGGACCCAGATTATGTTGCTAAATATGCTAGAGAAAAATATTTATATAGTAAAGATGGAGAGCTTATTATTAAGATAGTTGATAATGATTAATAAATGTGATATATTATATTCATGGGGTCGTAATGGTTTCGACAGGATATGTTTCTATCTAACTGCAAGTGGTGTGCTATTCCTTAATTAGCAACCAGTTTAAATTAACTGACAAAACATTTAATAATAACGCTTTAGCATTTGCCTAATTTGGCAATAAAGCACTTTAATCTTATTTGCTTATAGGTTTGATTAGGGTTCATATATATAAGATATATCAATTGTTTTGTTTAGGATAATTGATGAATATTTATAAACTATATTAATAAATAGGATTGTTAGACTCTTTTTTATTAATGAATAATTTGTTCTAACTAAACTTGTAGATGTTGGATAAGAAAGTATTTTGGACGTGAGTTCAATTCTCACCGGCTCCACCAAATTAATGAATAAACTCATTTTATGAGTGTGATATATTGACTAACAGAAATGTTGGTTTTTTTGTTTTTAAATTTAATTAAGAAATTATTTTTTGTTGTATTTATACTTTGAATTATAATATAATTTAATTGTGACATTTAATGAAAAAATATAATATATTTTTATTTTAGAAGTGGTGATTAAAGTGCTAAATCTTAGAGAAATTGATATAAAAAATACGTATAATCCTAATTTAGATGATAAAAGAGAATCCTATAAACGAACTTATGGAGAGGCTAATGAATTTTATGATGAGATAGTTCTCTATTTAAATAATTTAAGTACTAAAATAAATATTCTTTCTCCTAAACAAATATATGATTCTTGCAGTGCAGTTGCTTCTGATTTGGCTAAGTGTTGTGAAATGTATTTAAAAGCTTTGTATATATATGAGAATAAATTAAACTATAATAGTGTAAAAGATATTTGGAATGTTTTAAAAAACTCTTCTTTTAAAGTAGATAAAAATGGTAATCCTATTTATTTTTTAGAAGAAGATGGAACTAAAAAATACACTTATATAAAAGTTGATAATAATGGTAATAAAGAAACTGATTTAAGTGGTAATAATATATATGTTGATGATAATGGAAATATTTACAAAGAAGGTAAACAAGGTAGAAAAATAAAAATGAATGGTCATCAATTAGATAGATTGATAGATATATTGTCTAATGATACTAAAATGTTATTAGAGGTGAGAATGTGTACGATACCCATGGAAAATACAGAGTTTTATAATCAAGTATCATTATTTGATGTCTTAAAGATATGTAATATTATTTTTCCTAGAAGAAAAATGTATCAAACTGAGTATTTAGATTGGGTTGATAAACATAAAAAAACTTTTGAAGATGCTAGATATTCTGGTCAAAATGTATCTAATGTTAATTTAGAATTCTTATTTCATTTAGCTACTCAAATAAAGAGTGTTTCTCAGTTTAAAATAAATCCAACAAATACACAAGATTTTAATATTGTTGTTGATGGAGATTTATTAATTAAACAAGGAGAATTTGATATTGGAAAAATATTAGTAAAATTACAACAAGATGTTACTAATTCTTTAAAATATGACAAGGTTAGAGAAGTAACTTATAATACTTTAAGCGAAGATGAATTTAAATCAATGCCAAATGAATTACAGAAATTTTTCTCTTTTGATTTAAGATTACTTTCAGATGAATTGATAGAATTGGTTAAAAATGATAAAGAGGTTGAAGATAAAATATCTTTTATAAATATGCATAATTGTAAAAGTATTTTAAGAGAAGTTAGTAATAGTACGTTTTATAATCTAGTAAAATGTTGTGATATAAAAGAAATTGATTACATTTTAAAATTATGCTATGACGTAAATAGAATATATTATCCTAGTAAAATTGATGATAATGTTGGGAATGATGAATATATTAAAAATATTGTAAGTTTTTTTAGAATATTTACTTTTAGTATAGATGATATTATTAATTATTCTATTTCTATAAAAAATAAATATAATTTTGAAATTAGTAGTGATATGTATATGGTTTTTGCTGATTTTATGGATGCTATTAAATATTATTATGCTGAAATTGATAAAAAATTAGTAGAAGAAAGTGATATGATAGTGTTATAATTTAAAAAAATAATGCTTTTTTTCTTACAATAATTTACATTATTTTTAATTAATGGTACAATTTATTTAGGAGGTTATTGAGATGGAAGAAAAGAAAAAAGTTAATTATGGTTTAATTATATTTATAGCAATAGTTGTTGTGTTATTTATACCTATCATTGTAGATTATGTTGGTAAACAAAATATAAGTGTTTTATCAAGCAAAGATATTACTGAAAAAATGAATGCTAAAGAATCATTTATAGTTTATATAGGTGATGCTGATAAATCAACAAAGAGTGGTTTAAGAAGTGTTAGAGATTTAGCTAAGACAGATTATGCAATAGATTATAGTGTTTATACTGTTAAATCTAGTGATGATGTTAAAAAAACTTTAGGGGATAAAGTGGAAGTTGCTGTGATTGTTGAAGGTGATATTCAAAAAACTTATGCTAAATATGATGAAAAAAATATTACTAATGATGCAAATATTTATTATTTAGGAAATATTACTGATAAAAATAGAACTTATAAGGTTGCTGAAAATTTTAAAGCTTATAAAAAATTAGTAAAAAGTGACAAAACTACTATGGCTGTATTTGGTAGAGATAATTGTTTCTATTGTAATAAATTTAAGCCAGTATATAATGCTGTTAGTGAAAAATATAATGTAGATATTTATTTCTTTGATTCATTAAGTTATGATGAAACTGAATATGAAAAAATAACTAATATGGACTTAACTGTTCCTGCTAAATGCAGTAGTGAAGGTAAAGAATATAAATTATCTGATGGATTTGGTACTCCATTAACGTTATTTACTAAAAAAGGTAAAGTTGTTGATTGTATAAGTGGATATGTTAATAGAAGTTCATTAATAGATAAATTAAAAACAAATAATATGATAAGCGAGTGATGAGTATGTCAAAAGATAAAACTGTATTACAATGTGTATTAGAATTTAAGAAAAGATATCCTAGTACTATAATGTGGAGAGTTAGAAAACATTGTGCTGTTATAGAAAAACATTTAAATCCTGGAGAAAGAGTTTTATATGCTTTTGCAGCACAAAAAAATGATATTGCAACTCAAATATTTGATACAGCTGTATTGTGCGTTACAAGTGATAGATTGTTGATAGCACAAGATCAAATATTATATGGCTATACATTAAATTCAATTACTCCTGAAATGTATAATGATTTACAAATATTTTCTGGGATATTTTGGGGTAAAATATGTATTGATACAGTTAAAGAAGTGATGTATTTTTCAAACTTTTCTAAAAAAGCATTACCAGAAGTACAAAGCGTAATATCTATGTACATGATGGAAGCTAAGAAAATGTATCCTGATAAAGATAAAATTAGTTCTAGTAAGTAGAACTTTTTTTATGTTTTGTAATATATTATTATAGGTGAATAAATTATGAATAATGAATTATATGATACTTATATTATAAAAAAAGGAGACACATTATATGGTATTGGTAAAAAATATAATATAAATCCAGAATTATTGAGTTTAGTAAATGGGTTAAAGATGGAAGATTATATATATGAAAATCAAGAAATAATGATACCTAAATCAGGATATAGTTATTATTTAACTAAAAGTGGAGATAATTTAAATGATATATTAGATTTATTTAATGTTGATTATAGAGAATTTAATAAAGTTAATAATAGAATATTATTAGAAGAAGGACAATTATTTGCATATAAAAGATAGAATTATATCTTTTTTTTTGTTATACTTTATTTAGTATAGGATAGGTGATTATATGGTATTTAAGAAACCTTATGCATTTTTTATTAAATATTTTAGATTAATTAATTTAATATTAAGTTTATTGCTTATTTTTATAACTTATAAATTAAATTTATTAAGACAAGTAGTTAATAATATATATTTAGGTAAAGTAGTTAATTATAGTACATTAAAGAGTGATTATATTGGTTTTAGAATGTATTTATTATTATTTATAGTAATAGCTATATTAGTAAGTATAATATTATTATTTATAAAAAAGAAGAAACCATTATATGATTATTTATATTGTGTTATATATTTAGTGTTTGTTTTTATATATTTAATAAGTGTTAGTAATTTATTTTTAACTTTAGATGAAAGTATAGTAGAGATAACTACTTTGAAACTTTATACTGATATATCTTTTCTTATAATGATTCCAATGATATATTTTTTAATTAAATATATTATGATAGTTATTGGTTTTAATTTAAAAAAATTTAATTTTAGTAAAGATATTATTGAACTTAAACAAGATGAAAAGGATAATGAAGAGGTAGAAGTAATATTTGATAAGAATACTTATAAATATAAAAGAGGTATAAGAAGATGGTTTAGAGAGTTTAGATATTATTATTTAGAAAATAAATTTTTGATAAATATAATATTATGTGTAGTAGTTGGTATTGCTTTTATAAGTATATTTAGTGTTAATATGTTTAACTCTAATAGAGTTAGTGTTGGTAGAAGTTTTAATGCTGGTACATTTAATTATAAAGTTGGTAATGTTTATGAAACAGAATATGATTTAAATTATAATATTATTAAAAAAGATAAAAAATATGTAGTAGCTAATGTTAGTGTTAAAAATAATATTCAAGAATCTAGTAGTATTGATTTTAAAAGAATAAGATTGATGTATGGTAAGGAATATGTTTACGCTACTAATTATTTTAATAAATATTTTTATGATTTAGGTACTCCATATAATAATGATGTTATAAAATATGGTAATGTATATAAATATATTTTAATTTTTGAGGTACCTAATACTTACAAATCAAATAAATATACTATAAAATTTTATGATAAGATTGAATATAGTAAAGAAGGAAGTAAAGGTTCTTATAAAGAAGTTAAAGTTAGTGCTAAAAGAATAAATGAAGAAAGAAATGAGTTGTTTTTAAAATTAAATGAGAATTCTATGTTTGATAAAAGAAGTTATGGCAGTAGTAATATTACTATAAGTGGTTTTGATATTAAATCTACTTATGTTTATAAAGATAATGACAAGAGTGTTGTTATAAGAGATAAAAATATTAATAATGTTTTACTTATTTTAGATTATAAATTGGAACTAGATAGTAAAAAAGATATTAGTAAATATTTTAAAGATGATAAAGAATTTTTTGATAAGTTTATAACTGTTAGCTACAAATATAATGATAAAAATAAAAATTATAAAGATGTTAAAGCTGTTGGAAATGTCAATGGTAAAATAATGTTATCTGTTCCATATGAAGTTATGAATGCAAGTAATATAAGAGTAAATATTGAATTTAGAGATGTTAAACTCGTTTATGAATTAAAATAAAAAGTTCAAATTGTGTATTTTGAACTTTTTTTTTGCATAATAAATTTAAAAATACATTTATTAAATAAAAACCCCTTAATGGGGAATAATTCAATTGGAGGACCCAGTCGGATTTGAACCAACGATCAGGGAGTTGCAGTCCCATGCCTTACCACTTGGCTATGGATCCATTAGAAATAAAAATTCATTTCATGTATTAAATTTTACAATATAATTGTCTTAAAGTCAATTAAATATAATGTATTTCAATAATATTCTATTATATTAAAACACTTTTATTCAAAATTATTGATTTTAGCTACTAATTTTTTTGCTTTTTTGTTTTGTACATACCTCCCGTCACGAAAATAAATAATTATTTTTATTATTTTCTACCGCATAACCAATCTAGTGATATTTTATATGATTTACATATTTGATATGCAAATGCGGTTAATATTAATGTTTTACCACTCTCATAAGCACTTAGTGTAGAATGTGTTGTATTTAATATTTTTGCTAATTCAACTTGTGTGATATTATTGTTGTGTCTAAATTTTTTTAGATTATTTCCTATTAATTTTTTATCAAGATTTTTAATTTTATTTGTTTTTTCATTTTGCACAGAAAGATTAGTAAGATAATCTAAACTAACGTTGTAATAGTTTGCGATGGCGTTTAAGTGTTTTAATGGTATTATTTTAGTTCCATTTTCCCAAGCGCTATATGTTGGTTGTTTAACATTAATTAATTCTGCTATTTCTAGTTGATTTAAATTTTTATCTTTTCTAATATCTTCTAGCAATTCAAATTTCATTTTTTTCACCAATTTTATTATTCTATAAAAAATCATTTCATTTAAAATATATAGACAAATACGACAATTTGTATTATCCTATAATTGGAGGTGATATAGTGAAAGAAGCAAGTGGAGAATTAAGTATGACAGCAATTACTGTTGTTGCTATCGCCGCTATTGCTGGTTTGTTTTCAGTATTTTTATTACCAGGATTGAAAGGTACTATTACAAAAAAAACTCATTGTTCTCAAGCTTTTGATTGTGATAGTTCTGGTAATAATTGTACTTATTGTAAAAATGATGATTGTACTGAAACCGGTACTGTAGATTGTGGTACAAGTAATACTAAAACAAATAATAGTGGAACAACATCAGGTTAAAATGATTATTTTTTTAAATGAAAATATAGACAAATACGACAATTTATGATAATATGATTATGATAGAAATTTTGGTATATGTATCATATTCTTTCTTATTATATCTATATATATGATTTATATACCTTTTTCTATTAACATTAAAAAAGTATAAATAATTTTTAAAGGAAGTGATAGTGTGAATAACAAAAAAATTACATTACCAATACAGATAATTATTATTAGTTTTTGTATTGGGTTAATTATTTCAGGAATTGGATTAGTAAAACAGTTTAATGCTAAAAAAGTTAATGAAGATAGAAGATTGGCTGCTCTAAAAGCGTCTGAAGAAGCAATTAATTCTGCTAATAAAAGACTTGAAGAAATAAAAAAAGAATATGATGAGTTAAAAAATCAATATAATTTGAAGTCTGAGGAATGTGATGCTATTACAATAAATGATGAGAATTGGATGTCAAAAAAAAGTAAATGTTCTAGAGAACAAACAGAACTTCAAAATAAAATTTTCAATTTAGAAACTGAAAATGCAAATATTAAAAGTAAAGATTATACAGGTTATTATCAAAAGGTAAAACCTATGAGTTATCAAATATTTTATATAATTGGTGCTTCTGTTTTTGGATTGGGATTAATCGGAGCTTTTATAATATATTTGGTTAAAGGTAAGAAAACCTATTAAGTAGAATAGAGGGAACAATATGGAATATTTAAATGAAGAAAAATATAATAAAACTCAAAAGAAGGTTAAAATTTTATCTTTGTTGATTTTGATTGTTGGTTTGGTTATTGGAATAGGTCTCATTATAACTGGAGTTGTTCTTTCAAACAAATCAAATCCAATCAAAGTTAATTTAAAAGAATCTCAAAGTACTGATTCTGTTAATTCTAGAAGTATAGAAGAAATAGAAGCTGATATAAATTCGATTAAACCTAAAATTAATTCTATGGAAAGTGAAATAAATATTTTAAGAGCAAAATTAGCACAAATACAAATGACTGATAGTAATAGTGAAGATTATTATTCTAAGCAAAAAGAGGTTGAAGAAAAAGAGAAAGAATTGTTAGATTTAAAATCTAAATTAAGCAAATACCAGAGTGAGTTAAAAAGCGTTAATGGTAGTGATTTTAATAATGGATTAGGTACTGTGGATGACATATTTAATACTGCTTCGTCAAGAATAACAAAAGCAAAATATTATGGATTTTATATGGTAGGAGCGTTCATTATAATAATTTCAATAATTGGTTCAGTATCTTTATATTTGTTTGCAAAACGTAGAGAGATTATTGCATTTAAAACACAACAAGTTATGCCAATCGCTAAAGAAGGGATAGATGAAATGTCACCAACTTTTGGAAGTGCTGCAGGAGAAGTTGCAAAAGGTATTACTAAAGGAATTAAAGATGGATTAAATAATAAAAAATAATGTTGAAAACTAGATGTTTAATAACATTATTTTTTTATTTTAAAAGACTACAATAATGTAGCCTATAAAAGTTTGAGGAGGTTAGTGTATTAGTTTAGGGAAAAATTATTTAAATCAAGTTATTATATATGTGTAATTAAGTTTATTTATTTTTATCATCAATATCTTTATTGATGTCATTAAATTTATCTTTTAAAATTTTAGGTATTTTTATACCCATACTAGTCCAATTTTCTAATATAGATATACCTTCGTTTGCGATAAACATATATATTACAATATTTCTAATATTACCAGTACTATTTAATAATTTATCTAATAATGCTGCAAGTATTACTATAAATATATATCCTACTTTTTTTATAATACCTTTTGCTCCAATTTTACTACTTAATTTTTTTGTGTATATGGCCCTTAAAATGCCTGTAATATAATCTATAATAATAAATACTAATAATGTTTTAAATAGTATATCGCATCCGCCAATTATAAAATCTATAGAAAAGTTATTCATAAAAATCATTCCTTTTCTAATATATAATATGTATAATATAAAATTGATTATATGCTTTTGACTTGATTAAAATAACATATGTTATTTATCTTATATAGTTGAATATATTAAAAAAATATAATATATTATTGTTATATAAAAGAGGTTGTTATGAGTAGTAATAGTAGTATTAAAGAAAGAGCGAAGAGAAAAATTAAATATAATTATTGGCATAGTGTAATTATTAGTTTTCTTTTTGTAATTGTAGTTAGTGGTGGATATAAATATAATAGTTTTATATCTGATAGTTTTAGTAGTATTGGTAATGATATATTAAGCAAGAACAATATATTTATTTATAATAATATAGTTAGTTCTGCTAAAAAAGTGATTGATATTACTAAAAATTATAAACCTACTAGAGGAGTATTATCTGTTTTCTTTAATAAAATGAATGGTAGTAGTTCTTTAGTATTAGGTTTTGTTGATGCAATATTAGAATTTATTACTATTAAGTCTATACCTAAATTCTTTATAAAAATATTTGGATTTTTGTTATTTATTTTAATTTATATATTTATACAGAATATTATATTAGTTGGTAAAAATAGATATTATTTGGAACATAGTAGATATAAAAAAGTTAATGTTGATAGAATAATGTTTGTTTATAAAGTTAAGAAGACTATTAATATTGCTTATATAATGTTATGTAAAACAATTTATTTGTTTTTGTGGTTTTTAACTATTATTGGTGGAGTTATTAAGTATTATTCATATTTTATGATAGATTATATTGTAAGTGAAAATCCTACTATAAGTAGAAAAGATGCTTTTATATTGAGTAATGAAATGATGAACGGTAATAAATTTAATTTGTTTAAAATACAATTTAGTTTTATTGGATATATTATTTTAGGTGCTTTAACATTTAATATTAGTAACATATTTTATTTTGATGTTTATAGAGAAAGCATTTATTCAGAATTTTATTTTAATATAAGAAATGAGTTTTTGAAAAAGAATAAGAAAAAATATAGAAAATATTTTAAAGATGAAATGTTAGATGGTGATAAATATAATGATGGTTATTATCCTAATGATAAATATTTTATACCAGAAAAGAAAATGTTTAATTTTTTAAAGTTAGATTATAAGGCTGATTATGATGTTTGGACTATAATAATGTTTTTCTTTACGTGTGCTATGATTGGTTGGTGTTGGGAAGTACTTTTAAATTTATTTGTTCAAGGGAAGTTTGTTAATAAAGGTACGATGTATGGACCTTGGCTTCCAATATATGGTTATGGTGCAACTTGTGTAATAGTTTTATTTAAAAAATATAGAAATAAACCTTGGAAAATATTTTTGCATTCAACTATCTTATGTGGTTTGATAGAATACTTTACTGCTGTTTATTTAGAAACATTTTTACATAATAGATATTGGGATTATGATGGATTCTTTTTAAATATACAAGGTAGAGTTTGTTTGGAAGGGTTGTTAGTATTTGGACTTGGATGTATGGTATTTATATATTTTCTAGCGCCTTTATTAAATAATATTTATAGTAAAATCAATTTGAAATTTAAGGAATTTATTGTTATTATATTGATAGTGTTATATTTAATAGATTTATGTTTTACTAAAATAAGACCTAATAGTGGAGAAGGTATAACGTTTTATATAATGTTAAAGGAGTGGTTATGATGTCTTGGTTTTTATATTTTGTATTTATATTTTTTATAGGAAGTACATTTGGATATGTGTTAGAATTGTTTTTTAGAAGAATAGTTCATAAAAAATGGGTTAATCCAGGTTTTTTAGTTGGACCTTATTTGCCTATATATGGTTTTGGACTTTGTACTTTAACCGTTATATATTTAATATTTTCTAAGTTGGTTGTTAATCCTTTTTTGATAATTATACTAATGGGGTTATCTATGACTTTGATTGAATTAATTGGTGGATTAATATTTATTGAAGCTAGTGGAGTTAAATTATGGGATTATAGTGATATGCCTGGTAATTTTAAAGGAATTATATGTCCTCAATTTACACTTATATGGACTTTGTTAGGAGCTGTATATTATTACTTTATTGCTGATAAA
Source organism: uncultured Bacilli bacterium (assembly GCA_934098385.1). Lineage (GTDB taxonomy): Bacteria > Bacillota_I > Bacilli_A > RF39 > UBA660 > UMGS1124. Next base: position 168,016 of record CAKOOJ010000002.1, read on the forward strand.
ATTATGAATGCTTTAGATTGGTTTAAAGTTAATCAATCATTCTCATTTATTTTAGGAATATTCTTTGGAATAATAGTATTAGATTATATTTATTCTACTAAAGTATTGGTTAAGATAAGACGTTTTGCTAAGGATAATGATTTAGTTGTAAAATATGAAGAATTAAAAAAACATATTAAAGATATACAAGATAAAAATAGAGAAAAGTATTCATTCTTGTTTCCTTTTAAACAAAGTAAAGCTTTAGGTGAATATTTAAATTTGTATAAGAAGAAAAAAGTTAATAATAAAAAAGGATTTTTGTTATTTGGTAAAAAGTAGTACGTTATGTGCTACTTTTTTGTAATTTATACTTTATTTTTAAAATATATTGTAGTATAATCGATAATTCTGAAAGGAGATATTTATGAGTTATACAACTTTTTTAATTAGAATTAGTGTTTGTTTTATATTAAGTTTATTAGTTGGATTAGAAAGACAGTATAGACATAGAATGGTAGGTTTGAGAACTAATGTGTTAGTTTGTTTGGGGGCATTTATGTTTGTTACTGTGTCTTTTGGTATTGGAGTAAATGATCATGCTAGAATTGCAGCACAGGTTGTAAGTGGTATTGGTTTTTTAGGTGCTGGTGTTATTTTAAGAGATGGTTCAAAGATAAAAGGTCTTAATACTGCTGCTACTTTATGGTGTGTTGCTGCTATAGGTGTTTTGTGTTCTGCTGGAATGCTTTTTGAAGCTAGTATTGGAACATTATTTGTATTGATATCAAATGTTGTTTTAAGAATTGTATCTATTAAAATTATGGATGTTATAAAGAAAAATAATTTGGAATTATGTAGTATAAGAATTGAATGCAAAAAAGATGCAGAAATGGATATTAGAAATATTTTATATAATTCTTTAGAAAATAATAGATTAACTTTAGAAAGTTTAGAAAAAAATGAAATAACTAAAGATGAGGTTAAATTACGTGCTAATATTATTACCAATGAACCTAATAGAGTAGAAAGTGTTGTTAATGTTCTTAGTTCTAATGTAAACATTATAAGTATTAAATGGGCTCATTTTAATTATAAAGATTTAAATAATGAAGATGAGGATGATAGAGATTAATAATTATTTTATTATATATATTTTTATATAAATTGTAGTTAGTTTAAAATAGAAAAACAAAAGATTTATTGGCTAATTAGTTAACTTTATAAATTTTTTGTTCAGAAGAGCGTTCTTATAATGGCTTTTTTTATTTGTTAATGATTATTAAAAATGTTATAATCTATTTAAGAGTATATAAATTAATTTGATATATTTGTGATATTTAGTACTTTTTATTAAATTTGTTGCTTTATAAATCTTTGTTGAAACGAAGTTCAATTAGGAGTGATTTTATGGATAATATTGAAAATTTATTTCAAAATTATAATGGATATAAGTTTATAGATGGTGACAAACCTTTAAAAAATTTGAAGAAGTACATAGGGAAAGAAAAAGAAGAATGGAATACTGAGGATTTAGCTTTGGTTCATTTAACTAATTATTTTCCAAATAATAAAATAGTTAGTAGCTATGAAGGTGGAAAAATTTCAAATGGTTTTTTAATGATTGATGGTAAAAAATTCGATTATTCTGTACCACAATATCGTAATACAATACATTTTACTTTAAATGGTCCTGTTGAAAGTCATCCATATGGTTCTTGGAATGAAATGAACTATCTTGTGATTGAACCCTTAAAATATCATATTAATGATGTTACCAATTTATCTACCGTTGATACATATTTTGATAAATCTTTAAAATTATCAAAGGATGCTTTTATATTAATAAGAAAAGATGCATTTGATGATATTGACAAAAAAAAATTAGTGGGTAAGAATATAATTGTTTTTTCTGGTAATCAAAATAATGTTGTTAATGAAATATTATTATATCTTGGATATAATCCCCAAAAAATAGGAATGCATAATTGGGTTTATGAATCCTTGAATGGTTTAATTAAAAGAGATAAGATTCAAGATTATCAAGAAAAGCAACAAATTATTAATCCTAAATTAACTTTTGATATGCATAGTGGTTCAAAGCATGATATTATTTCTAAAAATCAATGGGAAATATCTAGAGATTTATCTATAATAAAAAAAGGAAAAATAGTTGATTTAAAAAACGAATATAAAATAACAGCTGAAGAATTATTAAATGTTTATAAAATATATTTAAAAACTAATGATTTTGTATCTGATAATATAGATTGTTTTAGAAAGTTTATAGAAAAGTTTCATATTAATTTTAATGATAATAAAGAAATTGTTATACATTCTGCGGATAAATGGTATAATGATCAAATAAAAAATAATATTATTGAAAAAAATATGATAAAAACTTTATATAATGATATAAAAAAAATTGAACAAACTAAGATTGAATATGAAAAGCAAAGTAAGGAGCATAAGATACAAGAATTTCAAAATTCAGTAAAAAAGCGAATGTTAAATATGAATTGCGAACAAGCATTAAAATTGTGCGATAAGTTTCCTATTTATAAAACACAACTAATTGGAATGCTTAATAATTTGCTAAAGATTGATTTTTCTTTAGAAAATATTGGTATATTAAAAAAGAATAAAATTATGTATAGTTATCTTATGAAATATATATCAGTAGGAATAGAAGATGATAATTTCTTTTATTATTTAACAGAAGATTCAACTTTTAAGAATTATTATGATGAAAGTTTACGTGTTGAAGTTGATTTATCAAATATGAAAATTTCAGAAATAAGAAATATATTATACAACTATCAACGATATATAAGTGAGCAAGCTACCAAATATATTTCAAAGGCCAACATAAAAGATAGTATAAGAGAAATGGGGTATATAAAAATTTCATATGTTGTAATTTTATTATCATTATTTTTAATAATTTTGTTTGTAATTTTGCTGATTCAATTATTTTAATGAATAATGATGAATTGTATGGATATAAGAGAGTAATATTTTACAAAGTATAAAAAATTTATAATATTTTGATAATTTTATTGCATTATACCTTAAAATATAGTATAGTCTTATTAGTAATCATTACTAATAAGAGGTGATTGTTTGAGAAATACTAAACAGAAAGAAGTAATACTTAATATAATAAATAATAGTTTTAATCATCTAAATGCAAATGGAGTTTATTTAGAGGCAAGAAAAGTAATTCCTAATATTAGTTTAGGTACTGTATATAGAAATCTAAATAATTTGGTTGATGAGAATAAAATTATTAGATTAAAAATGAGTGATGGTGTTGATAGATTTGATAAAAATATAATTCATGCTCATGTTGTATGTAGTATTTGTGGTAAAATAGATGATGTTATGTATGATTATATAAAAAAATTACCTAATATAAAAGATTATGAAGTAATGAATTACGATTTACGTTTTATTGGAAAATGTAAGCAATGTATAGAGAAGGAGAAATGAAGAAATGGAATTAAAAGGAAGTAAAACAGAAGCTAATTTAATGGCTGCTTTTGCAGGAGAAAGTCAAGCAAGAAACAAATATACTTATTATGCTAGTAAAGCTAAAAAAGATGGATTTGAACAAATAGCAGAAATATTTTTAGAAACTGCCGATAACGAAAAGGAACATGCTAAAATGTGGTTTAAAGAATTACATGGTGGTGAAATTCCTAGTACTAGTGAAAATTTATTAGATGCTGCAAATGGAGAAAATTTTGAATGGACTGATATGTATAAAGAGTTTGCAGAAACTGCACGTGAAGAAGGATTTGATAGAATTGCTAATTTATTTGAAGGAGTAGCTGAAATTGAAAAACATCATGAAGAAAGATATAGAGCATTATTAAGTAATGTTGATAACGAATTAGTATTCTCTAAAGATGGGGATAAAATTTGGCAATGTAGAAATTGTGGACATATTTGTATAGGAAAAAATGCTCCAGAAGTTTGTCCTGTATGTAGTCACCCACAAAGTTATTTTGAAATAAAGAAAGAAAATTATTAGTAGTTTGGTTAACTACTTTTTTTCTTAAAATTAATTAGCACAAACTATTGACAAGTGCTAAAATATATTATATAACTTAGATATGGGAGATGTTATAAATGAAAAAAAGAGAATTTAAAAGTGAATCAAAAAGGTTGTTAGATTTAATGATTAATTCTATATATACTAATAAAGATATATTTTTAAGAGAATTAATTAGTAATGGTAGTGATGCAATTGATAAATTATATTATAAAAGTTTAACTGATAAATCTATTAAGGTTAATAAAGATGATTTAGAAATTAATATTAATTTTGATAAAGATTTAAGAACTATAACTGTTAGTGATAATGGTTGTGGTATGAGTGAAAGTGACTTAGAGAATAATTTAGGTACTATTGCTAAAAGTGGTTCTTTAGCTTTTAAAGAAATGAATGAAGTAAAGAATAAAGATATTGATATAATAGGACAATTTGGTGTAGGTTTTTATAGTGCATTTATGGTAGCAGATGAAATTACTGTTATAAGTAAATCTTATGATAGTGAGGATGCTTATAGATGGAATTCTAAGGGATTAGAAGGTTATACATTAGAAAAATGTGATAAGAGTAGTGTTGGTACTGATATAATTTTACATATCAAAGATAATACTGATGACGATAATTATGATGATTATTTAACTGAGTTCAAATTAAAAGATTTGATTAAAAAATATAGTGATTATATTAGATATCCAATTAAAATGGAAGTAAGTCATAGTCATAAAAAAGATGATAGTGATGAATATGAAAATGTTAAAGAAATTGAAACTATTAATAGTATGATTCCTATTTGGAAAAAGAATAAAAAAGATGTTAGTGACGAAGAATATGAACATTATTATACTGATACTTATTATGATTATGAGAAACCTTTAAAAGTTATAAGTACTAGTGTAGAAGGTGCTGTTAGTTATAAAGGGTTATTGTTTGTGCCAAGCCATGCTCCTTATGATTTTTATACTAAAGAATATGAAAAAGGATTAAGTTTATATTCTAATGGTGTATTAATTATGGATAAATGTAGTGAATTATTACCTGATTATTTTAGTTTTATAAAAGGTGTAATTGATACTGAAGATGTATCTTTAAATATAAGCCGTGAAATGCTTCAAAAAACTAAAGCAGTTAGTTTAATTGCTAAAAATATTGAAAATAAGATAATTAAAGAATTTAAAGATATGTTAGAAAATGACAGAGAAGATTATGTAAAGATGTTTAAGGTATTTGGAACTAATATTAAATTTGGTATTTATAATAATTATGGAATGGATAAAGATAAATTACAAGATTTAATAATGTTTAATTCTAGTAAGACTAAAGATTTAATTACTTTAAAAGAATATGTTTCTAATATGAAAGAAGACCAAAAAGATATTTATTATGCTAGTGGTGAAAGTGTTGATAAGATAGATTTACTTCCTCAAATAGAACAAGTTAAAGATAAAGATTATGAAATATTATATTTAACTGATTATGTAGATGAATTTACATTACAAGCATTAAGAGAATATGATGGTAAAAGTTTTAAAAATGTTAGTGATGCTGACTTAGATTTAGAAGATAAAAAAGAAGATATTGAAAAATTAAATACTGACAATAAAGATTTATTAACTTTAATGAAAGATACTATTGGTATTAGTGGTGTTAGATTTACTGGTAAGTTAAAAAATCATCCTGTATGTTTAACAAGTAAAGGTAATGTTTCTGTTGAAATGCAAAAAGTAATTAATTCTATGCCAGGAGATGAAAGCGTTAATGCAGAAATAGTACTAGAAATTAATGAAAATCATCCTATTGCTGACAAACTAAAATCATTATATGAAACAGATAAAGAAGAATTAAAGAAATATAGTAAAGTTTTATATAGTGAAGCTAGACTTATAGAAGGACTTGGAATAGATAATCCTACTGAGATAAGTAATTTAATATGTGATTTGATTTCAAAATAGACTTTATGGTCTATTTTTTAGTAGTTTTGTTATTTTTTTAATAAAACTAATTGTTTGTTCTTTATAGTGTGAAACTTTTTTGATAAAATATGAGAAAATAGTTTCACACTGTTGTGAAATATAGTATAATGTTTTGTAGAGGTGTTACTATGGATAGTCAAATGAAAATATTAGATTTAATCAATCAAAAACAAATACAAGAAACTCAATTAAATCAACTAGTATATGGTGCTATTGAAATTAGAGATAAAGATAATAAAAAATATATTTATACTCATACAAAAGAAGACGGAATACAAAATACTAAATATATTGGTGAATATAGTGATAATCTTTATAATTTAATACTCAATAATAATATTAAAGCGAAAGAAATAAAAAAAATTATTAGAAATATAGAAAAGCAACTAAAAGAATTAAATTATGTGGATGAAGAATTATCTTTAGAAGTTTCGAGAAATATTGATTTTGCAAAAAAACATTTAGCAGATACTATTTATAAACAAGCAATATTAGAAGGTGTAGCAACTACTTTGTCTGATACTGAAAACATAATTGAAGGTGGAAAAGTTAATAATATGTCATCAGAAGATATATTGAAAGTAGTAAATCTTAAACATGCTTGGGAGTTTATATTAAATAAGAATGTAATTTTAAGTAAAACTGATTATAATGTTTTGTGTACTATTAATAAATTAGTTGAGGAAGGATTTTATTACAATAATGGAATGTTGAGAACTACACCAGTAAAGATTGGTGGAACAGATTGGATGCCTGATTTGCCAATTGAATCTGATATAAAAATGGATTTACTTAATATTTTAAATTCTGATATAGATGTAGTAGAAAAAGCAATAAATTTGTTATTATATGTTGTTAAAAAACAAATGTTTATTGATGGTAATAAAAGAACTTCTGTTATTTATGCAAATCATTATTTAATTAGTAAAGGTAAAGGAATTATTGTAATTCCAATTGAAAATGTAAATGAATATAAGTTGTTATTAATTAAATTTTATGAGTCTAATGATGATAAAGCTATAAAAGAATTTATTAGGAAAAATTGTTATATAGAATTATAAAAGATGAGGTGAAATTATGTTAAAAGTTATTGATTTAGAATTAAGATTTACTACTAAAACTTTATTTAAAAATGTAAATTTAGAATTTTCAAAAGATAATTGTTATGGAATAATTGGTGCTAATGGAGCAGGAAAAAGTACTTTTTTAAAAATATTAGATGGTAGGATAGAACCTACTAATGGTGAAATAATACTTGGTAAAGGTGAACGTATTTCTACTTTAGTTCAAAATCATAATTTATATGATGATTATAAAGTAATTGATACTGTTATTATGGGTAATAAAGAATTATATTCAATTATTAAGGAAAAAGAAGAAATATATAGTAAGACTGATTTTACAGATGAGGATGGAGTTAGAGTTGCAGAGTTAGAAGATAAATTTTTAAACATGAATGGTTGGGATGCTGAAAGTGATGCTGAAAAATTATTAAATGGTTTAGGAGTTAGTAAAGATTTATTTTATCTTGAAATGAATGAATTAAAAGATAGTGATAAGGTTAAAGTGTTACTTGCGAGTGCTTTATTTGGTGATCCTGATGTTCTTCTTTTAGATGAACCTACAAATGGTTTAGATGTAAAAAGTAAGATGTGGCTAGAAGAATTTTTAATTAACTTTAAAAATACTGTGTTAGTTGTTAGCCATGATAGGGCTTTCTTAAATAAAGTTTGTACTCATATGGTTGATATAGATTATGAGAAGATTACTATGTTTGTAGGTAATTATGATTTTTGGTATAGATCTAGTCAATTAATACAACAACAAATGAAAGATTCTAATAAGAAAAAAGAAGATAAGATAAAAGAACTAGAAGATTTTATTAGAAGATTTAGCGCCAATGCTAGTAAAAGCAAACAGGCTACTAGTAGAAAGAAAGCGTTAGAAAAAATAAAATTAGATGAAATTAAACCTAGTAGTAGAAAATATCCGTATATTAATTTTGATATTGAAAGAGAATTAGGTAATGATGTTGTTATTGTGGATAATGTTTGCTATAAAGATATTTTACATAATGTTAAGTTTGTTATTAGAAAAGGTGATAAGATAGCACTTATAGGTAATAATGAGATTGCTAAAACTACTCTTCTTAATATAATTAGTGGTGAATTGGAGCCTGATTCTGGTAGTGTTAAATTAGGTTCAACTGTTAGAATGTCTTATTATGAAAAAAATCATGATAAATATTTTCAAAATAATATGAATATGATGGATTGGTTAAGACAATTTACTGATAGTACTGATGATACTTTTATTAGAGGATTCTTAGGTAGAATGCTATTTAGTGGAGAAGAAGTTTTTAAAGATGTAAAAGTATTGTCAGGTGGAGAAAAGGTTAGATGTATGTTTGCAAAAGTTATGTTAAATCATGGAAATGTTTTGTTATTAGATGAACCTACTAATCATTTAGATATTGAAAGTATAACAGCACTTAATGAAGGTTTAGAAAGATACAAAAGTTCATTAGTAATAAGTACGTTTGATGAAGAGATAATTGATACTGTTTGTAATAGACTTATAGAAATAAAAAAAGATGGTACGATAAGAGATAAAGAAATAAGTTATGAAGAATATATAGAAAGATTTGGAATAGAGAGTTAATTTAAAATAAATTGACTTTTCTTTTATATTAATATATAATCTCATTTGTTTGGAGGCCTTTTATGAAAGATATAATAATTGATACTTTAGTTGATGCTTTGAAAATATTACCGTTTCTTTTTATAACTTTTTTGTTATTAGAACTTTTAGAACATAAATTAAGTAATAAAACTAAAAATGTTATAAGTAAATCTGGTAAAGTTGGACCTATAATTGGTAGTTTACTTGGAGTAATACCTCAATGTGGTTTTTCTGTTGTTGCAACTAATTTATATATAACACGTGTTATTTCTTTAGGAACTTTGTTTTCTATTTATCTATCTACTAGTGATGAAATGCTTCCTATTATGTTAAGTCAAAATGTTAGTTTTAAAACTATATTATTTGTTTTATTAATAAAAGTTATTGCTGGTATGTTGTTTGGTTTTATTATAGATTTAGTTATTAGAAAAAACAGTAAGAATAAATATAATTATCATATATGTGAAGAAGAACATTGTCATTGTGATCATGGTATTGTTAAATCTAGTTTAAAACATACTTTTAATATAATAATATTTATTATTGGTGTTAGTTTTATATTAAATGTTGTATTTTTATATTGTGGTAATGATTTGATTAGTAAAATATTTATGAAAGATACAATGTTTGGACCATTTTTAGGCTCATTAGTTGGTTTAATACCTAATTGTGGGGCAAGTGTTATTTTAACTGAAATGTTTTTAAAAGGAGCAATTAATTTAGGAACATGTATGGCTGGTTTGTTAACTGGTAGTGGGGTTGCTTTGTTGGTTTTATTCAAATCTAATAAAAATATTAAGGAAAATTTATGTATTTGTTTAACTTTATATTTAATTGGAGTACTCGTTGGTATATTTATTGAATTTGTAGGTATACTAATATAGGGTACTTTTTTTAAATTTTTTAAAAAAAGTTAGCACTTAGTATTGACAAGTGCTAAAATAGTGGTATAATTATAATTGTGAAAGGAAGAGAGATATATGAGTTTAATACCTAGAAAGTATTATTTAGATGATTTTTTTGATGATTTTGTTAGTTCAAAGGATGGGTCAGTTATGAAGTGTGACATTTATGAAAAGGATGGTAAATGTAATATTGAAGTTGATGTACCTGGATTTGATAAGAAAGACATTAATGTAGAATGTAAAAATGGTTATTTAACTATAACTGCTAAAAAAGAAGAAACAGAAGAAGATAGTGATAAAAACTATATTAGAAAAGAAAGAAGTTATGGTGAATATTCTAGATCATTCTATGTTGGAGATGTTGATGCTAGTTTAATTAATGCTAAATTTAATAATGGTACATTATGTATAACTGTTCCTAAAGAAGAAAAACAAGATAATAAAACTGTCATTGAAATCAATGATTAAGGACACTTTTGTCCTTTTTGTTTTGTAAAATTTTATATTTTATATTATACTAATGGTGAAAGGGTGATCTATTTGAAACAATGTGTTATGATATACAATCCTAACAGTGGTCATACAATGAATGAAGAAAACTTAAAAAGTGCAAAAAAAATATTTCCAGAGTATGGGTATAATTTAAAGATTATTCCAACACAATATGCAGGACATGCTAAAGAAATAGTAAGTCATTTGGAATATGTTGATTTAGTTGTTAGTGTTGGTGGAGATGGAACATTTAATGAAGTAGTTACTGGAAACTATTTAAGAACTAATAGGCTTTTAATTGCAAACATTCCAGTTGGAACATGTAATGATGTTGGTACAATGTTTGGGTATGGAAAGAATTTTGAAGCAAATTTAAAATTACTTCTTGAAGGTGAAGTAAAAAAAATTGATATATGTATTGTAAATGAAAGACCGTTTGTTTATGTTGCTGGGCTAGGTAAATTTATTAATATTGCTTATGATACTCCTAGATATTTAAAAAAGAAATATGGTTATTTTGCTTATTTAATAGAAGGTATTAAAGATTATTTTAGACCTATAAAATCTTATTACATAGATTTTGAAGTTAATGGACTTAAAAAAAGTGGATATTATTCTTTTATATTAGTTAGTAATGCTAATAGGATTGCTGGTATAAATAATTTTTATAAAGATGTTAAATTAGATGATAATCAATTTGAAGTATTGTTATGTAATTTTCCTAGTAGAAGAAGTATTATAAAAGCATTAAGATTGTTAATAGATCATGATCCTAATAATATTAGTGGTATAGAATTTTATAAAACTAATAAAATTAACTTTAAATTTTTACAGTATCCTAAAAAAGCATGGTGTATAGATGGCGATAAATTAGATAGAGCAGTACTTGAATATAATTTTAGTACAGTTAATGATTTTGATGTAATGATGCCTAAAAAGAATGTTAAAAAGTTATTTATTAGAGACATTAATTTAGATGATTAATAGTTGATTATTTAAATTTTAATAAATTTGTATTTAATAATAAAAAAAGGCTTAGTTTTAATTTACTGAGCTTTTATTTTTTGTTGTTTTTTCTTGATTACTAAATAAGTTATGGTAATTATTAGTGTTGTAATACTTATAGATATACCTATATCTAAATTGTTAGGGATATATTTTAATTCTATGTTGTTTTTTCCTTTTTTTAAATCAAATCCTAATAGACTATCATTAATTTTATAAGTTTTTATTTCTTTATTATTTGAATATACTTTCCATCCTTTGTCATATGGTATTGAAGTATATATTGAAGTATCATCTATAAGAGTAATGTTTCCTTTTATATTATTTTCTTTAAAATTAGTAATATTTATTTTCTTTGAATTTAATGTGTTATAGGCTTTTATAAATTTATTGTTATCTATGGTGTAAATATCTATTTCTTCATTTAAAAATGATTTATAAGATACATATATTTCTATATTGTTGTCATTGGATATTGTATTTATTATATATTCTTCATCATAAGAATTACATTCTTTAAATGATTTATTTAATTTGAGTTGTATATCATTAATATTAACATCATTTTTGTAATATATTTTATCATTTATTATAATGTAGTTAATAGATGAATTATTTGAGTATAAATATATATTATCAAATTCATTTATATAATTATATTTAACTAATGTTTCTTTTTTATTTTGTGAAATTATTTCTTTATTGTTAAGAGTTAATCTATGAAATACATTCTCTATATTTGTTCCATAATTTATAAAATCATTTTGATATTCTATTGGATTAATAAAATTATTAGTCCATTTTTTTATTGATTTATTTATACCAAACATTAATCCTGTTGTGTAATTAAATTTATATGTTAAAGTATTATTTTTGTTTAATTCTAAATTATATCTTTTATTATCATTATTTTTTCCAATCGTATATTTTATATCAAACATTAAATCGTATACTGGAGTATTTTGTTTATAGTAATAACTATTGATTCTGTTTCCTGGTTGTCCTAAATCATTATTTAATTCTGCTAGGTTGTTATATGCCATTGATGTAAATGTACTTTGTCCGTAATAGTTATACCATGCTCCATCATTAAGAGTTAGTATTGTGTTTTTTTCTGTTCTATAAAATAGTTCATTATCTTTTTCTTTGATTTCACTTATACTTTCATGTACGTTATTGTATGTTGAATAAAATTCATCTATATATTGTAAAATATCCCAATTATGATTTACTGATATTACACATTCGATAGAACATACTATTATAAATAAAAGTGTACTTAAATTTTTAAATTTTGGATAGAAATGATATAGGGTATAGATTAAGAAATAAGTTGATATTAATAAATAATTTATTGTTATCATATTTGATGTTATATTGTTATATTTTGTTAGGTATACAAATGTTATAAACAATAAACAAATAACATATGTTATTAATACTTTTATAAATGATATTTCTTTTATATTTTTGAGTGAATAAGCACTTATTAATATAAGTATAAAACTATATATAAATGAATATCTATATGGCAAATCATTTGGAACATGGAATGCGTGCCATATATAATCTAAAGGAGCAACATAAAATGAAGTTAATAAGAATGTAAGAATTAATGTGTATACTATTTTTCTTTTAATGTTGATTTTTTTATTAAGTAAGAATAATAAATATAATTCTATAGAAAGTATTCCACATGATATGTTTGGAGCATTTGATATGTCTGATGCAAATACTGTTTTTGTTATTCCAGTTAAATGATTTTTGAAAAAATTAATTATAGTGAATGCATAATATTGTTTTGTTGGAATAGTTCCCATAGTTGCATTTGTACTTTTTAAAGATTCATACATTGGTATTAGTTCAAATGCTAATAGTAATCCAGAAACTAAAGAACATAATGCAAATTTTAAACATTTTTTTGATATATTTTTAATGTTAAATTTTTTTGTTTTAATTATTAAATATGATAGAAAATATATACATGAATAAATACATGTCATATAACCTATAAAATAATTTGTAAACAACATTAATGTTAGAGATAGTGTGTATAAAACTCCATTATCTTTATTAATTATATTTTCTATACCTAACGTAATTAAAGGAAGAATATACATCCCATCTAACCACATTATATTCCAATAATATGCTGTAAAGTATGCTGAATATCCGTATAGAAGTGCTATTCCTATCATATATAATTTGTTTGTATTAAATTTTTTATGTATATAATATGAGCATGTTATACAAGATAATATACTTTTTAAACCTATTATTATTGAATAAGACATTATAATATTTCTTCTTTTGAATAAAAAAATTATTATATTTAGTGGTGATGATAAGTAATTAAAAAAGTTTCTGAAATATGGTAGTCCTAATCCTGTATTAAAACTATAAATAATGTTTGCACCTTTTTTTATTCTGTCGTATAGTTCTGCTAGCATGGGTCCGTATTGATGAAAGAAATCTATTGTTAGAAGTGAATTTTTACCAAATGGTGCAACTTTTTGTAAAATGTATATTGTAGATATTATTGATATTCCTAATATAAATACAGCTATTAAATATCCATATTTTTTTAAAAAGTTTTTCATAAGTACCACCTAATTAAAATTATATAATATAGGTTATTTTTATTCAATTTTTTATTTGTCTTTTTTTGTTTTATTTTGATAAGTTTTTAGAAGTTTTGTCGAATGACTTTATTTTATTATTAGATTGTATTAGTATAACAAACCGAACGTCTGGGTTGATGTCTGCCTTACTAACTGAATTAATAAAGAGTAAAAGTAGTAAGGTGGTGATATTGTGTTCAAAAATTTAGAAAAATTTATGAATAGAATCATTGTTATTTTAATATTACTCTTCTTGGATAAAGAATAATTAAATTAAAATAAAAACATCCGCCACTCAGTTAGGACGGATTTCTACTCTCAGGGTAGACATCTAACCTACAGGGGGTAGACGTTCTACTTGATTAAATAATAGCATTTGATATAGTGATTGTCAAATGTTTTTTTATGTAGATTTTACTAAAAATGTAGAAATATGATAAGTTTTTAGAAGTTTTGTCGAATGACTTTATTTTATTATTAGATTGTATTAGTATAACAAATCGAACGTCTGGGTTGATGTCTGCCTTACTAACTGAATTAATAAAGAGTAAAAGTAGTAAGGTGGTGATATTGTGTTCAAAAATTTAGAAAAATTTATGAATAGAATCATTGTTATTTTAATATTACTCTTCTTAGATAAAGAATAATTAAATTAAAATAAAAACATCCGCCACTCAGTTAGGACGGATGTCTGACCAACAAAGGTAGACATCTAACCTACAGGGGGTAGACGTTCTACTGATTAAATAATAGCATTTATTGTATATAGTTGTCAATTAATAATGGAGGGTTTTGATGAAAAATAAATTACAGATAATTAATAAAATGTATCATGATGAAAGTATTAGAACTTATATTGTATTAGAAGATAAAAAGTATTATATAAGTATATATGATGTTGTATTAAAATTAACTAATTATAAAAATATACAATCTTTTATAGTACGTTTAAAAAAGAAATTATTATTAGAACAAAACAAAGTTGTTTATAATTTTAAAACTTTTAATTTAGTAAAAAAAGGAGAAGGTAGGTATAAGAAAACTGAAATGATAGATTTTGATAGTTTAATAATTATATTAGATTATATTCCTGTTAGAAATAAGGAATATGTAAAAGAATTTGAGTAGTTTATTTTGTTATAATTATTTATAATATGTGTTATAATTTGTTTAGATAAGTATTTTATGAATTATAAATTTAAAGAAATTGAGGTGTTTTTTATAAATAGTGAAAAAATTGTTAAAATTTATTCAAAACCTTCTAATGGTGATTTTGTAGTAGCTGAGGATAAGTTAAATGATTTTTTAAATGTTAAAAGTGATGAAAATATTTTAAATATTATTAGGAATGAAGAAACTATGCCTACTAACATTAAAGTGAAGGTGTTGCGATATAAAAATGACAATTCTAGATAGGAATAAATGTACGTATTTCAAATTTGACAAAATACGTATTTTTTTGTATTATATATATCAATTACTTAGGAGGGTTTGGTTATGGATAATAAATATTTAGTAATTAATGGCGGTAGTAGTTCATTAAAGTTTTCTTTATATAATGATAAGAAAGAAGAACTTGTTAATGGATATATACAAAAAATTGGTTTAGAAGATAGTTTTTACACATTAAAATATGATGGTAAAAAAATTGAGAAATCATGTAAAATAAGTAATCATGTTGATGCTTGTAGTGTAATGATTAGTGAGTTATTGGATAATGGTTTTATTTTTGATATTAATGAGATTGCTGGCATTGGTCATAGGGTTTTGCATGGTGCTGAATTTTATAATGAATCAGTTCTAATTGATGATGAAGTAATAAACAATTTAAAATCTATAATTGATTTAGGAGGACTTCATTTACCCGGTGAAATATCTATTATTGAGTGTATGAAAAGTGTTCTTCCTGATGTTGCACAAGTTGCTGTATTTGATACAGCTTTTCATCAAACTATGAAAAGTGATAGGTATATATATCCAATAAAATATGAATATTATGAAAAATATGGTGTTCGTAAATATGGTTTTCATGGAACAAGTTATAATTATATAAATAATGTTATGAAAGAAAAATTAGAAATTGAGAATCCTAATTTAATTGTATGTCATATAGGTAGTGGCGCTAGTGTTTGTGCTATAGAAAATGGTGAATGCGTTGATACTAGTATGGGTTTAACTCCACTAGATGGTTTGATGATGGGAACTCGTTCTGGATCAATTGATCCTGCAATTGTAGATTATTTGGTGAAGAAAACAGGAAAAAGTGTTGATGAAATCAATGATGAATTGAATAAACAATCTGGTATGGTTGGGTTATGTGGTAAAAGTGATTTAAGAGATGTAGATGAACTTATAAATAAGTGTAATAAAAAAGCAATATTGGCAATGAAAATTTATATTAACTCAATAATTAAATATATTGCAGAATATTATTTCTTATTGCAAGGTGACGTTAATGCAATTGTGTTTACTGCTGGTGTTGGAGAAAATAATAGTTATGTTAGAAGAGAAGTTGTCAACTATATTTCTAATATAATAGGAAGTAAGTTAAATAATGAAATGAATGATAGTATTGCTAGTTTTAAAAATATAAAAGAAGGTATAATAACTACAGATGATTCTAGATGTCCTGTCTATGTGGTTCCAACAGATGAAGAAAGTATGATTTTAACAGATACTATTAGATTGACTAAAAATGATAAAAAATTAATAAAAAAAAGAAAATAGATAAAGTAAAAGGGGTTTTTAAATGGTTATTAATGATAGTTTTATAGATAAAAATGGAAAAAAATATGATGGTGTGATAGAGAAAGCTTTTGAAAAAGATGAATTATTTGATATTGGTAAATTTAAACATCAAACTGAAAGGGAAAAAACTGTCTTTGGAAAAGAAAATGGAGTTTATATTTATCAAGATATAGAAAATGATAATTTAGCTTATAGAATTTATGATGAATTTGCAGAATATGGTTTTAATGGATATCATGATGATGTACTAATTTATGAATTAAATAAAAGAAGAGAAAATGTAAAATTAACAGATTTTCCCAATGGTATAGTTACGTACAATGGCAATATTATTGGACAAATAATTCCTTATTATCCAAATAGTGAAACTATATTTAGTTATGCAAAAGAAACTAATAATATTAATATAATTAAATATTATAGAAGAATGCTTGATATTTTAATAGAACTTTATAATAATGGTATTATTTATTGTGATGCTCATGCTAAAAATTTTCTGATAGTAAATAATAAAGTTAAATTGATAGATTTTGATTTTTCTTTGATGGATTTTAATAATTATAAATATAAATATGAAAATATGATAAATACTTTTATCGGTATGGTGAATACTTTAAATGAAATAATTAACGTTTCTTATAAAGTTAGTTATAATGATATTAGGGATTTACATGATATTGAAGAAGTTGTTTTAGAAATGGAGAAAAAACTAATCAAATAGTGTTTTTTTCTTGCAAAACTATATTATTTGTTGTATGATTAACTAGTTATAAAAAAAGGGAAGTGTTTAAAATGGATAAAATAATTAATGTTGCTGTTGTTGCTCACGTTGATGCCGGAAAAAGTACTTTAGTAGATGCATTACTTGAACAAAATGGTGTTTTTAGAGAAAATGAAGAAGTTGTAGATTGTGTAATGGATTCTAACGATCTTGAAAGAGAAAGAGGTATTACAATTTATTCTAAGAATTGTGCTATAAGATATAAGGATTATAAAATAAATATTGTTGATACTCCAGGACATGCTGATTTTTCAAGTGAAGTTGAACGTGTTATTAAAACTGTAGATACTGTTATATTAATAGTTGATAGTGCAGAAGGTCCTATGCCTCAAACTAGATTTGTTTTAAATAAAGCTTTGGAACAAAATTTAAGACCTATATTATTTATTAATAAAATAGATAAAAAAGATGCTAGACCAGAAGAAGTTGTTAATATGACATTTGATTTATTCTGTGATTTAAATGCTAATGATGAACAATTAGATTTTCCAATTGTTTATGGTATTGCAAAACAAGGTAAATCTACTAGAGATTTAAATAATATGGAAGATTCTATTAGTCCACTTTTGGATACTGTTTTAGAACAAGTAAAACCATTTGAAGGTAATGAAAATGATGATTTACAATTACAAATAAGTCAATTAGATTATGATGATTATATTGGTAGACTTGGTATTGGTAGAGTTAATAAAGGAATGATTAAAGCTGGAGAAAATGTTACTTTAATTAGTAATGATGGTAAAGAATCTAGTTTTAGAATTAGCAAATTATTTGTTAATGAAGGTATTAATAGAGTAGAGAAAAAAGAAGCATATTATGGTGATATAGTTACTATTGCTGGATGTAGTACTATAAGTATAGGTGATACTGTATGTAGTTTAGGTAAACCTAATCCATTACCTCCAATACATATTGATAGACCTACATTATCTATGAATTTCTTAGTTAATAATAGTCCTTTTGCTGGACAAAGTGGTAAGTTTTTAACTAATAGACATTTAAGAGAAAGATTAGAAAAAGAACTTGAAACTAATGTTGGTTTAGAAGTAGAAGAATTAGAAAATAGTGATGGTTTTAAAGTTAGTGGTCGTGGTGAATTACATTTATCTGTACTTTTAGAAAATATGAGAAGAGAAGGATATGAATTATCTGTTTCAAAACCTCAAGTATTAATCGAAGAAATTGATGGTGTTAAATGTGAACCATTTGAAAAAGTAATTGTTAATACTCCTAGTGATTATGCTAGTACAATTATAAGTGATTTACAAGAAAGAAAAGGATTACTTTTATCAATGCAAACTACTGATGATAATTACACTCATATGGAATTTAGTGCTCCTACACGTGGTTTAATTGGTTATAGAAGTGCATTTATAACTAATACTAAAGGTGAAGGTGTTATGGTTCGTAGTTTTGATGAATATAAACCTTATGCTGGTGATTTAACTACTCGTAAAAATGGTGTGTTAGTTTCAATGGAAACTGGTAAGACTTTAGGATATTCTTTATTCAATTTACAAGATAGAGGTACATTGATTGTTGGACCAGCAACTGATGTTTATGTTGGCATGGTTGTTGGTATAAATAATCGTGATAACGATTTAAATGTTAATCCTTGTAAAAATAAAGAAATGTCTAATACAAGAAGTAAAAGTAGTGATGATGCTATTCAACTAGTACCACCAAAAACATTCTCATTAGAAGAAGCTTTAGAATTTATTGAAGATGATGAATATGTTGAAGTTACACCTGATGCAATTAGAATAAGAAAAGCTATATTAGATCCTAAAGATAGATATAGAAATAATAGATGATAAAATGAGTTTCTAGTTTTTAGAGCTCTTTTTTGTTTAAAAACATACAAGATAATTGAAATTATAATTATTTTTGTATAATAAATTTATGGGAGGTGATTTTGATAGATGATTACATATCACCATTTGAAATAACTAATTTAATGTTAGAAAGAGTTTCTTCTATAATGAAAAAAGTAGGTAAAATAGATAATTATAATGATTTAAATAAAATACCTATATTAAGAAGAAATAATATAATTAAATCTATTCATTCATCTTTAGCAATTGAAGCAATTCTTTATCTTTTATTGAAGTAAAGGATGTTATGGATTTTGGAGTTTTATATACAAAAAAAGAATTAATGAATTTACTAAATATGAAATCTAGAGTTTTATTTAGAAAAAGGTTATTTGTTGCCAGCGATAGAAAAGGTTTAATCAAAATGAGTTTGCCAAATAGCCCAACAAGTAAAAATCGAACATATTACAAGCAATAATAAAAGATGTTTAAGCAATTAGTTTTAAACATCTTTTTTCTTTGTAAATTCATTTGATAATAAATTATTTTTTTCTACTCTTTTAAATCCCCAGTTGTTAATTATTAAATCTAGTTCTCCAATATATTCAACTATTTCTGGATTAAATCCTATTTTAAATCTATTTAATCCTTTGAATTTAGAATCGTCTGTAAAGTCATCTGCTATACCGTTTATGTCACATATATCGTAATCATTTTTATACATTTCAAATATTTTATGATGTAGGAAGTAATTTGGATTTAAATAATTATATTTTTTATCTACACCAGCAATAAAAATACTAGTTTTGTTTTTATATTTAATTACAATAGCTCCTGCAATATATGTTACCTCATTTTTTTTCATTCCTTCTGTAGCATATATTACATCTTGTTTGTATTGTTCTAATGCTTTGTCTGAATTCATTTTTTCATTTAAGTTTTTTTCGCTAGTGTCTGTTCTTAAACGAGCATTTAGCTCTTCATTTTTAATTTGTTCATCTTCTACTCTTTTTTTGGCATTTATCAAATAGGCTTCATAATTTACCTTGACTAGTAGTAAATCTGCTAACTCATTTCTTTTGAAACTATTATAAATGTTTCTATAATAATTAACATTTCTATCTTTCATATTTTTTATGAATTCATATAATATTTCAATTTTAGTTCCATCTGCTATTTCAAGTTCAAGTCCGTTTGTTTCGCTTTTTAGTATATTACTTCTAAATTTCTTATCTAATTTATTTACGTCGTATTCTTTTAAATTTACTAATGCAGTTAATTTTGGTTGTAATAGCTCAAGTGGTGTTAGTTCTTTTCTTTTTTTAAATCCTAAACTTTTTAAATTATCTAAAATAGTTATGTTTTCATTTGTTATTCTTTCAAAATTATTTTTATAATCAATTGTAGCTATAGGTATTTCTGGATTAATTTTTAAAAATATTATTTTTTTTCTTTTATAATATCTTATTAAATTTCTTGTAAATTTTTTAACTAATTCAGTATCATTGTAATCAATTATATATCCTTTTGGACAATATGCATAATAGTACCTTTTGCCTATTTTTTTTGTTAAGAACATACCTGCAGCAAGTATTTCTAAATCATTTGTAGTGTAAGCAACGAAGGAATAATCAAATCCTGTTTCTGACATGACCATACCATAATTTGCTGTTTGACAATAATTACTATATGAATTTTTATTTGCAAATTCCTCAAATTTTTCTTTACTTATTTCTATCATTTTCATGCTTATTCACCTATTTATAATTATAGCAAATATGCAGTTTATTGACAATTTAAATTTAGTGTGATAAATTAAATTTATATTTTATTACTTATTTTATTACTTATTTGTTGAAATGTAAGTAAATATGTGGTAAATTAGTTATTGAATTTATTGAGTTAACGGAAGGTGATTAAATGGAAACTGTATTAATGGTTGTTTCGATATTATTAATAGTATTAGTTTTATTACAAAGTAATAAGGCTAGCAATGGAGCACAAATAATAAGTGGTGGTAATGCTGATTTATTTTCTAAACAAAAAGAGAGAGGATCAGAATTATTCATTACTAGATTAACTGCTGTTTTAGGAGCTATATTCTTTATAATATCATTTATATTATATATTAAATAAGTTTACACTTTTAAGCATGAATATTATAGTATTTATGCTTTTTTAATGATATAATTTTTAAAAGGGTATGTGATATTATGAAAGAACAAGTAATTAATGTTATGAGTGATAGATATGAAGCACTTGATGTAATAGAAATTAATGATTTATTAGAATTAACTAGTCCTGAAGATTTAAGTAGATTAAATAATGTTTTATGTGAATTAGAAAAAGATGGTGTCGTTTATAAAACTAAAAAGGATAAATATATTTTATTTAAGAATTGTCCTAGTTTAAAAGCAGGTATATTATCTTTAAATAAAAAAGGATTTGGTTTTCTAATTATTAAAGATGGAGAAGATATATATATTGATAAAGATAATATTAATGGTGCTGTTAATGATGATAGAGTATTAGTTGAAATAATTAATAATCATGGTAAAACTGAGGGTAGAGTACTTAGAGTTTTAAATAGAGATTTAAGTAATTTGATTGGTGAAATATATTTTGTCAATAATAAACCTTTTGTTAAGTTGGAGGATAAGAATAAAAAGTTAGATATTAAGTTAGATCCTAAGAGTAGAAATGGTTTAGTGGAAGGCACTAAAGTAATTGTGAGTATTACTAAAGAAATGTCTAAGAATAAGTATATGGGTAGGGTAACTACTGTTATAGGTCATAAAGATGATCCTGGTGTTGATATTAAGTTAGTTGCTTATAAATATGGTATTTATGAAGAGTTTAGTAAAAAGGCAATCGAACAAACAGAAGCTATACCTAGTGTTGTAGGGGATAGTGAATTAAAGGGTAGAACTGATTTAACTAATGAAGTTATATTTACTATTGATGGTGATGATACTAAGGATATAGATGATGCAATTAGTTATAAATTTGAAAATGGGTTACATGTTTTAGGAGTCCATATTGCCGATGTTTCATATTATGTTACTGAAAATAGTTATCTTGATAAGGACGCTTTAAGTCGTGGTACTAGTTCTTATTTGGCAGATAGTGTTATACCTATGCTTCCTCATAAATTATCAAACGGTATTTGTTCTTTGAATGAAGGTGTTGTTAGACTTACTCAATCTTGTGTTATGAAAATAAATAGTGAAGGTAATGTTGTTAATTATGATATATTTCCATCATTTATAAAATCTAGAAAGAAAATGACTTATAAGAAAGTTAATGATATTATTATGCGTAATGTTGTTGATTCTAGTTATGAGGAATTTAGTGATATTTTAAAACAAATGAATGAGTTAGCACATATATTACGTAGAAATAAAGTTAAAAGAGGGTATATAGATTTTGATTTAGATGAAGCAAAGATTATTGTTGATGAAGATAAGAATGTTGTTGGAATAGAAAAAAGAGTTAGAGAAGATGCAGAACGTATGATTGAAGATTTTATGATTGCTGCTAATGAAACTGTTGCAACACATATTTATAATATGGATTTACCATTTATTTATAGAGTTCATGATGTTCCTAATGCTGATAAGATTGATAAATTTTTAAAATTAGTTAGTTTACTTGGATATAAAGTTAATGGAAAAGTTAAAGATTTAACTCCAGTAAGTATGCAAAAATTATTAAATCAATTAAAAGATGTTCCTCAATATAAAATACTTTCTAGTATGTTATTACGTAGTATGAGAAAGGCTATATATCAAAAGGATAATATAGGACATTTTGGATTGGGTAGCAAATGTTATACTCATTTTACATCACCTATTAGACGTTATCCAGATTTAGAAGTTCATAGATTGTTAAGAAAATATTTATATGAAAATAAAATTGATAATGAAACTATTGATTATTATAATGCTAACTTAGATTATATTGCAGGACAGGCTAGTGAAAGAGAACAGGCTAGTGTTGATGCAGAACGTGAAGTTGATGATATGAAAATGGCTGAATATATGGAAAAACATATTGGAGAAGAATTTGATGGTGTTATAAGTGGTGTGGAATCTTTTGGATTATTTGTTGAATTAGATAATTTAATTGAAGGTTTAGTCCATGTAAATAGTTTAAAGGGGGATTACTATAATTATGTTGAAGAACTATTATGTTTGATTGGACAAAATACTAAAAAACGTTATACTTTAGGAGATAAAGTGCGTGTAAAGGTAGTTGGCGCTAGTAAAGAGTCTAGAACTATTGATTTTGAGTTAGTGGGGGATAATAATGATGGAGATAAAGAATAGAAAAGCTTATTTTGATTATTTTATTGAAAGAGAAATTGAATGTGGTATAGTTTTATCTGGTACAGAAATTAAATCAATTAGAAAAGGTAGTGCTAATTTAAAAGATACATATGCTAGAATTAAAAATGATGAAGTATTTGTTATAAATATGTATATTGCTCCTTATGAAGAGGGTAATAGATATAATGTTCCTGAAAGAAGAGAGCGAAAACTTTTATTAAAGAGAAATGAAATTGTTAAATTAAAAAGTGAAGTAATGAAAGATGGATATAGTTTAATACCACTTAAATTATATTTTAAAGGAAATTATGCTAAAATACTTCTTGGATTATGTAAGGGTAAAAAATTATATGATAAAAGAGAAAGTATTAAGGAACGTGATTTAAAAAGAGAAAATAAAAATATTAGTGTTTACTAGTGTTTTTTATTTTATAAAATAAAAATAGAATATTGTTTAAACATTCTATTTGTTTGTAAATTCATAATAGTTTCTTTCTGATAATTTATCTAGTAGTTCTTCTAGTTCTGGTATATCTTCTTCATAATCTAAAATATCTTCTATTTTAATCATTAAATCTCTTAGACTATTTGATGTTTCATAATCAATATTATATCTTTTGAGAATATCTATTTGATTATTGGTTAAATATAAATTTTCGTTTATTTTGATAAGTTTATTGTTTTCAAAGTCAATATTATTTAATATGTCATTTATTTCTTCATTCATTTTTATCATCCTCAAATATATTGTTGTTAATTATAATGTTATAATTGTTGTCTATTGTTCCTTTGATTGTTTTAGAAAATGTTACTATATTATTTTTTATTGATAAGTTTCCTTCATAGTAATTGGTTGTGCAGTTATTGTCTGTTAAACTCATTGTATATGATTTATCTTTATTTATTATTATATAATCTTTAGTATTACATTCTGTAATATTTGTTTTTTTACCTACTATTTTATTTATGTTTACTGCATTAATGTATGGAATCAACTCGTTATAAGTTAAATAAATAACAAGTGTTATTAGTAGAATAGTTATTAATATTATGAGTATTTTTAAGGGATTAGTTTTTTTCTTTTCTACATATGGTAGAGAATCAATGTTTCTTATTTTTTGTTTCAAGATTGTCATATAATCACTTCCTAGAAATATTATAATATAAATTTATTAAACAAACTAGCATTATATTATTTTTTTAGAAACTTAGATAAAACAATTGTTTTCATATAAAAAATATGGTATACTTTTTATAGTATGGGAGGCTAGATATTATGTATATCAATTCCTTTATAACAGAGTTATCTAAGAAAATAGATACTGTTGATGAGCAGTTAAAAGATTTTCAAAGTAAGATGGATAGAATAAATGATGTTAAAAATATGCTTACATTGAAAACATTAAAGGATATAGATGATTTAAAAGGGGAGGATTTGGCCTTAATTGATAAAGATGACTTCATGAAAATATTAGAAGTATTTAATTTCGATGAAAAAGAAGAAAAGATGAAAATTTTCTTTAATGCTAGTGTTAGTATTAAAGTTAATCAAAAGCTTGCTAGTGATGGAGAAATTGATGTTGATAATAAAGAACAGGTATCTACATATGTTAATTGGCTAAATGAACAAATAAAATACATTAAAGAATATATAAAAGATTTTAATAATAATAATAAAGAATATTATAATAGTTTAAAAATAAGTGATACTTTATATAAGAAATATATAAGTTATTTTAAAAATGATAAATTAATTAAACCTATATATGATATAGAAGAATTTAATGAAGTTCTTAAAAAGAGTGGAATTATAACTAGTGAAAAGTGGCAAATTTTAGAATATATTGGTGAAAAAAATATAGATTTTGCTAGAAAAAGTGAAGCTGATAAAAAGAATGATATTATAGAATATAGTGATGAAGAAATATTATCGTTTGTTGACAGTATTTTGATTAGAGAAAAAAATTTAATTAATAATATTACTAGTGAAATATTAAAAACATCTTTAGAAATAATGGATTATGATGATGAAAAGTTAGAAAAAATGAATTTAACTAATGATATGTTGGTTAAATATCAAAAGGTTCCTATATTAGATACAATGAATAAGATGTATAAGGAAACTAAAATGATGCTAAAGGAAGATAAAGATAGTGATGCTATTAAAATAGAGAAGAATTTAAAAGATTTACTTGAATTAGTAGACAGCTACGACGTTATTAAAAAAATTGAAAGTTAGGAGGTTATATCTTGGAATTTATTAATGTATTATTAGAATATTTTTCTATGTTTAAAAAATATGAAGAGTTTAATGAAAATGATAAAAGTATTTTGAAGAATATAGATAATATTATTAATATTTTAAATAATGTTAAAAATCGTACTGATAAAATTCAATATATTACTAATTATAAAGAGGTTAGTAAGATTGCTACTAGATGTGATATAAGTAGTATATTGGATGATTATTTGAAAGAAAAATATGATATAACAAAGGATAGTGTTAGTGGTTATCTAAAAGATATTGTTAATAATATAAATAAAGGTATAGATTTTATTATGTATGATATTATGCTTAATTTAAATAGGTATAATATATATTTGATGAATAAGAAAGTTAAATCACAAGATATACCAATTACTTCTGATATTAATTTTAATACTATTGATGTTAAATTAAAAGATGTATTAAGTTATTTGGAAGTTAGTGAAAACGATATAGATAAAGATTTATTAAGTGATTTAAGTAAATATGTTAATCTAGATAAATTTAAATCTTTTGCTATAAGTATTAAGACTGATAGTGGTATGAGAAGAGTTTTATTTGATAAATTAGAAGATAAAAATGTTTTAATTAGTATTATGCTTCATTCAAGTTTAGAAAATGTTGATAATATTATTAAAATTTTTATGAGTGAAAATGCTAATATTAATAAAGTTGTTTCAAATATTCCTTCTATATTTATTAAAGATTTGGTTAGTAGCAAATGCAAATATAATTGTGTTATGTGTAATTACGATAACTTTGTTAATAATTATAGTTTAATTAAGGAAAATGGCGTGGATTTTAAGAAAATGCTTAATTTTGATATTTTCTTTATAAATGATTTTAATGTTAATAGGGGTTTAGTAGATAAATTAAATAAAATGGAGGTAAGTAATTAATGGGGGCAATATGTAAAAATGTTTTAGAACATGTAGGTGGTATTTTAGTTAGTAATCCTAATGTTGTTTTTGAAAATATACATGTTTTAAATAGATATGGTATTAGTTTATCTAATGATAGTAATAATAATGGTTACGTAATACTAGGTATGCAATCTTTACCTCTTAGATTAGATTATTTAATTGAAAAAGGATTATGGAAAAAAAGTGATGGTGTTAGTTTAGATAATATTGATTTTATCAGAGGACTTAACATACAAAAGACATATGGAGAAGCAAAAACTTGCAAAGATAAATCACTTTATGGTAAAATAGATAGTACTTCGTCTGATGAAGAGGTTTTACTTAATAAAATGTTTGTTAATGAAAACTTTGATGAAGTACGTTTAGAAAATTTCTTTAATGACCATAATGTAATAAAGAACATAGTTTCAGAACTTGATAACAAATACTTAAATAAAGAAGGAACTTATTCTTTTGGAGTACATGTAGTTAGTAGAGAAAGAGTTTTACGTAATTTATGTAATTATAGAGGGAAAGAAAAAGACTTGGATATGTTTGTTAGTTGTTTAAAATATAAAAATAATGTAGCAAATATAGAAGAAGTTATTAATGCAGTAAAACCTCTATTAGAAATGGGTGAGGAAAGTGTTAAGTTATCTCAAAGAATATGATTTAAGTGATGATCAGATTAAAGATATAATTAATACTTATGATAATGTTCTTCTTAAGAATTTAAATTTTTCTAAGAGAAACGTTAAGGAAATTATAAAATATTTAAAAGATTTTGGTGTGGAAGATATTTATAATGTTATTAAAAATAGAATAGATTTATTTTTCTTACCATTATCATTAGTTAAGCAAAATTTTACTAAATTAGATAAAAATATGCTTTTATATTTATTAAATAATTCTATAGATGATTTAATAAATTATAATATTTAGATGACTGCCTATGGTGGTTGTTTTTTTGATAATTAATTTTGATAATTATAAAGTATATTGTATAATTAATTTGATAGTGATGGTGGTAGTATGGATATAAAAGAAAAGGCAAAATTATTTGCAATAAATGCACATTATGGACAAGTAAGAAAAAATGAAAGAGATAAATCTATGATTATTCATCCGATTAATGTTGCAAATATTTTGAGTGAATATGATTTTGATGATAATGTTATAGCTGCGGGTTATTTGCATGATGTAGTTGAAGATACTAAATATGAAGATAAAGATATATTAAAAGAATTTGGAAAAGATATTTTATCGCTTGTAATGGGTGATAGTGAACCAGATAAAAAATTATCTTGGGAAGAAAGAAAGCAATATACAATAGATGAAGTTAAAACATTAGATATTAGGCATAAAGCAGTTGTTTGTGCTGATAAAATATCGAATTTAGAAGACTTACAAATAGTATTTGAAAAAAATGGTAAATATGATTTTTCAAATTTTAATAGAGGATATGAAAAGCAAAAGTGGTATTTTACTTCACTTTATGATAGTTTAATATTAAATGAAGATGAAAATTTTGAAATGTTTAAAAGATTAAGAAGGTTAATTGATGAAATTTTTAGTGACGTTAATAACTTTGGGATACTAGATAATGTGTTTAAAGATAATGAAAAAGAAATTAGAATGTTGAAAAAAATTCATTATCAAAAACAGGAGATTAAAAAATTATCTACTATATTTAATTTTAAACCATATGTTATAGAGTTTACTGGTACACCTAGAACTGGAAAAACTACATTAATAAATAATTTAAAAGATTTTTTTAAAAAAGGTAAATTTAGTGTTGATATTTTAGAGGAGTTTACTACTTCTGATAATTATAAGAAAAATATTTATCCAAAGTTAAAAAATCATTATACTAGTGTTGTTAATTTTGAAATACCTAAATATGTTTTAAAACAGTTGAATGAAACAATTGAATGTAATAATGATATTATAATTGTTGATAGGTCACTTTTTGATAGATTAATATGGATAGATAGATTATTTTTAAAAGATGGATTAGATTTAAAAGATTATGATGAGTATAAAATAAAATATATTCCTTTAATAAAAGATAAAATAAATATTGTTATTGCAACCTATACAGATAGTTTTACTGCAATTTGTAGAGATTATAATGCAAATTTATCTATTGAAAAAAGAAGTTTTTTAAATGAAAATAATGTTGATGAATATAATAAATCGTTATTAAATATGAAAGAATTGGCGAATAAGGAAGATATTAATTTTTATTTAATTGATACAACTGATAGAAATCAAAGAGAAGTGTCTTTTGAAGTTATTGGTTATATTTTAGATGATATGAGAAAATATTATTTGTCTAATATAAAAGAGAATATTGAAAGATGTATAAAAAATTTAATCAAATAAATTTTAGAATAGAGTATATTTTAGAATTAAAGAAATCTTTAGTAAGTTAAAATAATAGAACTACAACTTTGTAGTTTTTTTGTGAACAAATGTTTTTGTTTTATAAAAAAAGGTATTTAATAATAGATTGATATTTGATATAATAATTAGTATGTGAGGTAGAATATGGAACTATTAAATAATTTAAATAAACAACAGATAGAAGCTGTTAAACATATTGAAGGACCATGCTTAGTAATGGCTGGTGCTGGTAGTGGTAAAACTAAAGTACTTACTACTAGAATTGCATATTTAATTGAAAATGGAATAAGAGATTATAATATACTTGCAATAACATTTACAAATAAAGCTGCTAAAGAAATGAAAGAAAGAGTTAATAAAATATTTGGATATGATATATCTAGCTTTATAGGGACATTTCATTCATTTGGACTTAGAATAATAAGAGAAAATTATATGTATTTAGGATTAGATAAAAACTTTACTATAATAGATAGTGATGATGTTTTAAGTATAATAAAAAAAATACTTAAAGATAAAAATTTAGACCCTAAACATTATAGTCCTTATTATATAAGAAATAAAATTAGTTTGATTAAAAGTCAAATGTTAAGTGATATGGAAATAGAAAAGTGTTTTAATACTGATATAGATTTAGTTGTTAAAGAAGTTTATCATATTTATTTAGATAAAATGATTAAGAATAATAGTATAGATTTTGATGACTTATTATGTAAACCTGTAATATTATTTAGTGAACATAAAGATATATTAGAACAATATCAGAATAGATATAAATATATTTTAATAGATGAATATCAAGATACTAATCCAGTGCAGTATAAATTAACTAAGTTGCTTGCAAATAAGAATAAAAATATATTTGTTGTTGGTGATATGAATCAAAGTATTTATGCTTTTAGACAAGCTGATTATAGAAATATATTAAATTTTGAAAGAGATTATAAAGATTGTAAAGTTATTAAGTTGGAAGAGAATTATAGAAGTACTAATAATATACTTAATGCTGCTAACTCTGTAATAAAAAATAATAAAGAGAGAAAAGATTTGAAATTATGGAGTGAAAAGGGTGAAGGTATTAAGATTAAGTACATGAGAGCTTATGATGAAAAACATGAGATAACACTTGTTATTGAAGAAATAAATAAGCTTTTAAATGAAGGATATGATAGAAAAGATATTGGAATACTTTATAGAACAAATGCACAAAGTCGTGTAGTTGAAGAGGGAATGCTTGCTAAAGGGATACCTTATAAAGTTGTTGGTAGCTATTACTTTTATAATAGAAAAGAAATTAAAGATTTAATTAGTTATTTAAGACTTATATATAATAATAATGATGAAGTTAGTTTGAGAAGAATCATTAATGTTCCTAAACGTGGTATAGGGGATGCTGCTATTAAAAATTTAGAGAATGTTAGTATGTTAGAAGGTATAAGTATGTTTGATGCTTTGTCTACTAATAAAGAAATAGAATTTAAGAATTTAATAACCGATTTAGTTAACGATAGCAATAACATGAGTTTGACAGAATTAATTGATAGTGTTTTAACTAAGACTGGTTTGAGACGTGAATTAGAAGAAGATAAAACATTAGAAAATGAATTAAGACTTGATAACTTGATGGAATTTAAAAGTATAACTGCTTCTTTTGAAGAAAGAACTGGTATGGTTAGTTTAGGTGAGTTCTTGGAAGAAATAAGTCTGATTAGTGATATGTCTAGTCATAAAGAAGATGGTGATGAAGTGACTTTAATGACTATACATAGTGCTAAAGGTTTAGAGTTTGATGTAGTATTCTTAATTGGTATGGAAGAGGGATTATTTCCACATACAATGAGTTTGATGGAAAATGGTATTGAAGAAGAAAGACGTTTGTGTTATGTTGGTATTACAAGAGCTAGAGAAAGATTATATATCACAAATGCTAAAAGAAGAATGTTATATGGTAAAGATACAATGAATATGCCTAGTAGATTTATAGATGAAATCGATAGCAATTGTATTGAAGAAAATGATGTTGGTATCAAAGTAGAAAAGAAAATTGATGCTAAAAAAATGTATAACAAAAGTGAAAATGCAGAAATTAAAATAGGTGATATCATTAATCATGAAAGTTTGGGTACTGGTGTTGTAGTAAATATGAATGGAGATTTAATTGATGTTGCATTTAAAAGTGGAGTTAAAAAATTAATGAAAAATCATAAAAGTATTAGTAAATTATAGGAGGAAAGATTTATGACATTATTAATATTAGCTGCTGGAATGGGTAGCAGATTTGGTGGTTTAAAACAAATGGAACCTATGGGTCCTAATGGAGAATTTATTATTGATTATTCAGTTTATGATGCTAAAAAGGCTGGTTTTAATAAGATAGTATTTGTTATTAAAGAAGAAATGTATGAAGATTTTAAAAATACTATTGGTAAAAGAGTAGAAGACAAAATTGATGTAGAATATGTTTTTCAAAAAATGGAAGATGTTCCAGTTAATATAGATTTTGAAAGAGTTAAACCTTGGGGAACTGGACATGCCATTTTGGAATGTAAAAATGCTATTAATGAACCTTTTGCAATAATAAATGCAGATGATTTTTATGGTAGAAATTCTTTTGTTAAAGCTTATCAATTTTTGAGTGGTGGAATAAGCGATAAAGAATTTGGTTTGATTGGTTATAGAGCTTGTAATACTATAACAGAGAATGGTAGTGTTAAACGTGGTGTTTGTGAAATTGAAGATGGTGTGCTTACTGGTATAAATGAGAGTAGTATAGAAAAAGTTGATAATCATATACATTGTAAGTCTTTAGTAGATGGTGAAGAATATGATGTTGAACTTAATAGATTAGTTAGTATGAATATGTTATTGTTTACTCCAAAAATATTTGATTATTTAGAAAGTGATTTTGTTAGTTTCTTAAATAATATGAAAGATAAAGAAAAAGATGAATTTTTAATTCCTGAAGTAGTTGATCTACATATTAAATCTGGTGATATAAGTGTTAAAGTTATTGAAACAGATAGTGTTTGGTATGGAGTAACTTATAAGGAAGATAAAGATAGTGTTAAAGATGCAATAAATAATTTAATTAATAATGGTGAATATAGTAAGAATTTATGGTGATAATTTATGTTAGATAGATATAATGAGTTAGTTGATATATTAAATAAGGCTAATTACGAATATCATGTTTTAGATAATCCTACTATAACAGATCAAGAATTTGATAAGTATTTAAGAGAACTTATAAATCTTGAAAAAGAACATCCTGAATTTGTTAGAGATGATAGTCCTACACAAAAAATAGGTGGAGAAGTTATTAATGGTTTTAAAAAAATAAGACATGAAATTCCAATGCTTAGCTTAAGTAATGTTTTTAATGAATCTGAAATAATGGAATTTGATAATAGAATAGCTAAAGAGGGTTATCATCCTAGTTATGTATGTGAACTTAAAATAGATGGTTTATCTGTTTCATTGAAATATAAAAATGGTAAGTTTGTTAGTGCTGCAACACGTGGCGATGGTATTGTGGGTGAAGATATAACACATAATGCAAAAACTATTAAGAGTATACCGCTTAAAATAAATAAGGATATAGATATTGAGGTTCGTGGAGAAATATTTATGTCTAAAAAAGTATTAGAGGATTTAAATAAATTACGTAAAGAACAGAATTTACCTTTGTTTCAAAATTGTAGAAATGCTGCAGCTGGTTCTATTAGACAATTAGATAGTAATATTGCAAGACAAAGAAAATTAGATACATTTATATATCATTTACCTAATCCAGAAGATTATGGAATTAAAACTCATTTAGAAGCTTTAGAATTTATGAAGGAGTTAGGTTTTAAGACTAATCCTAACAATAAATTAGTTAGTGATGTTAATGGTATATTAGAATTTATTAGTGAAAAAGGAAGCATTAGAAGTGAACTGCCTTATGATATAGATGGAGTTGTTATAAAAGTTAATGACATTGATACTCAAAAAAAATTAGGATATACTCAAAAATATCCTAAATGGGCAACTGCTTATAAATTTCCTGCAACAGAAGTATTAACTAAATTAATAGATATAATATTTACTGTTGGAAGAACCGGGCAAATTACTCCAAATGCTGTTTTGGAACCTGTTTTAGTTGCTGGAAGTACTGTTAGACGTGCAACTCTTCATAATGAACAATATGTTATTGACAAAGATTTAAAAATTGGTGATATTGTTAGTATTAGAAAAGCTGGAGATGTAATTCCAGAAGTTGTTGGTCCTGTTAAAGAACGTAGAGATGGAACTGAAAAAGAATTTGTTATGATTAAGAAATGTCCTATTTGTGGAAGTGATTTAGTATTAAGCAAAACGGGTATAGATTATTTCTGTATGAATGATAAATGTAGCAAAAGAAATATTGAATCTTTAATTCATTTTGTAAGTAGAAAAGCAATGAATATTGATGGATTAGGAGATAGAATTATAGAAGATTTTTATAATATGGGAATTATAAAAAATATTATAGATATTTATAATTTGAAAGATAAGAAAAAAGATTTAATTGAACTTGAAGGTTTTGGAGATAAGAGTGTTAATAATTTAATAGAAAGTATTGAAGTTAGCAAAGAAAATAGTGTTGAAAGATTAATTTTTGCTATTGGAATAAGTGGTATTGGTGAAAAGAATGCAAAGCTTTTGGCAAAGAAATATAAAAATATAGATAATTTAATAAATGCTACTTATGAGGAGTTGGAATCTATTAAAGATATGGGACCAGTTTTAGCAAAAAATATAGTTGAATTTTTTAAAGATGTGGAAAATATCGAACTTATTAGCAATTTAAAAAATATTGGTGTTAATATGGAATATATTGGTGAAGATATTGTGGAAAACGATAACTTTGTTAACAAAAAGTTTGTTATAACTGGAACTTTGGATAAGTATTCTAGAGATGAGGTAAAACAAATGATTGAAAATAACGGTGGTGTTACTAGTGAAAGTGTTAGTAAGAAAACTGATGTCGTAATTGTAGGAAAAGATGCTGGTTCTAAATATGATAAGGCTTTAAAACTTGGAATTGAAATCTGGGATGAAGAAAAATTAGATGATATGTTAAAATAGATTTGCTTTTGTGAATCTTTTTTAATTTGTCTAAAAAATGTTATAATTGAATAAACATTAATTATATTGTATAATTATTTTATTAAAGAGGTGGATTATGAAAAAATTTAAAGAGTTTTATAAAAGAAATAGAGTTTATTCTATTTTAATGATTGTATCTTTAGTTTGTATTGTATCCATATTGGTTGGTGTTATAGTTTATTTTATTGGACAAACAACTAAAGATAAGTATGGTAATAGATTAGATGGAATTGAAAGTGTACAAATTAATGATACTAAGAAAAATGAAGTGGCAAATAAAATAAAAGAAAATGAATTAGTAGATAATGTTGATATTGATATTAAAGGTAAATTAATCTATGTTAATATAACTTTAAAAACTGGTAAACATACTGATAGTGAGGCTATATGTCAAACTTCATTAGATACATTTACTGAAGATGAAAAGAAATTTTATGATATTCAGTATATTGTATCTAATAAAGATAAAAATATAGAGGAAAATTTTCCTGTAATGGGTTATATTAAAGCAGGTAATTCTGTTATAAAATGGACTAATTATGTTCAATAGGTGATGTTATGAAAAAATTAAAAAAAATAATTATATTGTCTATTATTTCATTGATTCTAATTAGTGGAATAGTATTTGGAATATATAAAGTATTTAAAGATAAAAATAGTTTAACAATTAGTGAAAAAACTTGGATAAGTAATAATAAAAATAGTGTTTATTCTATAAATGTACCTAATGATATAAATGTATTTGGAAAAAATGGTACTGGTGTATTTTTTGATTTTGTTAATGATTTAGATGAAGAATTGGATTTAAAACTAAATAGTACAGTATATTCAATAGATAATCCAAATGATTCATTTGGATTTAGTATAAATACTAATTATGATAAAAGAGATTTATTAATTTATACAGATTATTATGTTCTTTTAAATCTAGAAAATAATAGTGTTATAAATCCTAGTAATATAACTGAAGGTAATATAGGTATTTTAAGTAAAGATTTAAGTTATGTTAGCAATTACTATAAATTGAATGGAACAATTAAATCTTATGAAAATAAAGATACTATGTTAAAAGAATTTGAAGAAAAAAAGATATCATATGTTATTGTTCCTATGACACAATATAAAGATATTATAATAGAAAAAGGATATAATATATGTTATTTCTTTAATGATGCTAAAGTATATTATTATTTACATTTAGGAAATGACGAAACATTAAATTCTATTATTACAAAATTTTATAATAACTGGATAAACAATAATTATGAAGAAAAGTATAATAATAATAATTATAAATTATTTATTGATAGTTTAAAAATTGATGATGCTGCAGAAGATAAATTGACCGATAAAAATTATAAATTTGATTTTTTAGTATATCAACCTTATCAATTATTATCAAAAGGTAAATTAAATGGAATAGTTAATGAATATTTAAATTCCTTTAAAAAGTTTAGTGATGTAGATTTCATTTATAATAGAGTTAGAAAATTTAATGATTTAAAATATGATATAAATAAAGAAAAAACAGATTTAATATTTGGAATATATGATTACAGTAAAGATTATAAAAAAATAAATACTAATTTTAAAATAAATTATTATTTAATTAGTAATAAAAAATTAAAATTAAATATTGATTCGTTAAAAGCATATAATGGAGAAATATATGTTTTAGAAAATTCAATGTTATATCAGTATTTAAGTACTTTTAATAATATTACTACAAAAACTTATAGTAAACTTAGAGATGTAAAAAAATTAATAAAGAAAGATAAAATAGTATTGGTAGATAAATTATATTATGATAATTATTTAATAGATAATTTAGATAATGTGGATATTATTTTAGAAAATGTTATTACTGATAGTACATATAATTTTTATTATAAGAATGATACTGATGTGTTTTATAAATTATTTAGTAGTTATATTAATACTTTAAATAGCAATGAAATAATTAAAAATAGTTTGAATACATATTTTGAAGTTTATGAAGCGGGTAATAGAACAGTTAAACTTGCTAAATATATTATTTTACTTATTACTGTTATAATTATAGGCGTATTTATATTAATTAGAAATAAGAAAAAAATAGTATTGAATACTAAAGTTAAAAATAATGATAAAATAAGATATGTTGATATGCTTACTAGTTTAAAAAACAGAAATTATTTGAATGATAAACTAGAAAATTGGAATCAAAATGCTGTTTATCCGCAAGCTGTTATTGTTATGGATTTGAACAATGTAAAATATTTAAATGATACATTTGGTCATGAAGAAGGAGATAAGCAAATTAAGGCTGCTGCAAATGCTTTATTTAAAACACAACTTGAGAATACTGAATTATTAAGAACTGATGGAAATGAGTTTATGGTATATTTAGTAGGATATACTGAAAAACAAGTAGTTAGTTATATTAAAAAGCTAATGAAAGAATTAAAAAAATTACCATATGAATATGGTGTTGCGATAGGATTTAGTATGATAAATGATGATCTTAAATTAGTTGAAGATGCATTTAATGAAGCAACTATCCAAATGAGAAAAAATAAAAGCGCTTTTGAGGATAATGATGAATAAGAAAAAAGATAATGTGATCAGCAAATTACTGTCGGGTAATAGGAAATATTTTAAAGATTTTTTTAGCAAAGTATGGGAAATAATTGTTAAACCCGAAATGCTTTTTTTGCCTGGTGATTTAGCATTTTCTATTATACTTAGTATTGTGCCAATAATTTCTATTGTAAGTGCTATTTCAGCTTCTTTTGGATTAACTGTTAATGATATTAGTGAATTTTTGGGTAAAATTTTCACTACTATAAAATTTGATTTAATAATTCCTAACATTCTAGAACAACCTATAACTTTAAAATATATAAGTGTTATATGTATTATGTTTTATGTTGCTTCTAATGGAGCAACAAGTATAATTATTGCTAGTAACCAAATATATGGTATAAAACAATCAACATATTTTAAAAGAAAATTAAAAGCTATTTTTATGACTATGTTACTTTGTATACTATATATATTTGTTTTATTAGTTCCTTTGTTAGGAAATAAAATTATTTCTAGCTTTGATTATTTTAATATAAAAAATATTATAAATCCAATACTTACTATTGTTAGAGGTCCAATAACATGGCTTATTATATATTTTTTTGTTAAATCGATATATGTTATAGCCCCTGATAAAGAAGTGGATACTAGGGGAATTAATTTAGGAGCAATATTTACGACTTTATTTTGGGTTTTAGCAACATATTTATATAGTGGATATATTAATAACTTTACTGCATATGATAAATATTATGGAAGTTTAAGTGGTATTGCAATATTAATGTTATGGATATATTGGTTAAGTTTTATATTTGTTATAGGTTTATGTTTAAATGTAAAAGTTGAAAACAAGGAAATGGAAAAAACTGGTATAATAAAAGAAGTGAATAAATAAATAATAATAATGTACTCACGAGTATTATTTGAGTACCGATTGTTTACGATATTAAATTAATTTGATGTTTTAAATTAAAAAATATTGTGAAATAATATTCAAGGGACACATTCTAGTTAATGTGTTTCTTTTTTTTTGTACAAATTTCAATAATTTATAGTGTATGTAATTTGATATTGATAAAGTATATATCAGATGCTATAATAGTATTTAAAAGAAAATGGTACATAGTTAAAAATATAAATATTTTTAATCTGTTAATTTAGGAGGTTTTGAATGGATATAAAAAATAGAATATATGAAATACGTGGAAGTAAAATTATGTTAGACAGAGATTTGGCATGTTTGATTGGCTATGAAACACGAGTTTTAAATCAAATTATGAAAAGAAATTTATATAAGTTTAATATGGAAGATTATTTTCAATTGTCATCTTTTGAATTTAATAATTGGAAATCACAAATTGTGACTTCCAAAGAAGATAAAATAGGTCTTAGAAAACTTCCGTATGCGTTTACAAAAAATGGAATTAAAATATTAAGCACAATTTTAAGAAAAGAAAATATTGGAGAAACAATTAATGAAATATTAGAAATTTTTGAAGATAAAAATGAATTGATTTTATCTGGCAAAACTACTTTGAACTCCCTAAATATGGGAGATTGTATACAAAATAGGATATATGAAATTAGAGGACAACTTGTAATGTTAGATAGTGACTTAGCTAGAATTTATGAATGCATAAATGGAACAAAAACAATTAATTTGGCAGTTAAAAGACATGCTAATAAATTTCCAGAAAGGTTTATGTTTCAATTAACAGAGAGTGAGTATTATAGTTTGCGGTTTCAATTTGAAACCGCAAATACAAAAACTAGGAGCCTTCCGTATGTATTTACTGAACAAGGTGTTGCAATGCTTGCATCAGTGTTAAGAACTAATGTTGCAGATGAAATAAGTGTAAAAATAATGGATGCATTTGTAAAAATGAGGAGATATATTTCTAATTCATTAATAGAACAAAAATATATTAACGAATTAGTTTTAAAAGATAATAGGAGAATAGAATTATTAGAAGAAACATTTAATCAATTAGAAGTTAAAAAAGAGCATTTATTTTTTGAAGGACAAATATATGACGCATATTCATTATTAATAAAAATACTAAGTGTTGCAAAAGAAGAAATAATTATAATAGATAATTATGCTGGAAGAGAACTATTTGATATATTAAAAGATGTAAAATGTAATATAAAAGTAATAACCAAAAATACAAGTGAAGAATTAATAAAAAAATATAATAAACAATATAATAATGTAGATGTAATAAAAAATGATGTATTTCATGATAGATTTATAATAATAGATAGAAAAATATTATATCATTCAGGAGCAAGTTTTAAAGATTTGGGAAATAAATGTTTTGCAATTAATAAAATACAAGATAAAGATTTTTTAGAACTTTTGTTAAATAAAATAAAGTTATAATGTGTAAATAGACATTGTATCTTTTTTTTGATAAAATTTAATTAGTTAGGGTGGTATGTATGAATATTAGTATAAGACATTTAAATATAACCATAAAATCTGGAGAACTTATTGGTATAGTGGGTACTAATGGTTGTGGAAAAACTGTACTTTTAAAAATGATATGTGGTAAGTTTAAAAATGATAATATATATATTAATGATAAAAATATAAATAATTATAATTTAGAATATAAAAGAAATAATATAGTATGTGTTTTTGATGATAATATTTACAATACTAACAATGTATTAGATGAATTAAAATTTTATTTAAATAAATTGAATATTAATAATATAGAAATCGATAATAGAATAAATGAATTTATAGAATATTTTAAATTAAATGAATTAATAAATAAAGAATTTATAGATTTAAGTACAGAAGATAGAATATATATAAAAATATTATCACTTTTAATAATATTACCTAGTATTATGTGTATAGATGATTTGTTAACTTATTTAGAATTAGATAAAAAAATAAAAATATTAAATTATATAAAAGAAAAGAATATAACATTTATAAATGTTACTAGCAATATGGAAGA
Source organism: uncultured Bacilli bacterium (assembly GCA_934098385.1). Taxonomy (GTDB): domain Bacteria; phylum Bacillota_I; class Bacilli_A; order RF39; family UBA660; genus UMGS1124. The sequence goes on from CAKOOJ010000002.1 coordinate 207,639, forward strand.
ATTACTTTATATGGATAATATATTAGTAATGAATAAAGGAAAAAAAGAAATATATGATAATGCTAAAACAGTACTTAATAAAGAAGATATATTTAAAGAATTAGGATTATCATTACCATTTATTTATGATATAAATAATTTACTTAAGAGTTATGAACTTATTCATGATAATCATATTGTAGAGAAAGAGTTGGTTGATATATTATGGAGATAATGTATAGTAATAGATCTAATGATATATTAAAGAATAATGTTATTACGGGGATTTATGGCGATAAAATTGATTTAATAAAATATGGATTAGATTTTTATGGTATAGAATATGATGACGAATGGACTGTAAAAAGATTTCTTAATGGATATAAATTTAAAGTTGATAATAATATATTAGAAATATTTAGTGAGTTAGAAATTAGTTATAGTTTACTTAAAAGAAAAATAAAAGATTTAAGTAAAGGACAATTTAAATTGATATTATTAGTGTATACAATATTAAATAAAAAAACAGTTGTTATTTTGGATTATTTTGATAAAGGATTATCTTATAAATATAAAAGGAGAATAATAAATTATTTAAAAAGTAAATATAATGGAAGTTTAGTTGTTATAAGTAATGATTTAATATTTTTAAATAATATGTGTAGATATTTAATTGTTTTTAAAGATGCTAATATTGTATATAATGATGTATTTGAAAATATATATAAAAGTAGAATAAAAATTGATTATCCTCCTATAGTTAAATTTATAAGACTTGCTAATAAGAAAAATGCTAAATTATCTTATACTGTTGATAATAAAGAATTATTAAAAGATATATATAGGAGTGTAAGATGAAGTATTTAATAACTGTTAGTTATGATGGTAGTAAATATTATGGGTTTCAAAGATTAAATGATTTACCTAGTATACAAAAAGAATTGGAAGATGCATTGAGTGTTATAAATAAAGATAGAGTAGAAGTAAAGGGTAGTGGTAGAACAGATAGGGGTGTTCATGCTTTGGGACAAAGATGTCATTTTGAAATTAAATATGATATACCATGTGATAGACTTATTAATGCTATAAATAGTTTGTTAAGTAATTATGTTAGAGTAATTGATTGTATTAAAGTTGATGATAATTTTCATGCTAGATTTAATGTTAAAAGAAAAAAGTATAAATATATAATTAATATGGGAAAATATGATGTTATTAAAGAAGATTATTTATATAATTATTGTAAAAAGTTAGATATTAAGAGTATGAAGAGTGCTAGTAAATATTTAATTGGTAAACATTCTTATAAAGTATTTGTTAGTGGTGAAAGAGATAATTATAATAGTGAAATATTTAATATTAATTTTAATAGAGATAAAGATATTCTAACAATAAAATTTATTGGTAAAAGTTTTTATAGATATATGGTTAGAAATATGGTTGGTGCTTTAATCTTAGTTGGATGTGGTAAAATAAGTATAGAAGAATTTAAAAATATGATAGATAATGAAAATAAAGATTATAGTTATTTAACTGTACCTGCAAATGGATTATATTTAGAAAGTGTGGAATACTAATGAATAAAAAAGGATTTACTTTAATTGAATTAATAACTGTTATAGCATTATTAAGTATTGTTGGAATTATAACTTTACCTAAAATAAATAAAGCATTTAAAAGTTCTAGAGCAGACCAATTAGAAGAAGTAAGAGAAAATATAGTTAAAAGTACTGAAGTATATTTAAATAATAGTTGTGGAAAAGATAGTTATAATAAATTAATAAAAAATGATAGTATTAGAATATATTTAAGTAGTATTAAAGATTGTGGATTAATTGAAAATAAAATATATAATCCAGTTAGTGGCGATTATTTTAATATTGATAATGAATATGTTGATGTTAAAATAGATGAAGTTGGTATATTAGATTATAAATTAAGTTTTTAGTATAAAATAGATATTATTTTTCATAATAATAATGGTGATATTATGAATGAAAATAAAGAATTCTTAACTTATTTATATCAAGATAGTGATATGGCTTTAAATAATTTAACTTTGTTGATTAAGAAAATTAATAAGAAAGATAATAAAATTAAAAGAGTAATAGAAGATATTATTAAAGGATATGAAGAATACTTAAAAAAGATTAAGAAGTATATGAAAGATAATAAATATAGTATTGAAAGTAAACCTTTAATTAGTAAAATGGGTGCATATTTAGGAATAAATATGGAAATTATGAAAGATAATAGTGATAGTCGTATTGCTGATATGTTGATACAAGGTATGACTATGGGTGTACTTAATGTTAGTAAAAAAATAGATAATTATAAAGATAGAATAGATAAAGAATTAATTAAGTTAGGAGAAGAATTTAAAGAATATCAACAAAAAAGTATTGATAAATTGAAAGTATATTTATAAATATTCGTTAACGAATAAAGTGTCTTAAAAATGATTGAAATATATCATTTTTTATTATATAATTTTATTAGATTATGAAAGTAGGGATGATATAAATGTCTAGAAAACAAAGAATAATAGTAAGTGTTACTGGTATATTTTTAGTATTATTAATATTAGTAGGACTTACATATGCATACTTTTTAACAAAGATAAAAGGGAATGAAAATAATAAATCTATTAGTGTTACAACAGCAAATCTTTTACTTGAATATGCAGATGTAAATGATGAATTGATAACAGATAGTGCAGTAGAACCGGGTAAAACATGGACAAAAACATTTGTAGCGACTAATAAAGGAAATAAAACTGTTACATATGGAGTAGCCTTAGAAAATGTAGTAAATACATTAGAAAGAAAAGAAGATTTAGTATATACACTAGATTGTAAACAATATTCTAAAACGGGATTTAGTATAGATAAAACAAATAAGACTGTTACTGGAACTATATCTGGAACATGTAATGGAGTAAGTGAAGAAACAACATTCCCATCAATAGGAACTATATTAGTACAAAATGATATAGCAGATGATAAGGCACAAGTATATACATTACTAGTAACATATAAAGAAACAAATACAGATCAAAGTGTAGATATGAATAAAACATTTAGTGCGAAAGCAAATATAGTAGATCCAAATAATTTTAATCCTTATGTTAATGCACCATTAAAAGATGTAATAGTGGCAAGTGCTAGTGCAGCAACAACAATTAGTGATGTGACAAGAACAACAATGGGTACAACAGTAACAGAGTTTACTAGTATAAGTGGAGAAAATGAACATGTACTTAATAATGCACCAGACGATTATGGAACAAGTTATTACTATTATGGTGCAGTAACAGATAATTATGTGTCATTTGCGAATAAAACATGGAGAATAGTTAGAATAAATGGTGATGGAAGTGTTAGACTTGTATTAGATGATGTTGCAAAAGATACAAGCGGAAGTGCAATAACAACTAAATTCAATACTAATTCTAATGATAATGCATATTTAGGATATATGTATGGAACGCCAGGAAGTACAACATATGATGCAACACACAAGAATATTAATGATAGTACAATAAAAAAAGCAGTAGATAAATGGTATGAAGATAATTTAAAAACTAATTATGGAGAGTTTTTAGCAGATACATTATTTTGTAATGATAAAACATTAGCATCAAATGGAATAGGTGGAGTTACAACACAACTAGGTTATGGAACAAATAAAACATATTATGCATCAACAGAAAGATTACAATATAGTACAGGAACAACAAGCATAACAACTGCAAAACCAACATTTAAATGTGCAGAAAGTGCAACAAATAATTATTCAAGATTTACAGTAGATGTTGCAACACTTTCAAATGGAAATAAAACAAATGGAGATTTAAAATATCCAATAGGACTTTTAACTGCCGATGAAGTATCGTTTGCTGGTGCTTATAAATATGGTCAAACAAACAAATCATATTATTTATATAATTCATCTATAACTTCTTATTGGTGGCTTTCGTCTCCGAACCGCTATTATGGTTCGGTCGCGGTCGAGTGGAGCGTTTATGGTTCGGATGGTAACATCCTCTACAGCAGCGTCAACCTCACTTACGTTTTCCGCCCTAGTATCAATCTAAAGGCTGAATTGCTGGTAGGTGGAGGAGATGGAACTAGTTCAAATCCGTATACTGTAAAGATAAGTTAAGACATGGATAAAGGATTCAAAAAGCATAGGCAAATGCTTTTTGAGGGCACATCTAACGGCGAAATCGCGCCGTAGATGTGTGGGTGTAAATCTAAAAAAATGTGTACTTCTTATTGGTGGCTTTCGTCTCCGAACAACTATAATGGTTCGAACGCGAACGAGTGGAGCGTTAATGGTTCGAATGGTAACATCAACAACAACAACGTCAACAACACTAACGTTTTCCGCCCTAGATTCCTACTATGTAGAATATTTAATAATATTTGCTATACTGAGTATTAAAAATATATAATTTTTAATGAGATGAAGTAGATGCTATATGCATTAATCTAATAGATTGGAAACAAGATTTATTCCCTGATTTAATTATAATTAAACTAAAAATAGAGTAAGTACACAATATAGTTTATTGTAATCTATGTTGTTATATGGCTTACTATTTTTTTGTGTGAAAATATAAAAATAAAATTAGAATTAAAAAGAAATTAAAGTATTTAAAAAAGTATGATATTGATAAGTATAGAGTAGTTGTTAATAGTTATAAGGGATATTTTTATGATGTGTAATAGACAAAATTGGCAAAATATAAATTGTGTGGAATAATTATTATAACTCCAAAAAAGTATGAAAATATTTGATTTTTTTGGAGTTATAAAAAAATCAAAGTTTAAAATCTTTGATTTCATCATCGAACATATTTTTTCCATCAAAATAGTTTCTAAGTTTTATTTTATGAAATTTAGCGATTATGTTTGTTGGAAATTTTTTTATTAATAAATTTATTTCTGTTGTATATTTATTATAAAATGATTTTGCTGCTTCTAATATTTCATCACTATCTTTTAAATCATTTATTATACTAATATATTCTTCATTATCATTTAAAGATTTATAATCATTTTTTACTTGTTCTATTAGATTTTCTCCTTCTGTTATTTTTCTATCTAGATCAAAATTTGATATATTATCTTTTTTTAGTTTTTCTAAATCTTTAAAATATGTAACTTCTTTTTTTAATAATTTATTTATTGTTGTAGAAGATTTCATTACTAAATCATATTTATTTCTTAATTCATTATCTATTATACTTTCTGATTCATTAATTTTTATATTCTTTTCTTGTAAATTATTAAAATTATATATATAACTTATTATTAATATTCCTATAAGTATTATTGCAATTAAAATTATTATCATTATTATATTCATTTACATCACCTACTATATAAGTATAGCATAAATATTAAAAAAATTGTAAAATAATATTGGTGATATATGTGAATATTAAAAAAGTTGTTGTTGGTGAATTAGAAACTAATTGTTATATTGTAGAAAATGATAGTGAATGTTTGATAATAGATCCTGGGAGTGAAAGTGATAAAATAATTAAAAATATTGATAAAAAAGTAGTTGGTATACTTTTAACGCATAGACATTTCGATCATGTTGGAGCATTAGAAAGTGTATTTAAATATTATAAAGTTCCTGTATACGATATTAATAATTTACATATGGGTATGAATGTTATTGATTATTTTAAATTTGAAGTTAGATATAATTTAGGTCATACTATGGATTCTATAAGTTTTATTTTTGATAATATTATGTTTAGTGGTGATTTTATATTTAAAGGTTGTATTGGTAAATGCGATTTAGGTGGAGATTTTAATTTGATGAAGGAAAGTATTAAATCTATTTTGAAATCTAATGTAAATTATAAAATATATCCTGGACATAGAGATAGTACTTATTTATTTGATGAAAAAGATATGCTAGAAAGTTACATAAAATAAAAATGCTCTAAGGCATTTTTTTAAATGGAGTAATTTATTTTTTCTTCAAATTCTACATAATTTAAATAAATCATTAAAATTAGATACCACTTACCTGTTGTTGGGTCACTTATAATTAAGTGGTCTCTTCCTGCTTGTTCTATTATTCCTGTATATACAGAATCTTTCCAATCTATAGAATCAGGATAACTAACATATGCTTTTACTTTCTTTCCTTTATTTAATCTTAAAATATTTTCTATGTAGCTTTGCTCCATAGGTAAGTCATTTCCTACTGGTACAATTGTATCTTGATAGTTAGATGTTGTAGCAGCGGGAAAAGTTGGATTTTGATAATATGTTCCGTTCATTATTTCACCTCTTTAAAATATATGAAATATATAATTTTATATTCTTTGTATTGATTTTTTTTTAGTTTATCGATATACTAGTTAACGAAAGAAGTTGATTAATATGCGTGAATATTCTGAGCAAGAACAAGTTAGACGTGATAAATTAAAAGAAATAGAAAAAGTTTGTAATCCTTATCCTGATAGTTTTAAAAGAACACATACTTTAAAGGATGCTTCTAAATTAGAAGATGGTATTACTGGAGTTAGTGTATGTGGAAGAATTATGTTTATGAGAAAGATGGGTAAATTATCTTTTATACGTATTCGTGATTTAGAAGGAAGTTTACAATTAGAATTAAAAGTTGATGAAGTTGGAGAAGAAAAATATGCATTCTTTAAGAAAATGTTTGATTCTGGTGACTTTATGGGTGCAACTGGTGAAATGTTTACAACTCAAACTGGCGAGAAAACTTTAAGAGTTAAAAGTTTTAAATTTTTAGGTAAGGCATTAAGACCTCTTCCTGAAAAGTTTCATGGACTTACAGATCAAGAAATGAAGTATAGACAAAGATATACTGATTTAATAATGAATGAAGAATCTAGAAAAGTATTTTTAGGTAGAAGTAAATTTTATTCATTTTTACATAGATATTTAGGCGAAAATGGATTCTTAGAAGTTGAAACTCCTATACTTCAAAATGCTGTATGTGGTGCAAGTGCTAAACCATTCTTTACACATCATAATGCTCTTGATATGGAATGTAATTTAAGAATTGCTCCAGAAACTTATTTAAAACAATGTATAGCTGGTGGATTTGATAGAGTTTATGAACTTGCAAAATGTTTTAGAAATGAAGGAATGGATACAGAACATTTACAAGAATTTACACAAGTTGAATGGTATGTTTCTTATTGGAATTTCGAAGATAATATAAAATTTTATCAAGGATTTATTAAGAATTTATTATTAGAATTACTTGGTACTACTACTATAGAATATCAAGGACATAGTTTAGATTTTGGAAAAGAAAATTGGAATAGAATAAATTATGTTGAAGAAATGAATAAAGTATTTGGATTTGAATTCTTAGATATTACTGATCCAATTGAATTAAAAGATAAAATAGTTGAAAAAGGATTATTTAGTTATGAAGATTTAGAAGATTATAAATCTTTAAGTCAAATAATTGATTTCTGTTATAAAAAGAAAATTAGAGAAGGTATAATGGAACCAACAATTATATATAATTATCCTGCAGTTATGATACCTTTAGCTCGTAGAAATGATGAAGATAAGAGAAGAATAGATGTATTCCAAGTACTTGCTGCTGGAACAGAGTTATGTAAGGCTTATTCAGAATTAGTTAATCCAATAGAGCAAAGAGAAGCATTTATGGAACAATTAAAAGCTAAGGCTCAAGGTGATGATGAAACTATGGATATGGATGAAAGTTTCTTAATGGCTATGGAACAAGGTATGCCACCTATAAGTGGATTAGGATTTGGAATAGATAGATTAATGATGTTAATATTTAATCAACCATCTATAAGAGATGTTGTGTTATTTCCACAAATGAAAAATAAATAATTTTTAATAGTTAAGGAGGTGCATTTAATGATTGATTTTACAAATTGTGTTGAAGAAATGAATAATTATAAGGGTTCAGAAAAGAAAAAAACTTTAATTTTTGAAGATAAAAGATATTTAGTAAAATTTCCGGATCCAGTAAGAGAGAAGAATAAAAATATCTCTTATATAAATAATTCATTGTCTGAATATGTTGGTAGCAATATATTTAGATTAGTAGGTTTTGAAACTCAAGAAACTTTATTAGGCAAATATAAATTTAATGGTGTAGAAAAAACAGTTTGCGCTTGTTTAGATTTTACAGATGATGAAAATGAATTATATGAATTTGAAAGTATTGCATTAAGTGCTAATCCTGATAAAAAAATTGGTACTGAATTAGAAGATATTTTAGAAATACTTAGAAATAGTAAATTATTTGATTATAACTCTATACAAGAAAAATTTTGGGATATGTTTATAATTGATAGTATTATTGGTAATACAGATAGACATAATGGTAATTGGGGCTTTTTAGTTAATAAAAAGACTAAAAAAATTGAATTTTCTCCAATTTATGATTGTGGCTCATGTTTAAATCCAATGCTTGAAGATAGTGATATTGAAAAAATGAGGGTAGAAGATTTTAAAAATATTGTTCTCAATTGTTATTCATGTTTAAAAGATAATAACAAAAAAATTAATTATATGACTTTTATAAAGAGCAGAAAGAATAATGAATGTAATGAAGCATTAAAAAGAATGTTTAATAAAATTGATATTGAAAAAATAGATAGTTTTATAAATAATATTTCATGTATTTCTGATGTTAGAAAAGATTTTTATAAAAAAATAATTTCTATGAGATATGATATATTAAAAAAAGTATATAATGAACTAAATGATTGTTAACTAGATGTGTTAGCAATCTTTTTGATTTAAAATAAATTATTAAAAAAAAGGAGATATAAATGAAAGAAATAGAAGTGTTAGTAGAAGTATATGATGATATTGAAACTATAAAAAATAAATTTAAAAATTTTAATTATGTAGGATTAAAAAAGACTATTGACGAATATTATTACGATCCTAAAAGAGATGATTTAAAGCCGGATGATAACAATCAATTAAATCATTGTTTAAGATTAAGAAGTAAAAATGATGAGTATAGCATTACATATAAAGATGATGTTTTTTCAAATGGAAAATGGTTATATTCAGATGAATATGAAACTAAGGTAGAAGATTTAAACATGATGAAACAAATATTTGAAAGATTAGGCTTGGTTAAATTTATAGAAATAAATAATGAAAAAGAAACATATACTTTTCAAAATTATGAAATAGTAATTGAAAACGTAAAAGATTTAGGATTATTTATGGAAGTAGAATTTTGTACTAATGAAGATGTTGATGTTAGTGAAATAAAAAAACAAATACAATCATTTATAGATGAAATTGGGTTAAAAGTATCTAAAGAACTTAACATGGGTAAACCTGAAATGTATATGAAGAAACATAATGTAGTCATAAACTAAAGTTGTTAGAATTTCTAATAACTTTTTTTGCTACTAATTTTATTACATATGCTACTTAAAATATATTGTTTTAGATTTGATAATATAATATACTTATAGTGTAAGGAGAGTATTTATGATAAAACTAAAAAATGTTTCTAAATTTTATTATAGTAAAGGTGTTATTGCTACTGGATTTACTAAAGTTAATTTAGAACTAGATATGGGAGAATTTGTTGCTATTACTGGAGAAAGTGGTAGTGGTAAAAGTACATTATTAAATGTAATAAGTGGACTTGATTCTTATGAAGATGGTGAAATGTATATTGATGGGAAAGAAACAAGTCATTATACAGAAAAAGATTATGAAGATTATAGACGTAAATATATAGGAAATATATTTCAAAATTTTAATTTAATAAATAGCTATACTGTTAAACAAAATATAGAGTTAGCATTGCTTTTAAATGGTAAAAAAAGAAAAGAAATTAAAAAAGATGTTATTGATATTATAAAGAAGGTTGGATTGTATAAATTTAGAAATACTAAAGCTAGTAAATTGAGTGGAGGACAAAAACAAAGAGTTGCAATTGCAAGAGCACTTATAAAAGATACTCCAATTATTATTGCAGATGAACCAACTGGTAATTTAGACAGTAAATCTAGTAAAGAGATAATAAAATTATTACATGATATTTCTAAAGATAAATTAGTTATTGTTGTTACACATAATTTTGATGAGATAAGTGAATATGTTACAAGAGTAATAAAGATGAATGATGGTAGAATAATAGAAGATAAAAAATTAGATGAAAATAATATTAAAAAAGATATAAGTGGTATAGATTATAAAAATATTACATTATTAAATAAAATAAGATTAGGTTTAAGAAATACATTTAATATTGTTCCTAAATTCTTATTATTACTTTGTGTATATTTGTTTATAACAATTAGTTTAATAAGTGAATATTCATCTTTTAAAAAAGAAGAATATATAGAAAATAAGAATGGTTATAATCAATTCTTTAGATATATTGATGATGATAGAATTATTATTAAGAAAAAAGATAAAAGTAGTATAAGTGATGATGATTTTAATAAATTATCTAAACTAGATAATGTAGCAAATGTTGTTAAAAATGATTTAATGTTAGATAGTAATGTTAGTATTACTGATAATGAATATTTATGGTTATATGGTACTGCTTTTAGTATAGATAATTTTAAAGGTGAACTTGATGTTGGTAGAATGCCTGTAAGTGATAATGAAGTTGTTATAGGTGGAGATAAGGATAATTATTATTTAGAAGATAAAGATGAATTGTTGAATAATAAATTTTATTTGCAAAATGATTATACTGGTGAAATAGATAAAACTAAAGAGTTAAAAATTGTTGGTATTAAATATAACAATTCAGATAATGCATATGAGGAAATGAAATTTTATTTTAGTGATAAATATATAAATGATATGGCTTTTACAATAAATCAACAATATAGTAAAACTAGAGTAGAATTTCAAGGTGTAAGATATAATTCTGGTGATAGTGTTAATTTTATGTTGGAACCTAATATAAATGTAGGTGTTGGACAAGCTTATATTAGTAATGATCTAAACTATTTATGTAAAGATAGTTATTGTATAAATCAAGACTTAAATATATTAGTAGATAATACTTATTATAGTGATACTCTTAATTTAAAAGTTAATAAAGTTTATTATAAATATAATATTAATAATTTATTAGGTATAAAAGATTATGATAGCAATAATGGTAAGATATTTATAAGTTATGAAGATTATACTAATTTATATAATAAGGGAATATATCAAAGTAGTGTATTTGTAAAAGATGTTGATAATATAAAAGATACATTAAGTGGTTTAGATAGTATGGGTTATGATACTTTAAGAGTTAGTGATAATTTGAAAAGTAATGAAGCAGTACATATAATTAGAATATTTAAAACTATTGTGACAATAATACTTGTTGTCGTATTATTCTTTGTATGTTATTTTGTTACTAAATTAATATTAAAATCTAGAAATGTATATTTTAGTACTATAAGAATGTTAGGAGCTAGTTTAAGTACTTGTAAGAATTTACTTGTAATAGAATTATTAACTATATCTAATATATCTTATCTTGGTACATTATTATTAGTTTATTTAAATTATAAGAATGTAATTAATTTAGGATTCTTGGATGTTATTATTAAATATTTAAAATTAAGAGATTATATACTTTTATATTTGATATTAATTATCATGTCTTATGTAGTTAGTCTTAAATTTGCTAAGAAGTTATTTAAGAATAGTGCTATTACTACATTAAATGAGGAGGTTTAATATGTTATCTTTAAAAAATGTTAATAAGTATTTTAATAGACATAGAAAAAATGAAATACATGTAATAAATAATATAAGTTTAGAATTTAATGATAATGGTTTAGTTGCTCTTTTAGGACCTAGTGGATGTGGTAAGACAACACTTTTAAATGCTATTGGTGGACTAGATAAAATTAAAAGTGGTAAGATATATGTTAATGGTAAAAAAATTAGTTCTAAAATAGATGGTAAAGTTGATAAGATTAGAAATTTGAATATTGGATATATATTTCAAGATTATAAATTAGTTGATAATATGAGTGTCTTTGATAATGTTGCATTGGTTTTAACTATGCTTGGTATTAAAGATAAAAATGAAGTTAAGAATAGAGTAGAATATGTTTTAGATAAAGTTGGAATGTTAAGATATAAAAGACGTCCTGCAAATATGTTGTCTGGTGGAGAAAGACAAAGAGTTGGTATTGCAAGAGCATTAGTTAAAAATCCTAATATTATATTAGCGGATGAACCAACTGGTAATTTAGATAGCAAAAACTCATTAGAAATTATGAAAATAATTAAATCTATTAGTAAAGATAGATTAGTTATATTAGTGACACATGAAGTTAATTTAGCAAAATTTTATGCAGATAGAATAATAGAATTAAAAGATGGTAGTATTGTTAAAGATTATATTAATAAAGATAAAGAAGATTTAGATTATGCAATTGATAATAATATATATTTAAAAGATTTTGATAAACATGATGTTATAAAAGATGAAGATAAGTTGATAAATATTTACTTAGATGATAAAGATAAAATTAAATTAGATATAGTTGTTAGAAATGGTAATATATATGTTAATAGTAAGAGTAGAGATAACATTGTAGTTATTGATGAAGATTCTAATATAGAATTAATTAATGATAGTTATAAAAAGATACAAGAAAGTGATATTGATAAATATAATTTTGATTTGAAAGATGATGGTAAGAAAAAAAGATATAGTTCTATATTTAATCCTATCAGTTTAATTACAAATGGTTTTAGGAAAGTATTTGATTATAGTTTTTTAAAGAAGTTATTATTACTTGGATTTTTATTAAGTGGTATGTTTATAATGTATAGTGTGTCTAGTATTGCATCTACTATTAATGTTAAAGATGAAGATTTTGTTACTATGAATAAAAATTATTTGAGTGTTAATTTGAATAAAATTAAAGTAGATGATTATTTAAAATATGAGAATTTAGATAGTGTGGATTATATAATACCTGGTAATAGTTCTGTTAATTTTAGTGTTAATTATAATGATTATTATCAATCAATAAATATTAAAGATATTTTGAGTGGATCTTTATCTGATATTAATTTAATTAAAGATAGTGATATAGTGTATGGAACTATGCCTAAAGAAATGAATGAGGTTGTAGTTGATAAAAGAAGTATACTTTCTATGTTTGATGAAACTGGATATGCTAATATGATTGGTATTAAAAATGTTAGTGATATGATAGGTAGAGAAATAAAAATAGATACAATGGATGCTTTTGTTATAGTAGGTATAGTTGATTTAGGAAGCCCATCCATTTATATGAATAGAAGTAATTTTATTAATGTTTTATCTAACACTAAAAATAATGATACTAATATGTATATTAGCGAAGAAGAAATTGGTAATCAAAAAATATATGATTATAATTTAGAAGTAAATGATATTGAGTTAAAGAAAGGTAATTATCCGGTTAATGATTATGAAGTAATTGTTAATATAAAGAATAATGATACTATGCCTTTAAATAAATATATTGATACTAAAGTAAATGATAAAAAGTTATTAGTTGTTGGATATTATTTTAGTAAAGATAATATGGATGCTTTCTTGGTTAATAATAATACTGTTAAATATGATTTAATTAGTAAGTCTAAAGATCTGGTTTTAGTTAGTAAAGATAAGGATAAAACTATAAATGAATTTAGAGATATGGGACTAAATATAGAAGATAGTTATAGTGTTAGTAGAAAGAAATATATTGAAGGTAATAAGGAAAGAGTTAATACAACTTTATTGGTATCTGGTGTAATACTTATTATATCTTTAGTTGAAGTATTTTTGATGATTAGAGCTTCTTTCTTATCTAGAGTAAAGAGTGTTGGTATATATAGAGCAATTGGTGTTAAAAAAAGCGATATATATAGAATGTTTTATGGTGAGATTATTGCTATTACAACTATTGCTAGTGTACCTGGTATTATTTTAGCTAGTTATATTTTGAAAGTATTAAGTAATATTAAATTTTTAAGTAAATATTTCTTAGTTAATTTTAGAATTGTTTTATTAAGTATTATATTTGTTTATATATTTAATTTAATAATTGGTTTAATACCAGTATTTAATACTATAAGACGTAGACCTGCTAGTATATTATCTAGACATGATTTGGATTAGTAATAAGTAGGATTGTATGAACTATGTTTATCATGTAAGTAAAAAAAACATAATAATGATGGAAAATATCTTATAGATTTAATAAAATAAAAATAACAATTTTTGATAAGTTGTTATTTTTTCTTGAAAAAATTGTGAAATTTTGGAGAAAAACGCTTGTATTCTGTTATTTTATGCTATAATTATCTTGAGGAGGTTAGATGATGAAAAAGTTTTTTGAAAAACACGATTTAGTTAAAATAGCTTTATGTATGATAATCTTTACTTTATTATTAACATGGATTATTCCGCAAGGTTATTTTAATGCTGGTGAGTTAACTAAAGGTGAAATTACAAGAATAGGTTTATTTGATTTTGTGACTTATGGACTTTTAGGAATGTATTACTTTACAGTACTTGTTACTTTCTTATTTGTTACTGGTGCATTTTATCAATTCTTATCTAAACTTGGAGCTTATCAAAAGTTAACTGACAAGATTAGTAAAAGATGGAAAGGAAAAGAAATATTATTCTCTTTAATAGTTAGTTTCTTATTTGCTGCACTTGCAAGTATGTTAAATGAATATTTAGTATTAGTTGCATTTATGCCATTTGTAATTACTATTTGTTCTAAATTAAATATGAATAAGATTAGTTCATTTGTTATGACATTTGGTGCTATGTTAGTAGGTATATTAGGTTCTACTATAAGTGCTAAAGTTATGGGAATGAATGTTCAATATTTGAGCCAAAGTTATACTACTCATTTATTAGAAAAAATAATATTATTTGTTTTAGCTTTTGCTATTTATAGTTTATTTAACGTTAGATATTTATTAAATGTTAAGAAAAATAATAAAGTATCTAGTAAAAAAGAAACTAGGAAAGATAGTAAGAAAAAGAATACTAAGTCAGAAACTAAAAAAGAAGAAGTAGTAGAAGTAAAAGCTGAAACTGATTTATTTGCTAATAAAGTAAAAAATAGTGAAAAAGCAAATACTATTCCTTTAATTATAGTTGGTGTTTTAGCTATAATAACAGTTATTCTTGCTTACTTACCATGGACTAGTGTATTTAAAGTTGAATGGTTTACTAAAGCAACTGAATGGGTTACTGGTGCTAAAGTATTTGGACATACTATTTTTGGATATTTACTTGGTAATGTAAATGAATTTGGTTCTTGGGATATATTTGGTGTTCAAGTAGTTATGGTATTAGCTATAATAATTCTTCAAATTTGTTATAAAGTAAGTATTAATGATACTATTGAATCTTTTGCTGAAGGATTTAAGAAAGTTAGCAAATTAGTTGTTGTTTTATTACTTGCTTATGTAATACTTGAATTTGCTGTAATGTATCCAGTTATTCCAACAGTAATTGGTAAGATATTAGGTTCTAAATTTAATGTATTTACTACTACAATATCTGGTTTAATTACAGGATTATTTACTAGTGAATATCAATATACAGTTAATTTAGTATATTCATTCTTTACTACTAAATATGCAAGTGATTTAAGTGTTGTTTCAATGATTTTACAATCTACATATGGATTAGCTTCATTTGTAGCTCCATCTAGTGCTATGTTATTAGTTGGTTTAAGTTATTTAGATATTCCATATAAAGATTGGATGAAATATATTTGGAAGTTCTTAGTAGCTATGTTAGTAGTTATTATAGTAATGGCTTTCATTATAAAATAGTATTTAAAGTATCAATTTAATTTGGTACTTTTTTCTTGTATAAATTAAGGCGTAATAATATAATTATATTAGGAAGGAGTATAACGAATGGATAGAGTTAAAATTAAGGAAAGAGCAAAGGAAACTATTAAAGGTAGAATATGGACTTTTATAGCACCTAGTTTATTAGTTAGTTTAATTGCTGGACTAATAGGAGGAATAATTGGATTTGCTTTTGGTGAAGATAGTTCGGTTGGTGAGATATTAAACGTTATTTTAGAAGTTGCGATGCTACCTATTACTGTTGGTTTATTATCTTATTATATGAAATTAGTAAGAGGTAAAAGTGTAGAAATGGCTGAAATAACTAAATGGTATAATTTATTTGGTGGTATATTTGTTATGTTTTTATTAATTGGTATATTTACTACTTTATGGACATTATTATTTATTATACCTGGTATAATAACTGCTATTTCATATAAAATGGCACCATATATCTTTATTGATGGAGAACATGATGGAGCTAGTTGTATAAAGAAAAGTAAAGAATTGATGAATGGATATAAAGCAGATTATTTTGTATTCCAATTAAGCTTCATTGGTTGGATTATATTGGGTGTGTTTACATTAGGAATATTATACTTTTGGTTAATTCCATATATGACTGCTGCTGATATAATTTATTATGATGAACTAAAGAAAGTTAAGAAAATTAAATAAGTGTTGATAAAATTCAATACTTTTTTTATTATAATATACTTGTTTTGGATAAATAATTGTGCTAAAATAACACGTGTAATACATTGATTATGTCTTAGTATTTTATATAAGTTCATTTAAGAGAGTAATTGTTATTAGCTGAGAGCAATTATATTGATAATATAAAAGAAATTTCAACATAGGAGTGTTAATCGTTAATTCACGTTAAGAATATGAGTGCTAGTTTTACTAGAACAAAGGTGGTACCGCGGAATTTAAACAGTGTTTCGTCCTTTATGGATGGAGTACTGTTTTTTAATATATGAAAGAGAGGAAGATATTATGTATAATGATAAGTTAGAAGAATTATTAAAAGAAGTTAAAGGTTTAACTAAAGTTGATAATAGAAAAGAATTAGATGAATTAAAGAATACTTATATGGGTAAGAGTGGTAAGATTACTTTAATACAACAATTAATAAAAGAGATACCTAATGAAGAGAAGAAAGAATTTGGTATAAAAGTTAATGAGATTAGAAATACATTTAATGATTTTTATAATGAATTATTAGATACTATTACTACTAAAGAAATTAATTTAAAATTGGAAAGTGAAAGAATAGATGTTACTTTACCTAGTGAAAAGATTAAAAGAGGTAGTAAACATCCAATGACTAGAATTCAAGAAGAGTTTGAAGATATATTTACATCTATGGGATATACAGTTTATGATGGACCTGAAGTTGAAAGTGATGAAAATTGTTTTCAAAAATTAAATTTACCAAAAGGGCATCCTGCACGTGATGCTCAAGATACTTTTTATTTAAAGGATGAATATGAAAGATTTTTAATAAGAAGTCAAACATCTACAGCACAAGTTAGAGCAATGGAAGCTAATAAAGAAAAAGGACCTTTAAGAATTGTTTGCCCTGGAAAAGTATATAGAAGAGATGAAGATGCTACACATAGTCATCAATTTATGCAAATAGAAGGTTTAGTTATTGATAAAAATGTTTCTATGGCTGATTTAAAGGGAACTCTTGAATTATTTTGTAAAAAGATATTAGGAGAAAAAACTAAAGTTAGATTTAGACCTAGTTTCTTTCCATTTACTGAACCTAGTGTTGAAGTAGATGTGTCTTGTTTTAAATGTGGTGGTAAAGGATGCAATTTATGTAAACAAACTGGATGGATTGAAGTATTGGGTGCTGGAATGGTACATCCTAATGTTTTAGAAATGTGTGGATATGATAGTAAAGTTTATCAAGGATTTGCATTTGGTACTGGATTAGATAGATTTGCAATGTTTAAATATGGAATTCCTGATATTAGAACTATTTATGGAAATGATATAAGATTTTTAAATCAATTTGATAGAAAGGATGAAGACTAATGTTGTTAAGTAGAAAATTTGTAAGTGATTATATAGATTTACCACATGATTTAGATATTAAACAAATTGCTGAAGATATGACTGGTGTTGGTAATGAATATGATAGTGCTGGAAGAGTAATCACTGCTACTAATTTAGTAGTTGGTGAAGTATTATCTTGTGATGCACATCCTGATAGTGATCATTTACATGTTTGTAAGGTTAATGATGGAGATGAAATATTAAATATTGTATGTGGTGCTCCAAACGTACGTAAAGGCATAAAAGTTATAGTTGCTCTACCTGGTGCAAAATTACCTGGTGGCGAAATAAAACGTGGTGTAATTCGTGGTGTAGAAAGTAATGGTATGTTATGCTCTATTCAAGAATTAGGATTAGATAGTAAGTTCTTAAGTGATAAAGATAAAAATGGAATACATGAACTTCCTGTTGATGCAAAAGTTGGTAGTGATCCAATAAAATTATTAGGTTTAGATGATGAAGTAATTGATTTTGAACTTACTAGCAACAGAGGAGACTTGTTAAGTATACTAGGTATGGCTTATGAATTAGGTGCTATTTATAAGAAACAAGTAAAAGATATTGATTTAAAATATAATGAAATAGATGAATCTGTTAAAAATGAATTTGATGTAGAAGTTAAAACTGGTGATTGTACTTTGTTTTTAGCAAAGAAAGTTAAAAATGTTAAGATATGTGAAAGTCCTGATTTTATAAAAAACAGATTAATTGCTAGTGGAATTAGACCAATAAATAATGTAGTAGATATTTCTAATTATGTTATGTTAGAAACAGGACAACCATTACATTTCTATGATGCAGATAGATTAGGGAATAAAATAATTGTTAGAAATGCAAGTGATGGAGAAAATTTAACTACTTTAGATAATACATTAAGAACTTTAACTAGTGATGATATTGTTATTGCTAATGAAAAAGAAGCAGTTGGACTTGCTGGTGTGATGGGTGGATTATCTACTGAAGTAGAAGAATATACTAAAAATATTATAATTGAATCTGCTATATTTGATAGTGTTAAGATACGTAAAACTTCTAAGAAAATATTAAGAAGTGAAGCAAGTAATAGATTTGAAAAAGGAATAGATCCTAAACGTACTTATATGGCTATTGATAGAGCATGTCATTTATTAGAAAAATATGCTGATGCTAATATTTTATCTGATACTATTATTTATGATACTACTGATAAAGAAGATAAAGTTATTAATATAACTAAAGAAAAGATATGTAGAGTTTTGGGAATTGATATTAGTGAAGAAGATATAATTTGTATTTTTAAATCTTTAGGATTTGGTGTTAATAAAAAAGATGATGTTTTAGAAGTAGTTGTTTCAACTCGTAGATTAGATATAAAAATCGAAGAAGATTTAATAGAAGAAGTTGGTAGAATATATGGTATGGATAAGATTGTTGGTAAATTACCTGTATTTGAATCTAAATTAGGCTATTATGATAAGACTAAAAGAGCATTAAAAAATAAATTAGTAGATTTAGGTTTAAATGAAACATTATCTTATTCTTTGATACCATTAAGTGAAGTAAAAAAATATACGGTTGATGAATTTATTCCTATAAGTTTAGCTGATCCTATGAGTGAAGATAGAAATACTTTAAGATATAGTTTACTTTATTCTTTAAAACAAATATATGATTATAATAGTGCTAGAAATAATAATGATATTTCTATATTTGAGATAGGTAAATCATTTTATAAAGAAAATGGAATTTATAAAGAAAATAATAATTTAGCAATATTGATGTCTGGTAATTATTATGATGGATTAAATAAAAAGAATGTTAATTTCTATATATTAAAAGGTATAGTTGAAGAATGTTTAGATTTCTTAGGATTTAATGGTAGATATAGTTTAGATATAAAGGGTGAATTACCTAAAGAATTACATCCTGGTGTTAGTGCTAATATAATCGTTCAAGGAATGAAGATTGGTATTATTGGTAAATTACATCCTAGTGTTAGTAAAAAAGATATATTTGTTTTTGAAATAAATTTAGATAAATTATTAAGTTTGCATCCTACTAGAATGACTTATAAAGATATTCCTAAATTTCCATCAATAGAAAAAGATTTAGCATTCGTTGTTGATAAAAATATTACTAGTTTAGAAATAGAGAAAGTCATTAAGAAAACTGGTGGTAAGTTATTAACTAATATAAATGTATTTGATGTTTATGTTGGAGATAAAGTTGGTAGTGATAAAAAGAGTATTGCTTATAATTTAACTTTTAGAGATAATAATCGTACTTTAACTGAAGATGAAGTTATGATAATATTTAATAATATTATAAGAGATGTAGAAAACAAATTAAATGCTAGTGTTAGGGATAAATAAGTTTGAAAGTACTTTTTTAGGAAGTGCTTTTTTCTTTACTTAATAAACGTAAAATAAAAATTATTTTTCTTGTTTAAAGTTTATTGTCATTATATACTTATATTGGAGATGTGTAGTTATGAAAAAATTAAATAAACAAAATAAGGATTATTTAAGTTGGGATGAATATTTTATGGGAATTGCTGTTTTATCAACTATGAGAAGTAAAGACCCTAATACTAGAGTTGGTGCTTGTATAGTTAGCAAAGACAATAGAATATTATCAATTGGATATAATGGTGCTCCAAATGGATATAAAGATGATGTATTTCCTTGGGATAGAGAAGGTGATCCTAAAGATACTAAATATTTTTATGTATGTCATTCTGAATTAAATGCTATACTAAATTATGGGGGTACTAGAAGTGATTTAGTTGGTTCTAAATTATATGTAACGTTATTTCCATGTAATGAATGTGCTAAAGTAGTAGTACAAAGTGGAATTAAAGAAGTAATATACTTATCTGATAAATATCATGGTACTGATGCAACTGTTGTTAGTAAAAAGATATTTGATGTTTGTGGTGTTAAATATAGAAAATTTGAAGGTGAAAGTAAAAATATAGAAATAAATTTAGATTAGGTGATAATATGTATTGTTCTAAATGTGGTGTAGAAAATAAAAATAGTAATAAATATTGTTATAATTGTGGTAATAAATTAAACATAAAAAATTGTGTTACAAGTAGTGGATATAAAGAAACTAGTTTGGTATTAGGTGTAATGTGTTTAATAAGTAGCATATTTTTAAGTATTATTGGTTTTATACCTGGTATTATTAGTTTGGTTTATGGAAATAAATATAAAAAAGAAAGTGGTAGTTATGGTACAGGTTTTGTATTAAGTGTTATAGGTATGATAATTGGAATATTAGAATTAATTGCTATTATATTATTATTTATGTTTGTTGTTAATTTTGGATATTATGAAGCAACAAATGATAGTACATTAGAAAATGTTAATAATGTTTATGATAATAATTTAATGGAATTATAGATTTTTTAAATATTATATGGTATTATATATTGCAGTTTGGATGTGATATATGTGTTAGAGTTAAGAAAAATAGATGATCGTGAAATACATAAAATAGTTAATGTTATTTTAGATGATAATTTACTTTCAAAAACTTTTGATACTGAAAATAATATGAGAACTAGATTATTTGATAGTTGTTATGCGTGTTATATATATTTAGATAATATTAAAATAGGATTTATTAATGTTATCGAAAGATATAATACATATGAAGTTGATATGGGGATTCTTTCTATGTATAGAGGTAAAGGGTATGCTACAAAAAGTTTAAATATTTTAAAAGAAACTGTTTTATGTAATTGTGATAATGTAATTATTCAAACAGAAAAAAATAATATTGCTGCTAACAAAAGCATATTACATAATGATTTTAAATTAATTAAAACTGATAAGAAGTATAATTATTATAGAATGTAATTATTCTTTTTTAAAATTTAGATAGGAGATAGATTTATGCAAGAAATTATTTTATCTGTTATGGGAAAATATGGATATGTTGGTGTTTTTTTACTTATTATGATTGAAAATGTTTTTCCTCCCATACCTAGTGAAGTAATATTGTTGTTTGGTGGTTTTATGACTACATATACTAAATTAAGTATATTTGGTATGATTGTCGCTAGTACGTTAGGTTCTTTATTTGGTGCTATAATTTTATATTATATTGGTAAAATTTTTAATAAAGATAGATTAAAAAAAATAATATCTGGTAAGTTGGGTAAAATTCTTAGACTTAAAGTTAGTGATATTGATAATGCTGATAATTGGTTTGATAATAAAGGAAATAAAACAGTATTTTTTTGTAGATTTATTCCTTTAGTACGTAGTTTAATAAGTATTCCAGCTGGTATGAGTGAGATGCCGATGTTTAAATTTTTATTATATACATTGTTTGGTTCGTTAATATGGAATACGGTGTTAATAATTGTTGGTAGTGTAGTTGGTGAAAATTGGACTAAAATAGTTGGTATTTTGGATACTTATTCACATATTGTTGTAATAATTTTGTTTATTATAGTTGTTGTTGGAGTTTATTTATTTTATAAAAGACGTAGTAATAAGAAGAGATAATCTTCTTTTTTTAAACAAAAAAATCATTTTTACATATAATGTTATATCGGGGGTATGTTATGAACTTTGATGATAAGATAAATAGAATAATTGAAAATGGTGAAATAAAAAAAAGATTATGCGAGATAGGTGTTTGTGGTATTATGGGACCTCGTGGTTGTAAGGGAGATGTTGGGCCAACTGGCCCACAAGGAATTCAGGGTGTGCCTGGGCCTATAGGACCTCAAGGACCAATAGGTCCGCAAGGATTAAAAGGTGAGCAAGGTATACAAGGAATGGTAGGTGCAACTGGTGCGACAGGCCCACAAGGTCCTACTGGTTCTGGATTAAAAATATTAGGTACTTATGATACGATGGAAGAATTAGAAAGAATGCATCCAGTTGCTCAAGATGGAGATTGTTATATAATTAAAAAAACTTTAGTTGTTTGGGATCATGAAACAAATTCTTGGAAAGAAACGGCAGTTATTGAGGGCCCTCCAGGAGAAAGTGCTACAATTGAAGTTGGTAAAACAGAAACGATTGAAGCTGGCAATGAAGCGCAGGTGCTAGAAACTGTTGTAGGTAACCACCATGTGTTTAACTTTTTAATTCCAAAGGGTGATAAAGGTGAAAAAGGTGATGTTGGACTTCAAGGAGAAGTTGGTCCACAAGGTGAAATTGGTCCGACTGGTCCTATTGGACCTAGAGGTTTTCCTGGGGAAATTGGTATAAGTGAAGTAATTACGATAGATGGGACTGAAACAGTAGAAAGTAATGAAGAAGCGAGTGTACAAGATGATTTTGATAGAAATGTACATCATTTAACTTTCTACATTCCAAAAGGCGAAAAAGGAGAACAAGGTATACAAGGTTTACCTGGGCCAACTGGCCCAACTGGCCCATCTTATTATAATCCAACTGCTTATAGCGCAATTTTATTTATAAGTTTTCAAGATACTGATAAAGCAGGAGTAGTTAATGTTTATACAAAAAGGATGATACCGGGGGTTAGTAGTGATATTGAAGTACCAAATAATTTAGATATAAATGTCTTGCGTACTGGCATATTTGAAATTACATTGTGTGGTAGAATATCTGGAGTATCAGAAACCAATGGAGCATCATTTTACTTATATAATGAAACTACTGGGAAAATAGTTAGTGATTTAGATTGTGTTTTGAATAAAGGAACTACGATAGATATGAATTTTTCTGAAACTAATGTAGTTGATATTTATGGGCCAACAACATTGCATTTAATAACTAAAATTGATGATGTAAATAATTCTAATGTTAAATTTACTTATATAAATATGTTGATGAAAAGACTTTAATTTTAAACTTATAATATTTTGTAAGTTTTTTCTTTATAATAATGTATCATGTGATACAATATATTTAGAGTTAAAGTGATATATTACTTAAAAGTGTTATAATAACAAAAGAAAAGATACACGATACAGCATTTTGTTTAGTTAGATAAAATGAATGAGTGATGTTAGTAACAGAGAAATTGCTAAAGAAACACTTTATGTATTAGACCAATAAATTATCAATTTAAAAGTAGTGAAGAATTGAATAAAGAATTAGTTAGTAAAATAGAACATTATTTTTTTGATTATAAATTTAATTTGGTAATGGTAAAGTTAGTTATAAAGATATTGGTAATATATATATTTCTTTTGCTAAAAATGAGAAGAATTTATATAAAATATTATTTATGAGTCAATATAATATGTTTTGTGATGATTTTGTTAAAACAGATGAATATAATTTTAGCAAATTGCAAGATTTAGTTAAAGTTATTACTAAATTAAATGTGATGGTGCGTTTGATTTTTATATGAAGGATGTGGATTTTTACGCATGGTATTGTAACTTTAGTTGCTACTGATACAATTAATTTTAGTGATGAAGATATATCAAATTTGTTAACAAGTCAATATAAAGCTTTAATGAAATTAGAAGGAGAAAATAAAAAATGATTGAAATAAAAAATGTGAGTAAAACTTATAATGGTGTGAAGAAAGCGATTAAAAATGTTAGTTTTAAAGTTGATGGAGGAGAAATATTTGGTTTTATAGGGCATAATGGTGCTGGTAAAACTACTATGATAAAGTCTATTGTTGGAATTCTTGATTTTGAAGATGGAGATATTTTGATAAATGGTAAATCTATAAAAAGTAATCCTATTGAATGTAAAATGGATATTGCATATGTTCCTGATAATCCTGATTTATATGAAAATATGAGAGCGATAGATTTTATAAATTTTATATGTGATATGTATGAAATTGATAAAGATACTAGAAAAAAGAATGTTCTAAAATATGCTAAGATGTTTGAAATTGATGAAAAACTAGGAGATGACATATCAAGTTTCTCTCATGGTATGAAACAAAAAGTTGCATTGATTGCTGCATTAAGTCACGACCCTAAAGTATTAATAATGGATGAACCATTTGTTGGATTAGACCCTAAGGCTGTATTTGATATGAAAGAAATAATGAGAAGTATGGCTAAAGAAGGTAAAACTATATTCTTTTCAACACATATTTTAGATGTTGCAGAAAAGTTGTGCGATAGAGTTGCTATTATAAAATCTGGTGATATTGTTAAAATAGGTAAGATGAAAGATATTAAAGGTGATGAGTCTTTAGAAGAAGTATTCCTTGAATTAGGTGAACAAGCATGAGAAAAATATTTTCACTTATAAAAGCAACATTTACTCAAGATATGAATTTCTTAAATTATAAATCTAAAAAAAATAGCAAAAACAAATTATTTTTACCAATATTTCTATTTGTTTTAGTAAGTATCAGTATTGGCAGTTATGCAGAATTAATTGCAAAGCCTTTACATGAAGTGAATATGACTTACGTTTTATTAACGTTATTTCTATTCGTTGTTTCAATTTTAACTTTTATGCAGGGAATATATAAATCACAAGGAATTTTATTTGAATCTAAAGATAATGATATGTTATTTTCTTTACCTATTAAAAAAAGTACTATATTATTTTTAAGAATATTCAAGTTAATTTCATTTCAATATATTTATAATTTGATGTTTTTATTACCTTGTTATGCAATATATATTTATCATGAAGGAATTAGTTTGTCATTTTTATTACTTAGTGTATTAGAAATATTGTTAGTACCTTTGATACCAACTATATTATCTAGTATACTTGGAT
Source organism: uncultured Bacilli bacterium (assembly GCA_934098385.1). GTDB lineage: Bacteria > Bacillota_I > Bacilli_A > RF39 > UBA660 > UMGS1124. Next base: position 233,227 of record CAKOOJ010000002.1, read on the forward strand.
ATATTGTTATGATGGTATCCAGTAGATTTAAATCTAAAAAAATTATACAAACTTTAATATCTATATTTATATTTTTAGGAGTATATTATTTGAGTTTTAATTTAGATAATTTTGTTAATGATATTGCAAGTAAGGCAACTAATATAAATGATATATTAAGTAAAATATATTATCCTATAGGTTCTTATATTAGTTTAATAAATAAATTTGATATAGTTACTTTTATTAAAATGTTATTAATAAATATTATTCCATTTATTATATTTATTATATTAGGTTCTAAATATTATTTCAGTATTATATTTAAATCTAGTGAAACTTCTGTTAAAAGCGGAGGAAAAGTTTCGTATAAATTTAGAAGAAAAGTATTTAGTTTATGTAATAAAGAATTAAAAAGATATTTTTCTAGTCCAGTATATATGTTTAATACTTCTTTTGGATTAATTCTTTTACTTATTGCAAGTATACTTTTATGTGTTAAGGGGAAAGATATTTTATCTAGTATATTTAGTCAATATGGTATTACTGGTAATATGTCTATAAATTTGGTATTTATTGTAGTATTGTTATTTAGTTTATTTTTTACTAGTATAACATCCTCTAGCATAAGTTTAGAGGGAAAAAGTATTAATATTACTAAGAGTTTACCTGTTATGATAAGTACTATATTTAATTCTAAATTATTAATGGCTCTAGTTATTGAAATACCATTTGTTGTTATTAGTTTATTAATTATTTCTATAAAATTTAAATTAAGTTTTGTATATTTTATATTAGTTTTAATATTTAGTTTATTGATAGTATTGTGTAATAGTATGATTGGTTTAATAGTAAATTTAAAGTATCCTAAATTAAATTATAGTAGTGATACTGAGGTTGTTAAACAAAGTATGAGTTCTATGATATCAGTATTTATTGGATTATTGTTCTTTGTTGGTATAATATTTTGTTTATTTAAATTTATTGATGTTATTTCTTTGAATTTATTGATTTTAATAATTATTGTTGGGCTAGCAATTGTATGTAGTGGTTTATATTACTTTTTAAATAAATTTGGTGTCAAAGATTATGAGAGGCTGAGTGTATAATGTTAAATGTAGTTAGTTTTTTAAAGAATGCTTTGCCTTTTGTTATATTTGGTATAAGTGTTGTTGTAATTGTTGTTAATTTAAATAAAAAAAATACTTATTTAAGTGAAGGTATGTTATTTGGTATTGCAATTGGTACGGCAGTTGGATATGGTTTTAAGTTGCAGTTAGAATTATGTATAGCATTTGGAATGATTGTAGGAGAAGCAGTTGGGAGTTTATTAGTAAAAAAGAAATGAGATATAAAAGAGTTAAGAGAATATTAGAATTTTGGTGTTTATTTATAGGAATTGGTGCTATATATGGTTCTTTAAATATGCTTATTGACCCAACAGGTAAGAGTTTGGGGATGGATGGTATGTTAAAGTATTTTGGTGTACTTCCATTTAGTGATGTTTTGTTTCAAGATTATACTTTTTCTGGAATAAGTTTATTAATTGTAAATGGTATAACTAATATTAGTGCCTATATATTATTGTTAAAAAATAAAAAATTGGGTGTTGTATTAGCAATGACATTTGGTATAACGTTAATGTTATGGATTACTATGCAATTTATTATATTTCCTAAAAATATTTTATCTGCTATGTTTTTCATCTTTGGTTTATTACAATTTATTACTGGGTATATTACTTATGTATTTTATACTCAAAATGAATTTAAGTTTGATATAGATAATTATAAAAATATTGATAAGAAAAGTGATACGTTAGTTGTATATTTTTCTAGAATGAACTATACAAAATATGTTGCATATACTGTTGCTAATAAAATGCATGCTGATATTTATGAAATAAAATCTAAGGAAAAAGTTGATGGAACAATGGGATTTTGGTGGTGTGGTAGATTTGGTATGTTAAAAAAATCTATGGATATAGAAGATATTGATGTCGATATAGAAAAATATAAAAAGATTATTATTTGTAGTCCTATATGGGTATTTGATGTATCTGCTCCTATTAGAAAATTTATTTCTTTATATAGCGGTAAAATAAAAAATGTAGAGTATGTTTTAGTACATTATACTAGAGGACAATATGTTGGAGTTGCTAATTATATGGATAGTGTTTTAAAAATAAAGAGAAGTAAATTAACTAATGTAAGAATGAGATTAGGAAAAGTAAAAGAGTGGAATGAATATGATGGCTAGCAAATACGTTAAATTATGGGAATATATTAAAAATAATAATAAAGAGTATTATAGATTAAATTTTGATGATATAGAAAATATTTTAGGATTTAAAATAAATCATTCGTTTTTAAATTGCAAAAAAGAATTATTTGAATATGGATATGTTGTTAAAAAGATTAGTTTGAAAGAAAAATATGTTGAAATTGATAAATTAGATTAAAATTGTGTTAATAAGTATGGATTTATTAACAATGACTTTTGTAAAAAGAAAAGAAAGATTTGTAAAAAATATTACATTTCTTTCTTTTTTTCTATACTTATATTACTATGAAATGCAGTTTTTTTCAAGACTTGTATGTTCAATATATTTGTAGTATTAAGTATTAGAGGTGATTTTTTATGGAAAATATGACTGCGAAAGTCAGTGCATTTGTTAGATATTATCATATGGCAAATAGTAATATTAAAATTTATAATAACAAGTATGCAAGTTTGATTTTATCTAAAGAAGAATATGATGAAATTTATAAGAATATGGAGAAAGGAATAAAGTTTTTTTATCCTAATTATGTTGGAGATAATCCTGTTGAATATATTGTAAACAATTTTATAGGACAAACTGTTTTAGGTAGAAGTGCTGTTAATTATAAGTATTTACTTAATGAAATTAAGTTGGGTTTAAAACAATATGTTATTCTTGGGAGTGGGTATGATACTAGTGGTTATTTAGTAAATGATAGAGTTAAAGTTTTTGAACTTGATAGAAGTGAAGTTATTGAAGATAAGATTATTAGAATAAAAAAAACTAATATAGATAATCGTAATGTTAAATATATTAGTTGTGATTTTAATAAAGATTGGATAAATAGTTTAATTTCTAATAATTTTGATTGTACTAAAAAATCTATGTTTAGTATTTTAGGTGTTAGCTATTACTTAGATAAGAATGTATTTTTTAATATGTTGGAAAGTATTAGCAATATAGTTTCTCAAGGTAGTATTATTCTATTCGATTATCCTAATAAATATAATGATAGCAATAAAAATAAAGTTTTAGCTGGCGGTAGTGGTGAAGAAATGAAATCATATTATAAAGAAAAAGATATAGTTGATTTTTGTGATAGGAATAACATGTATGTTGTAGAAAATATTGGTACGTATCAAATAGATAATGAGTATTTTTATGATTATAATACACTTAATCCTAATAATAAAATATTTTTTAACAAAGATATAAACATATGTGTGTTAGTTAAGAAGTAATTATAAATTAAGTATACTAATAGCTTCTTTTTTATTATAGTATTCTTGTATCATTGTTTCGTATTCATCTACAAAATGTTGAATCGTTTGATGTTTAATATTAGTGCTTTCATTGAAATATTGATTTTCGTAATCTTCTATAGATTGAAATAGTAGTATTATATTAAAAGAGTTAACATTTGACAATGAGATTGTTTTTAACATATGATATGTTTTTTTATAATTATTTATACTTAAATTATTAGAATTTATGAAATTATTTATAATATATGATTTGGTTGATAAATAATTTAAATTATGTATAAAATTTGAGATTATTAATTCTTTATATTTTTTATTATAGTAATCCATATAATTGTTGTCTACTGTATCTATTTTGTTATTAATTAATTTTATAAATCTTTTATTTTTAATCATTATATCTATTATGCATTTTTTAAATTTGTTTATAAAGTAGAAGTCTGTGTTAAATCTTTTTAGTATGTAATTTAATATTTTTATTGATGTTTCGTTTATAGGTTCTTTTTCCATCGTTAACCCTCCTAACATTATTATATCATAATATGTGAGTTAATTGTTCACATATTTTAAAAAAATATAATGAGATAATATATATGGTGATTACTATAATATGAGCAGTATAAATATTTATGATGTAATTAGGCACAATATTAAGAAATATAGGAAGGAAAAGAATATAACACAAGCTGAACTTGCTGAAAGATGTAGAGTTAGTCATGATTATATAAGACAAATTGAATCAGATAAAGTTGCTAAAACTTTTTCTGTTCAAACCTTATATGATATTTCTGTTGTATTAGATATTAATCCTGGTAAACTATTTGAAATTGAATAAAATACTCTTTATGAGTTTTTTTATTTATGTTATAATTTTTTAGAGGTGAATTATGAAGAAAGTAATTGTTTGTTCTAAGAATAAAGCAAAAAATGATGCTGTTAATAATGTTATCAAAGATTTCTTTTTAGATTTTTCTATTGTTTCTTTAGAAACAGAAAGTGGTGTTTCTGAAACTCCGATTGGCGATGATGAAGGTATTAAGGGTTCAAAAAATAGAATTAATTCTGCATTAAATCAGGATGATAGTGGTAATTTATATGTTGCAATGGAAGGAATTTTAACAGAAAGTAGTTATGGATCTTTTTTATGTGGATGGACTGTTATATATGATAAAGATTTAGATAAATATTATTATGGTTGTAGTGCTAAAGTTAAAGTTCCTGATGAAATAATAGAAGATGTTGATAAAGATAAAAGATTATCAGATGTAGTTGCTAAATATTATGGTAGTACTGATAAAGAAGTAAGTATGTTTGGTACTAATGGAATACTTACTAATGGATGTTATACGAGAACTCGTGAATTTACTGATTCTATATTATGTGCAATTAGTAGTGGATATAAGATGTTAGAAGAGTAATTGTTGAAAGGTGTTTTATATTACTTTTTATGTTATAAATTTTAAGATTCAGTAATGGGTCTTTTTTATTTATAATATTTTATAATCAAGTATTTTTAAGTTTTTTTCGCTTGTTTTAATGTTTTGCAAGTTTGTTTTTTTGATTGGTAAATATTCAATATACTAAATAGTAAATTAAACGTATAATAAATTGAAAGGGGTTTGATTATGAGAGTAATAAATGATAGTATTAATAGAATAACTCAACATTACGGTAATAAAGGACATAAAGGTGTAGATTTAGGTTGGAGAAGTGATGAAAATCAAAATAGAGTATATTCAAATTGTAAGGGTGTAGTTTATGAAATACAAACTGGAATACCTACTTTAAGAGGTTCAACTGGAACTAAATCGTGGGGTAATTATGTATTAATTAAGCATCCTAATGGAATGTTTAGTAGATATGCACATTTAAGAGAAGTTTATGTTAGTGTTGATCAAGAAGTTGATGAAAATACTTGTGTAGGACTTATTGGTGAAAGTGGTAATGTTACTGCAAGACATTTACATTTTGAGGTATCAAAATCATATAGTTCTATTACTAGAATTAATCCTGAACCGTATTTAGAGAAGGCAATATATTCTGGAAATAAATCAAAATATTGTGCTTATGATAATGTTAAAAATAAATGGTTACCAGAGGTACAAGTAGGTACGAATGCATATGCTGGTAATTTAGGAAATGGTGTGAGTGGCTTTAAATTAGAAAATGCTACTTATAGAGTGCATGATAAAAAGAAAGGTTATTGGCTACCATGGGTTGATGGATATAACGGATATGCTGGTAATTTACCCAATGATATTGATGCAGTTCAAATAAAAAATAGAACCTATAGAGCTTATGATAATAAAAAAGGTTATTGGTTACCATGGGTGAATGGTACTAATGGGTATGCTGGTAATATCAATAATTCTATTGGTGGTATTCAAGTGAAGTAGATTAGTTAATTCTAATCTATTTTTAAAAATTTATTCTTATGATTATTTATAGATTTAGTGTATCTAAATAATAGTATTTTTTTGTGATATAATATAAATATAAATAATTTTAGATTATTTTAAAATAAAGTGGGTGAAAGAAATTATGGAAAAAATTTATATTATTACAGGTGCAAATGGTTTTTTAGGAAACAATATTATAAGAAAGTTAGAGAAAAATGTTGAAAATGAAATTAGAGCTTTTGTTTTAAATGGTGAATCTATAGAATCACTTAAAAATTTAAGGTGTAAGATATATTATGGTGATGTTACGAAAAAAGAATCTTTAACTTCTATTTTTGAAAATATTGATGGGAAAGAAGTTTTTGTAATTCATTGTGCAGCAATTGTGTATATAAAATCAAAGTATAATCCATTGGTTTATAATGTTAATGTTAATGGTACTAAAAATATAATTGACAAAGTTTTAGATATAAATGCAAAACTTGTATACATTAGTAGTGTTCATGTAATACCAGAAAAGAATAATGATTCTATATTATCTGAAATAAAAAATTTCAATCCTGATAATGTTGTAGGATTATATGCAAAAACAAAAGCGATAGCTGCTAAGTGTGTTATTGATGCAGTAAAGAAAAAAAATTTAAATGCTTGTATTATACATCCTTCTGGAATTATTGGTCCGTATGATTTTGGTAATAGTCATTTAACTCAATTAGTAAAAAAAATTATAAATGGTCAACTTTTTGCTTGTGTAAAAGGTGGGTATGATTTTGTAGATGTTAGAGATGTAGCTGATGGAGTAATTAGTGCATCTGAAAAGAATAATAGAGGGGAATGTTATATTTTATCTAACAGGTATGTTACCATCAAAGAATTGGCTGACGTAATTTGTGACATAATAGGAAGAAAGAAAATTAAAATTGTATTGCCAATTTTTGTAGCAAAAATAATAGCACCTTTTTTTGAACAATATTATAATCTTAAAAAACAAACACCACTTTTTACAAGATATTCTTTATATACATTATCTTCTAATTCTAACTTTTGTAATAAAAAGGCAAAAAAAGAATTGAATTTTATAAATAGAAATATTACAGACACTATTACAGACACTATTCAATGGATTGAAAATAATAAAATATAATATTTATAATAAAACCTCGGGGTGATGATTTTGTCACACATAATATAATAATATAAAGAATTAATATAATAAGAATATAAATAATAATTTAAATTAATATAAATATTTATATTAAAAAACGGCTTTGTCAATAAAAGTGTGTAAGTTGTCTATTATTTCTATATAGAATTACTAATTGCCAAAGAACTTCTTATTTTGTTATCTACAATATGATTTTAAATGAAATTTTAGTCAAGGCCAGCGCAGCTGTAAAATTTATGTTAAAGTCAATATAAAAATATAGATGAATTAATCTTAGTGATAGACGATATATTAATTACTACAATTATGATAGAATTAAAGTAAAATTAAAATGATGGTCTCCTGTAAATTACTGGTTACAATCCTCTAATTAGAAACTATTAATAAACTGTCTAATTCTTTGGGTTCAGTTCATTTCTAGTTAGCATCTATTAATCTCAGAAGTTAATTTCCGAGTTTTCTATCAATATGGAGCGAATCACATACAAGTTACGAACTATTTTAAAATTAAAAAGGTTATTTCTAAAATAAAGAAGTAACCTTATTACATAAAAATATAGTTATCATATTGATTTTTAATTTAATTTTTGTTAAAATAGTAAATAGTGTTATACTATTAAATGATAATGTGGAGGCGTTAGAGTGGACAACGATTTTATACAAGAATTGTATAATTTGTATTCTTCTAAAAAAATGAAAAATTTTTTTGAATTTGCTCAAGGAGAAAAAAGAGCATTGCTAGAACTCAAGTTAGCAAAAGGAGATATTTCACCAAGTGATTTATGTCAAAAATTAAGTGTAAGTAAACAAAGAATTACATCAATTCTTAATTCTTTGTATGGAAAAAAATATATAACGATAAATATAGATGAAAATGATAGAAGAAAAACAAATATTAAATTAACACCCAACGGTAAAAAATATATTGATAAATTAAGTGATGATGTGTTAACAGATTTAAATAAAACAATAAGTAAAATTTCTCCAAAAGATATAGATAAATTAACTGAAATAATTGCTAATATAAATAAAATATTAAATGAATAAAAGGAGTTTCTATGGTAAGGAATAATTGGTATAAACTTGATAATGTAGGTAAATTTTATTCTTTTACAAACAAGAATAAAATACCTGCTGTATTTAGATATTCGGTTAGTTTAAAAGAAGTAATAGATGAAGAAATATTACAAAATGCTCTTAATGATATTTTAAAGTATTTTCCTAACTTTAATTGTCATTTAAAAAAAGGAATATTTTGGTATTATTTAGAAAACTCCAATAAAATTGTTGAAGTTAAAAAAGAAAATGAGCCTATTTGTTCTAAAATATATAAAGATGAAGATGATGTATTATTTAGAGTAAGCCATTATAAAAAAAGAATAAATTTTGAAGTTTCTCATATTTTATCTGATGGTCGTGGAAGTTTAATTTTCTTTAAGTCCTTAATATATCAATATTTAATTTTAAAAGAAAAATTGACAGATATAGAATTAGATGTTGATTCTTCGATTTTTGAAAAAAACGAGGATAGTTTTGATAAATACTATACAAAAGAAAAAATAAAAATTCCTAAAGGCAGAAAAATATAACAATATAAGGGAAAAAAGAAAAATACTATTACTTATATGGAGTATCATATTTCTACTAAAGAAGCTTTAGAATTAGCCCACAAATATAATGCTAGTTTAACGGCATTATTAACTTCTGTACTTATATGTTCTTATCAAGAGATGATGAAAGAACTAGAATTAAATAAAAGTATAAAGATAGATATACCAGTTGATTTAAGACAATTTTTTAAATCTTCTACTTCAAGAAATTTTTTTGGTCTTACTTCTGTTACATATAAGTTTGATTCTAAAAATTATGATTTTGCTGATGTGATTCATAGTGTGAATAGCGAGTTGCAAAAAAATGTTACAACAGAAAGATTAAAAATAAGAATGAATCAAATGATTTCATTAGAAAAAAATGTCTTTGCTAGATTTGTGCCAATTTTTATTAAAGATATAATACTAAAAATAGCAGATTTAATTTCATCTACTGGTTGTACTTCTTGTTTATCTAATATTGGAGCAATAAAAGTTGATGAAAAGTTAGAAAAATATATTGAAAACTTTAATGTGTTAAATGCTTCTGGATCTCTAAAACTTACAATATGTTCGTTTAAAGATGATTTATCTATTGGGATTTCTTCAAAGTATGTAAATAATGATATTGTCAAACACTTTTGTCGTTTTTTTAAAGAAAGTGGCATAAATGGAGTTATGAATATCAGCGAGGAGGAAATATGAGAAAATGTAATAAATGTAACATTGAATTTAATGGCAATTTTGAAATGTGTCCATTATGTAATTCTAGGATGATAGGGAAAAAAACAGATAATGTTTTTCCAAAAATAAAAACTTCTAATCCTACTTTACTTTATAAAGTTTTATCATTTGTTTCCTTTGCAATAGGAGTATTGTTTGCATTTACTGAATATGTAATATCCAAGTCTTTTTATATAAGTAAATTTGTAGTATTAGGATTAGTAACGAATTATATATTAGTTAAATTTATTTTGAAAAATTATAAAGATGTTTTAAAAATGATGAATAAATATTTTTGGATTATATTGATACTATTTTTTATATGGTTTCTTACAACTAAAAGTTTAATTATAACAACATATTTAATTCCTATACTATGTATTATTATTTTTGTTTTCAACAGTATAACAATGCTAGTTTTAAAAAAATCATATATTATTAAGTTTGCCAAAACGATATTACTTGATTGCCTTATTGGATTGATTCCACTTATTTTAGTAGTATTTAAATTAACAACTTTTGAAATGCTCTCTTATATTTGTGCAATATTAGGATTATTGGTTTTTGTTGGTTTGCTTATCTTTTGTAAGGAAGATATTATAGAAGAATTTAAAAAAGTATTTAATTTTTAAGGAGATGAAAATATGGCTTATATAGAATTTAAAGGAGTAGATAAAGTTTATCAAATGGGAGAAGTAGAAATAAAAGCATTAAAGGACACTTCATTTGAAATTGAAAAAGGAGAATTAGTTTGTATATTAGGTCTAAGTGGTGCAGGTAAAACAACTTGTCTTAACATTTTGGGAGGAATGGATACATTAACTGATGGGAAAGTCATAGTTGATGGAGTTAGAATAGATAAGTTAAAAGATAAAGAACTCATTAAATATAGAAGAAATGATATAGGTTTTGTCTTTCAATTTTATAATCTTATTCAAAATATGACAGTATTAGAAAATGTGGAACTTGCAGTTCAATTATGCAAAGATTATTTAGATCCTAACACTATTTTAAATAAGGTGGGATTAGGAAAAAGAAAAGACAATTTTCCTGCTCAATTATCTGGGGGAGAACAACAAAGAGTCGCTATAGCACGAGCAATCGCTAAAAATCCTAAATTACTTTTATGTGATGAGCCAACAGGTGCTTTAGATTATAAAACTGGGAAACAAATTTTAAAATTATTAGAAGATACTTGTCGAATAGAAAATATGACCGTAATCATTATAACGCATAATGCTGCCATTTCTTCGATTGCTGATAAAATAATTAAGTTTAAAAATGGTGGTGTTGATGAAATTATCATAAACAAAAATCCTAAAAGAGTGGAGGATGTTGAGTGGTAAAATGAAAAATAAACTATTAAAACATATTTTTAAGAAAATAAAAGATAATAATAAAAGATTTCTTTCCTTGTTTTGTATGGCTTTTTTAGGAGTAGGTTTTTTTGCAGGAATTCAGTCTTGTGGACCTGATATGTTAAAAACATTAGACAATTATTATGATGAAAATAATGTCTATGATATTGAAATTATTTCTAATTTAGGATTAACTAATAATGATATAGAAGAATTAAAAAAAATAAATGATGTAAAAGAAGTAATAGGAACTTACGCCAAAGATACCTATTTAAAACTCGATAATAAGGAGTTTGTTTTAAGAATTATAGGACTTAATGATAATATTAACAAAGTTTATTTGAGTGATGGAAAACTTCCTAGTAAAAATAGTGAAATTGTTGTTGATAAATTGCTTTTAGAAGAAAATAATTTAAAAATAAATGATACCATTACAATTATGAATGAGAAAAAGAAAATTGTTGGTACAGTTATTAGTCCAATATATTTTTCAACTGAAAGACCTACAACTACCCTTGGAAATGGCAAAGTTAATTATTATGCTTATGCAAATGAAGAAGTAGTCAAAGAAGAAGCATTTACCAATATCTATATTACGGTAAAACAAGCAAAAAAAATGATAACAAATAGTGATGAGTATTTGGATACTATTAGTAAAGTAATTGATTCTGTAGAGAATATGAAAGAAGAAAGACAAGATGTTAGGTATAGCGAACTTTATGGTGAAAAAATATTAGAAGCAAATCAATATGGAATACAGTTAGATGAGAGTAATTTTATTAAGCCAAAATGGTACATATTTGATAGAAATGATAATGATTCTTATAAAGAACTTATCAATGCTAGTGATAATCTAAACAAATTAGGTGATGTATTTCCAATAATATTCTTCTGTGTAGCCATTTTGGTTAGTCTTATTTCTATGATGAGAATGATTGAAGAAGATCGAACTGAAAATGGGACTTTAAAGTCATTAGGATTTAATAATTTTCATATAACATCTAAATATATTGTATTTTCGCTATTAGCGACCATTACTGGTGGTATTTTAGGAATATTGATAGGGTCTATTTTAATCCCCTATGTTATTTGGAATGTTTATAAAAAATTATTTTTTATACCAAAATTTATATATGAAGCAAATAATCTTTTTAATTTTATTGGGCTTTTAATATGTGTATTTTGTATTTGTGGAACTGCAATATTTATAAGTATAAAGAATCTAAAAAATGTACCTGCTAATTTAATGCGACCTAAATCTCCAAAGAGTGGTAAGAAAATACTTTTAGAGTATATTCCGTTTATTTGGAAAAGATTAAATTTTTCTAATAAAATAACCATTAGAAACATATTTAGATATAAAAGTCGAGTAATAACAACGATATTTGGAATTGCCGGATGTACTGCTTTAATATTAGCAGGATTTGGTCTGAAAGACTCCTTAAAAGATGTTACAAATTATCAGTTTGAACATATTTTAAATTACGAAAAAATTATGATGTTAAAAGAAAATACGAATTATGATGTGATAAAGCAAGAGATAAAAAATGAAAAATCTATTCGTAAAATAGTAGAAACTAACATTGATAATATTATAGTTGGATATAAGGGTAATACTGAAGAAGTGACAATGGTCGTTGCAAATAATAATGAAGATTTAAAAGATGTAGTAACATTAGATAGTGTTAAAGATAAGGATAATACAAATTTAATTCCTAGCGATAATTCGGCAATTATTAGTGAAAAGACAGCAACTCTTTTAAATATAGATATAGGAGATAAACTTATACTATTTGATGATGAAAATAATAAATATGAACTTAATGTAGAACATATTATAAAAAACTATATTAACCAGTATTTATATATCAATAAAAATACTTATGAAAATACATTTAAAAATTATAAAATAAATTCTTTTCTAATAGATTTTGATAATTTAAATGAACACGATAGCAATGTATTTGATGAAAAGTATATTAGTAAAAATGAAATAACTTCTATTGTAAATAATGAAGATATAAAAGAAAATATCAATAGTATGCTAGGTTCTATTGATTCTATTGTGGCAATTTTAATTATCGCAGCAGCATTACTAGCATTTGTCGTTTTATATAATTTATCGAATATCAATATTAGTGAAAGAAAAAGGGAAATTGCAACTTTAAAAGTATTAGGATTTTATCATAATGAGGTAGATAGATATATTACGAGGGAAAATATTTTATTAACTATTATTGGAATTGCTATAGGTTTATTGTTTGGATCATATTTAAGTCATTTCATTATATCTACTTGTGAGCCAGATTATATAATGTTTATTAGGCACGTTGATATATTAAGTTATGTTATATCTGCTTTGATGACTATATTTTTTACTATTATTGTAAATATAGTTACACATTATAATCTAAAAAAGATAAATATGATAGAATCGCTTAAAAATGTTGAATAAATAATGACAAAGGAATTATAAATTACAATTTAATAATTTAAATAAATATTAAATTATATTGACTCTCCCCTTAGAGTAGGTTGTATAAATAATTCGAGGAGGCAAGATATGTATAAAATAGGAGATTTTTCTAAAATGTTTAAAATCACCATAAAGGCATTAAGATACTATGAAAAAGAAGGATTATTAAAACCTGCTTTTATAGACCAAGATACGAGTTATAGGTATTATGAAAGTAGTCAGTTAGTTGATATTTCAAAGATAATATCCTTAAGGCAAATAGGTTTATCAATTAAAGACATTAAAAAAGTTTTAGATGGACAAGATATGTCGTTAATTCTTAATAAAAGAAAAAATGAAATTGAGAAAAATATTGCTAATTTTAATATTGAGCTTTCTAAAATAAATTATTTATTGGAGGAAAACGATATGAAAAATGAGATTTTTATCAAAGACATTCCAAGTTACATTATTTATTATCGTGATGGAATGATAGAGGATTTTAGTAAAATTACAGAATTTGTTTTACAAGCAGGAACAGAATGTGCAAAAGCAAATCCAAACTTAAAGTGCATAAACCCAGATTATTGTTATATCAGTTATTTAGATGAAGAATACAAAGAAAAAGATATTAAGATTAGATATGCACAAGCGGTTGAAAAATTAGGAAATGAAACTGATAGTGTTAAATTTATGAAATCAAATCCTATTACAGCAGTATGTATTTATAATAAAGGAGCTTATAATAATTTAAGAGATTCTTATAATATTATTTTAAAGTACATTGAAGATAATGGATATGAGATAATAGATAATGCGAGAGAATGTTATATTGATGGATGTTGGAATAAAAAAAATGAAGAAGATTATTTAACAGAGATTCAATTTCCTGTTAAGAAAAGATAAATACAAATTACAATTTATAAATTAGTTGAAAGCTATGATGTAACAGTGTTTAATAGATATGTTAAAATGCATTGCTTGTAGCAACTGGGTATTTGTCATACAATTTATTTAACGAAAGAGGGAATTATAAATGTTAAAAGATAATTTAAAAACATTAAGAAAAAATAAAGGACTTTCTCAAGAAGAATTAAGCGTTAAATTAAATGTTGTAAGACAAACAGTATCAAAATGGGAACAAGGATTATCTGTTCCAGATGCAGAAATGTTAATATCTATATCGGAAGTATTTGATACACCAGTTAGTACAATTCTTGGAGAGAACATTGATGAACAGGAAAAAAACGACTTAAAGGTAATATCAGAGAAACTAGAGTTTATTAATGAACAACTATCTAAAAAACAAAAGCAAAAAAGAAATATATTTGTTAATACTTTAATAATAGCTGATGTTTGTTTGATTTTATTATTTATCTTATTAGCACTGTTAGGTAGTCCATATCAAAATTGGGATTATAGTAATCCAGAATGGGCAGTTATTGGAACTATATGGCATTCATTTGAGTGGGTATATTTTAAAGTAGCTCCATTTATGATTGTTGTTATAACGGTAATTGGAGTAATACTTGTTAAAAGAAATAAATAATAACAAATTACAATTTATAATTGAAATTATTTGCAAATTAATAATCTTATTTCAATTAAAGGGTATGGGAAATCCCATAGTAGAATTTGTACAGGAGTACAAATTCAGTGCTGGCTAGACATAGATTTTATTCTCATATTCAAAAAAATAAAAAAGAGGATTAAATTATTCTGATAATTTTTTCCTCTTTTTTGAAGATTATTTATATATCATAATTCGATTTCATATTTTTTAACTCAATTTTATCAATTTCTTTATGAAATTTAATTCCAATATTATTGTCATTCATAATATTATTAAGATATTTTAAGTATTCTTTACTACTTTTAGTTATAAATTCATCTGTGAATTTTATATTTTTAATATCAATATTGTAGTTTTTATCACGTTATTGTAAATGGTAAAATAAAATGTAGGAAATCGGTAAAATTAAATGTCGGTTTTCCTACATTTTTTATTATGATACAATCATTTTCACATTTTTACTTATTTCCGTTTCTTTAGTAATTTCATGCTTTTTACCTTTAATTGGACTTTTTTTGATTAAAGTGGACTTTTTATTGTCTTTATATTCTTTATATTTACAATTGCTACAATCTTTAAATGTGATAGTACATTTGTTAATTTTACAGTACAAACTTCTATCAAATTTTTGTTTTAAATTTATACATTTATTATTCATAAAAATGTTAGCAAAAATTACTCCCAAATTACTCCGAAGTATATAAAATTAGAGTAAAAATATAAAATTAGAGTAAAAATATAAATAAAAAAACCCTTATTTTAAGGGATTTCGTACAAATTAATGGAGCAAGTGAGCGGAATCGAACCGCCGTCTCAGCCTTGGCAAGGCCGCATACTAACCGCTGTACTACACCTGCGTTCGTTAATAATATATCAAAATTGAAAGATAATTGCAAGTCTTATTGACTTGTTTTTATTAAAATAATATAATTTTGGTATGGAGTTGACGAAATGTTAGGAAGTATTATAAGTTTTATAGGACAAAGTTATGAAGAAAGTAGACATATATATAACATTATAGGTAGTGTATTAGGTATAATGTTAGCATATAAGGCAATTTATTATGCAATAGGTTTTTTATTTACAAGAAAATTTAAACCAGCTAAAAAAAATCACAAATATGGTGTTTTAGTTGCTGCTAGGAATGAAGAGACTGTTATAGGTAATTTACTCGATAGTATAAAAAAACAAGATTATCCTAAAGAATTAATTGATATATTTGTTGTCGCTGATAATTGTACTGATAAGACAGCAGACATTGCTAGAAAACATGGTGCTAAAGTATATGAAAGATTTGATAATGAGCATAAAACAAAAGGTTTTGCATTACAATTTCTTTTTGAAAATATAAAAAATGATTATGGAATACAAAACTATGAAGGATATTTTATATTTGATGCTGATAATTTATTAAATAGAAATTATATTAGTAAAATGAATAATGCGTTCGATAGTGGAGAAAAAATAATTACATCGTATAGAAATACAAAAAACTTTGATGAAAATTGGATAGCAAGTACATATGCTATACATTGGTTAAGAAGTATAAGAAGTAATCATAGGGCACGTAGTGTTTTACATTTAGCAACTAATATACAAGGAACAGGATTTTTATTTGCTAATGAGATAGTAAGAAATGGATGGAAATATACTGGACTTACTGAAGATAGAGCATTAACTGCTGATGCTGTAAGTCGTGGTTATGAAATCACATATCAAGATGAAGCAGAATTTTTTGATGAACAACCTATTAGTTTAAAAGTTGCTTTAAGACAAAGACTTCGTTGGAGTAAAGGTCACTTAATGGCTTTCGTTGAATCTGGTCCACAATTGTTTGTAAATATATTCTTTGGAAAATTATTTATAAAAGATAATTGGGGTAAAGAAGAAAAAGAACGTAATATATTTGGTAAAATTGTTGAATCTATTAGACATAGATTTGCATCATATGATACATTAATGCAATTAACACCTATTGTTGTAATTAACTTAGTAAGATGGCTAATAGCAAGTGTAATAATATATGGATGCTATAGTTATACAAATGGTATAAAAAATTTATATGTATTTGGTGGTAGTACTATAGTTGCTAAATTCTTATCATTTATATTTAATAAACCTTATATAAATGTTGAACCTGGTATAAAAGCTTTCTTTGTTTCAATGTTAATAGCTATATGGTTAAGATTACTATACAGAATGGGCATTTATTTTGCAAATATGTGGAATGCTATTTATGTATTTATTACAGAAAGAAAAAAAATTAATAAAATTCCATTTTTGAAAAAAGTTTTATATACATTTACTTGGCCTACGTTTGATATTATAGGAAGATATACTATATATTTAGCATTATTTGTTAAAGTTACTTGGAAACCTATACCTCATGTAAGTAAAGTTACAATAGATGAAGTAGATACTTCAGATGGGGTGAAGTAATGAAAGAGTATATAGATCAAATATTTTATGAAGGTTTAGGATATAGTTTATATGTTCCTGTTGAAAAACTTATAAATAAAATCAATAATAAAAAATTAAGTAAAATTTTAATAAGTACATATAAAATATTATATTTTGTTTTTAGTATAGCAATTGCTTTAATTATTTTATATGTTAAATTATCGTAAAGTTTAGTAAGAAGTAAAGTGCTAAACTTTTTTTATTTTTTATAGTGTGATATAATTTGGTGTGCGAGGGATATGTTATGAAAAAAAGAAAAGTAAATAACAAAAATATAAAAGATATATTTAATATTTCTAAAAGAAACATAGTTAGATATTTTAAACATAATAGATTATTCTTATCTTACATATTATTAAGTTTTATAAATTGTTTTTTAGTAAGATATTTAACAGTAGGTAATTGGTATAATTATAAAACTTTATTTATAGATTTATCTGTTAATGCAATATTGGGTAGTTTTGTATATTTATTTAAAGTTAATAAGCAATATTATTATTTAGCAGTATTAATGTTTTTGAATACGTTTGTGTGTACTGTAAATGCTATTTATTATTCTTGGTATTCTTCATTTGCATCATTTAGTTTATTATCTGCTTTAGGACAAGTTGGTGAAGTTGGAGATGCAGTATTAGCAAAATTAAAGGTTATATATTTTATATATTTAATACCATTTGGATTATTTATATATATAAATAGTAGATTAAATAAAAAAGATTATTTTTCATATATGAGAAAGATTGAAAAAGGAAAAATAATGTTTGTTTCTACATTAGTTATTTCTACAATATTACTAGGACTTAATATGGCTATGGTTAGTAAAGGAAGTTATAGTAGTTTACAAAAGCAATGGAATAGAGAAAGTATTGTTAAAAGCTTTGGTATTATAATATATCAAGGTAATGATTTATTTCAAACTAGTTATAGTAAAATGAATAGTTTATTTGGTTATGACGAAGCTGCTAGAAAGTTTGTTGATTACTATAACAATAGAGAAGTAGAAGAAAGTGATAATAAATATACAGGAATGTTTGAAGGTAAAAATGTTATTATGATGCACTTGGAAAGTATGATGACTTTCTTTGTAGATTTAAAAATAAATGGAGTTGAAATTACACCTAATTTAAATAAATTAACTAAAGAAGGATTATATTTTAGTAATTTTTATCCTGAAATAAGTGTTGGTACTAGTAGTGATACTGAGTTTACTGTTAATACAAGCTTGCTTCCAGTATCTAGTGGAACAGTTTTTGTTAGTTATTATAATAGAGAATATGTTAGTTTAGAAAAATTATTAAGTGATAAAGGTTATTATACATTTAGTATGCATGGTAATAAAGCTAGTATGTGGAATAGAAATAAAATGCATCCTAGTTTGGGTTATAAAGATATGTATTTTGAAGATAAATACGATATAGATGAAGTAGTTGGACTTGGATTAAGTGACCATTCATTCTATAATCAAATTATGCCTATACTTACTGATATAGAAAATAAAAATACTAATTATATGGGAACAATCATAACATTATCTAATCATACGCCATTCAATGATTTAGAACATTATCCAGAATTAGATTTAACATATAAAACTACTAAATTAAATGAAGAAACTGGTGTGGAAGAGGAAGTTGTATATGACTATTTAGAAGGAACTAAACTAGGTAATTATATTAAAAGTGCCCATTATGCAGATGTGGCTTTAGGTGAGTTCTTTGATAGTATAAATAATAGCGATGCAATGAAAAATACAGTATTCGTTATGTATGGAGATCATGATGCTAAATTAAATAGGAGTGAATTTGATAGATATTATAATTATAACTTTGAAACTGGTGAGATAAAATCTAGTGATGATCCTACTTATATAAATTATGATTATTATCAAAATGAATTAAATAGAAAAACACCATTAATAATATGGAGTAAAAATAAAAAATTGAGAACTGAAGTTAAATATCCAATGGGAATGATAGATGTTCTTCCTACAATTTCTAATATGCTAGGTATTAAAAATGTATTTGCATTAGGACATGATATATTTGAAACTAAGAATGATAATATAGTGCCTTTTCCAAATGGAAATTACTTAACAAAAAAAGTATATTATAATGCTAGTAAAGAAGAATATATGCCTTTAACTAATGAACCTATAGATGAAAATTATATAAAAGAATGTAAAGATTATACTGAAAATATAATTGAATTATCTAATGATATAATAGTATATGACTTAATAAAGAATGAAAAGGATAGAATAAATAATTATGAAAAATAAGAATAAGAAAAAAAATAAGAATTTATTTAAAAATAAAAAGTTTTGGTTGATTATATGTTCTATAGTACTTTTATATTTTATAGGTGGAATAGTGTATATAAATTTAGATAGAGATAGTAGTAGTGTAAAAAATAATAAGAATTTAGATAAAGGAATATCTATTAAAGGTTTTGATTATATATTATATGAAGATGATATAGATATTTATAAAGATGAATTTAAAAAATTGAAGAAAAATTTAGAGAGTAGCAATATAAACTATACTGAATATGCTGAAAGTATTAGCAAAATGTTTGTTATGGATTTATATAGTTTAGATGCTAAAAAAAATATGTATGATGTAGGTGGAGTACAATTTGTTTATCCTGACATTAGAGATAATTATAAATTAAATGTAACTAATACATTATACAAATATATGAAAGATAACAGTGATGGTAAAAGAGAACAAGATTTGCCTATGGTAAAAAGTGTTAGTATTAAAAATGAAGATGAAACTAAATATAAAATTGGTGAAGAAGAATTTGATGGTTATAAGATAAATCTTGACATAGAATATGTTAAGGATTTAGAATATGATAAAAGTGCTGAGATTATATTAGTTAAAAAAGATAAATATCTATATATAGTTGAAAAAAATTAGAAGCATTTTGCTTCTTTTTTAGGAGGAATATTATGACTGATATTGAAATTACTAAAAAATTTAAAATGAAAGAAATTAGTGAGTTATGTGATAATCTTAATATAAAAGATTATGATATGTATGGTAAGTATAAGGCTAAAATAAATAGAATAGATGCTAATAAAGATGGAAAAGTTATTCTTGTTACTGCAATAAACCCTACACCTTATGGAGAAGGAAAAACAACAGTTGCTATAGGACTTCATGATAGTATGAGAAAATTAGGATATGATTCTATGTTAGTTTTAAGAGAACCGTCTATGGGACCTGTTTTTGGGGTTAAAGGTGGAGCAACTGGTGGTGGTTATTCACAAATAGTTCCTATGGAAGATATAAATTTACATTTTACTGGTGATTTTCATGCAATTACGAGTGCAAATAATTTAATAAGTGCATGTATTGATAATAGTATATATTTTGGTAATTCTCTTAGAATAAAAAAAGTATTATTTGAAAGATGTTTAGATGTTAATGATAGAAGTTTAAGAAATGTTAATGTTGGTTATGATACTAAATTTAATATAACAGCTGCTAGTGAAGTTATGGCAATATTTTGTTTAGCAAAAGATTTGGATGATTTAAGACAAAGATTAGATGATATTATTATTGGAATTGATGAAGATGATAATGAAGTTTATTTAAAAAAATTAAATATAACTGGTTCTTTAATTGTATTATTAAAAGATGCTTTTAAACCAAATTTAGTTCAAACATTATATAATAATCCTGCAATTGTACATGGTGGACCTTTTGCAAATATAGCACATGGATGTAATAGTGTAGTTGCTACTAATATGGCTAAAAAGATATCTGATTATGCAATATTAGAAGCTGGTTTTGGAAGTGATGCTGGTGCAGTTAAATTTTTTGATATAAAATGTAGAGATAATAATATTAATCCATATTGTGTTTTATTAGTTGCAACAATTAGAGCTTTAAAATATAATGGTAATAATTCATTAAAAGATGGATTATGTAATTTAGGAGTTCATATAGAAAATTTATCTAAATTTAATCAAAATGTAATTGTTGTATTAAATCAATTTCCTGATGATACAATAGACGATATTAATATTGTTCGTGAATATGTGAATACTTTTAATATACCATTTACAGTTAGTTCAGCTTATATTGATGGAGAAAATGGAGCTAGTGAAGTTGTTAAAGAAGTTATTAAATGTGAAGATAAAAAATTAAATTTATTATATAAATTAAATGATACGCTTGAAGATAAAATAGATGTTATGTGTAAAAGTATTTGTAGATGTAATAAAATAGAGTATAGTGAGATAGCAAAAGAAAAAATAAAAAGATATTCTAATATAGAATATCCAATATGTATTGCTAAAACACAATATAGTATTAGTGATGATGCAAAAAAACTTGGTGCACCTAGCAATTATACTTTGACTGTTCGTGATATTAAAGTAAATAATGGTGCTAAATTTATTACCATATATTTAGGTAATATACTTACTATGCCAGGTCTTTCAAAACATCCTAATGCTTGTAATATTGATTTAGTGAATGATGAAATAGTTGGAATATTCTAACTATTTTTTAATCTTCATCTAAATGCATTACTAAAATACCTATGTTGATTAAACCACATAAACCAACTAATGAATATACTATTCTAGGAATAATAGATTCAC
Organism: uncultured Bacilli bacterium; assembly: GCA_934098385.1. GTDB lineage: Bacteria > Bacillota_I > Bacilli_A > RF39 > UBA660 > UMGS1124. Next base: position 255,068 of record CAKOOJ010000002.1, read on the forward strand.
TACCAAATAAAGCTTCAACTAAGTTAAAATCTAATAAACCAATTAAACCCCAGTTTATAGCTCCAATAATTGTTATGCATAAGCATATCTTTTGTAATGTATTCATTTTAACCTCTTTTCTGTTTTTATTATGCATAGAAAAATATTTATTATACATTAAATTATGTGATATACTAATATTATAATTAAGTAGGTGTTTTATGGAAAAAATAAATGGACTTAGTAGTCAAGAAGTAAAGATGAGAATAAATAAAAATTTAATTAATTATGTAGATGAACCAAAAACAAAAACTATTAAAGAAATTGTACGTTCTAATGTATTTACTTATTTTAATTTTTTAAATATTTTATTGGGTAGTTTAGTTATAATAAGTGGTTTGATTTCTGGAAGATTATTGTATTCATTAAAAAATTGTTTATTTGTCGGGGTAATTTTTACTAATACAATAATTAGTATAGTTGAAGAAATATTGGCTAAAAAGACTATAGATAAACTTAACCTTGTTACTGATACAAAGATAAGTGTAATAAGGGATAATAATGTAAAATTGGTTTCAAGAGAAGAATTAGTGTTGGATGATGTTTGTATATATAATATTGGAAACCAAATAGTTACTGATTCTGTAATTCTTGATGGTGTTGTGGAAGTGAATGAATCGTTTATAACTGGAGAAGAGAAAATTATTCTTAAGAAAAAAGGAGATAATTTGATAAGTGGTTCTTTTGTTGTAAGTGGAAAGTGTACTGTAAAAGTAGTTCATGTTGGAAAAGATAACTATATTTCTAAAATAAGTAGTGAAGCTAAATATATCAAAAAAACTAATTCAGTAATTTATAATTCATTTGATAAAATGTTAAAAGTATTAAGTATACTTTTAATTCCAATTGGTGTTGTATTTTTTATAAATCAAATGGTTATAACGAGTGGTAATGTATCTACTTCTTTAATGAGTACAGTGAGTGCTTTGATTGGCATGATACCAGAAGGTTTAGTATTATTAACTTCATCTGCGATGGCTGTTAGTGTAATAAGGCTTAGGAGATATAATGTTTTAGTACAAGATTTATATTCTATAGAAAATTTAGCAAGAGTTGATGTGATTTGTTTAGATAAAACTGGTACTATTACTGAAGGTATTATGGAAGTAAAAGATATTATTCCATATAAAAATAATGATGTTGAAAAGATAAAAGATATATTATCTAATTATGTAAATGCTTTGGATGATCCTTCTCCTACTTTTAAATCTATTTTAACATATGTTGGGAATAGTGAAGATTACACTATATTAGAAACTTTATCTTTTTCTAGTATTAGGAAATATAGTGGGGTTAATTTTAAAGAAGGAACATATTTTTTAGGTAGTCCAGAAAATATAAGCAAAGAAAAATTTGATTGTATTAAGGAATATCAAAAAGATTATAGAGTTTTATTGCTAGCAAAAGGGAAAGATTTAAAAAAATTAGATGATATAGAACCAATAGGTTTTATTTTGATACAAGATAAAATAAAAGAAAATGCTAATGAAACACTAAATTATTTTAAAGAGCAAGGTGTAGATATAAAAATAATTAGTGGAGATAATCCAGAAACAGTTGCTAAAATTGCAATGCGTGCTGGTATAAGTGATATTAAGGCTATAGACATGTCCGATGTTATTGATGATGATATAGATAAAATTATTAAAGAATATAATATTTTGGGTAGAGTAAAGCCAGATCAAAAAAAGAAAATAGTAAATTGTTTGCAAAATAATAATCATTTTGTAGCAATGACTGGTGACGGTGTAAATGATTGCTTGGCTCTTAAAACTGCTGATTGTTCTATAGCGATGGCTAACGGAAGTGAAGCGGCTAAAAACGTAAGTCAATTTGTACTTTTAGACTCTAAAATTGATAATTTACCAAAAATATTAAAAGAAGGTAGAAGAAGTATAAATAATATTGAGAGAAGTTCTTCACTACTACTAAGTAAAACTATATTTACAATTATATTAATATTGGCATGTGTTTATTTAAGTACTGAATACTTTTTTATACCAATACATTTAACATTAATAACAATGTTTACAATAGGAATTCCTTCATTTATATTAGCTTTGGAGTCTAATAATGAATTAGTAAAAGGAAACTTTTTGCTGAAAGTATTTATGAAAAGTATACCAAGTGCTCTAACTGTAGTATTCAATGTAATAATTATAAAATTATTTGAAATACATTTTAATTTAGATGCTGATTTATGTAGTACACTAACTGTATTTTTAACTGCTACAACTGGATTTATATTTTTAAATAATATTTGTAAACCTTACAACTTACTTAGAGGTTGTTTAATGGCATTTTTACTTATAGCATTTGGATATTGTGCAATATATCAATATAGTTTCTTTAACATTAGCTACATAAATAAAGATACAATATTAATATTTATAGTATTATTTATATGTAGTATGTATATATTTGATAAATTAAAAGCTTTAACAAATTATATATTAAAGAAAACAAATAATATTTAGAGAGGAAATATATGGAAGCTAAATTAAATCAAGAGATTGTAAAAAATATAACTCATGAAATAGTTGATGAAATTAATAGTGAAATGAATAATAAAAATTCATTTCAATTACAAATTTATAATAAAGAATTAGAATTAAGTCAAGAAATGAATAAAGATGTTATAGACTTGCTTAATAGATGTGAGTTAGATATAAATAAATATAAAAAAATAACTAAGTTAAGTACAGATAAAAAAATCGAATTAAATAGAATTATAAATAATATAATTAAAAAAATAGAAATATATAAAGAAAAAAATAATGATAACTATAATGATTTAAAAAAAGGAAATTTAGATGATTTATTAATATTAGAATTGTTTTTAAAACGTTTGGAAAATGCTATTAGAGATAAAAAACTTATTTCATTTAATGAAATTCCTATTATAATTGATGAAAATATATCTAAAATTCTAGATAAAATAAAGACCTTGAATTATATTAATAGTGGTGAAAATAAAAAAATAAGAGATTATATTATATTTTATCAAAAAGAATTATTAGATGAAATAACTAATTATGTATATAAAAATTTAAATGTTTGTTTAAAAGATAACAATATTGAAGATAAGATAGTTGTGTATCAAAATGATTATAAAGAAATATATAATAAGTTTTATGAGATTATGAATAAATATAATAATAAGAAAAGTGAAAATGAAACTTTAAAATATTTAAATGAAGATGAATTACGTATTATTGAGACTTATGATATTGATATACTTAATATAAGTGAAGATATTGTTATTAAGTTAGAAGCTGAAAAAAAATTATATTATAAAATTATTAATAAATGTTTAATATATAACAAGTCAATAAAAAAGAGAGGTAAATAATGATAAGAACTAAAAAAACTGGAGAATTAATTATTATATCTGGAACTACTTGTGCTGGGAAAGGTACTATAATAAATAAATTATTAAATGAAAATGATAATTTATGTTTAGCTACATCTTATACTTCTAGGCCTATTAGACCTAGAGAAGTGGATGGTGTTGATTATTATTTTGTAAGTAGAGAAGAATTTGAAAATAAAATCAAAAATGGAGATTTTTTAGAATATGCTTGTGTTAGGTATGGGGAATATTTTGGTACTCCTAAAAAAGAAGTTATTGATTTACTTAATGAAGGTAAAGATGTTATTTTAGAAATAGATGTACAAGGTGCTGAAATAATAAAACAAAAATTTCCTAATATATTAACTATATTTATTTTAGCTCCATCTATGGAAGAAATTAAGAGAAGAATAATTAATAGAAAAACTGAAACTAAGGAACAAATTATTGAAAGATTCAAAACTGCATATAAAGAAATAAATGAAGTTAATAAATATAATTATGTTGTAATAAATGATGATGTTGATAAATGTGTAGAGAAAGTAAAATCTATTATAATTTCTAGCAAATGTAGAGTGGATAGAATAGAAGAATTAAGTGTTGAAAATGAAGAAGAATTTATGCATGAATTATTAATGGATAAAGATTTTATAAATTTATCTATAGATTATGGAGAGTAGTATGTTAGGTTTGGCTTTGGAAGGTGGTGGAGCAAAAGGCTCTTATGAAATAGGTGCTTACGTAGCATTAACTGAAATGGGTTATAAATTTGATGCGGTTGCTGGTACGTCTATAGGTTCATTAAATGCTGCTTTGATTGCTCAAGATAATATTAAACTTGCTAAAGATTTGTGGTTAAATGCTGATAGTGAAATAATTGGAATTAATAAAGATATAGTAAAACTAAAAAAACATTTTACTATAAATAAAGAAAATATAAAAACTTCTTTTAGTGAGTTAAATAAATTATTAAAAAATAAAGGATTAGATATTACAAAATATAAAGATATTTTGGATAAATATATAGATGAAGAAAAGATTAGAAAAAGTCATATTAATTATGGCTTAGTTACAGTCAGATTAAGGGATTTAAAACCATTAGAATTAACTATAAAAGATATAAAAAATGGAAAATTATCTGAATATATTATGGCTTCTAGCTATCTTCCAGTATTTAAGATGGAGAAAATAATAGATAATTCTTATTATTTAGATGGAGGAGTTTCTAATAATTTACCTATTTCATTATTAGAAAAAATGGGATGTAATAAAGTTATTGCAATAAGAATTAATGGCATTGGTATTTCTAAAAAGAAATTAATAAGTAAGACTGAAGTAAAAGAAATTGCACCAACTAAGGATACTGGTCCTGTTATATTTTTTGATAATAAGGATATAGTAAATAACTATTATATGGGGTATTATGATACTTTATTATACTTTAATAAACTTGATGGTTATAAATATTATTTTAAAAAGTTTAAACTATATAAATTTATTTCAAGAAAAGTAGATAATAACTTATTAAACCTTGTTAAATTAAAATTTAGAACACCTGATATAAAGGAATTAATTATAAAAAGTATAGAACATATTTTTGAAGAAAATAGTATTGACTATTATAAAAAGTATGGTATAATGGAGTCAATTAGATTTATAAAAAATAATAATTTAAAATGCAAAAATAAAATAATTGATGACTTTGTTTATAGTTTGAAGTTATTTGTAGATTAAATCTTAATTTTTTATTAATTTAATTAAAAACTACTATTTTACTTTTTGGTAGTTTTGGTTGATTAAATATTTTGCAATGTAATCCATAGTCAACCATTTATTTTCTATATATTTTTTGATAAGATTACGCTTATTTTGCTCAATAAATATTATTAATATAATGTATTTATCAAATTATATATCGATAAAAATATCTATAATTTATTTATAGGTATTTTATTTTGCATAAATGTTTATTAAATAAAAAGTATTTAATATATATAATAAATCTTAATTTTTTTTATATTTCGACAAAATATTTAAATACTTTAGTGTAGTATATATAACCAGAGCTTTATTTTGTTTAGTGCTTACCCAATCATATCAAATGAGAGGGAGTGTATATATGAATAAATTGCTTTATTATATTTTAGAAATATTTAAAAGTATAGTAATAATATACATTTTGAAAGTAGTCTTATTCCTCCTACAA